>JBKGZT010000049.1:0-10383 GCA_046543235.1 Candidatus Acetothermia bacterium | reverse complement strand
GAGCACCGCCCTGAAAAGGCGGGTGTCCCCAGTTCGACTCTGGGCCTCGGCACCACTTTTTTATTTTTCAGCCCTCAAACCCTTCAACATCCGCAAAACCTCTCCCTCGAACAATCGGAAATTAAGAGACACTCAATTCTTTCACAATCGTCAATACAGGTAGTCTATTACTCTCCGGTCGGCCGGGCAAGCTCGCCAGCCCAGGTCGTGGCTACTGGCCGGATCCATCGACCTTCCGGCTGACCTTCTTCCGGAGAAAGGCGACGGTAAGGATCACGCCTAGCATAGGCAGGATAAGGAACCTCATTCCCATCTCGATTCCAAAGCTTTCCGCGATTATACCTATAAAGACGGGGAAAACGGATATCCCCAGGGGATCAAAAGTCATAACCAGGCCGTTAATCGGGCCGCTGTACTGGGGATAGGTTTTGGCAGCCAGGGAAAAGAGGTTAGGAAAGACCGTCGATATGAGAAAGCCTATTGCGACTATCACGCCAATTTGCCAGTACCCTCCCACAAGGAAGAAGGCCACAGCCAGCAAGATGCTTATTCCCACTGCCGCTCCCATTATCAGGGATGTATAAGAAAACCTCTCCGACAGGTAGCCATTGATCAAACGTCCGGGAACGTAAGCACCGATGAAACCGGTGAGCGCGAAGTTGGCCACGCTCTGCGGCAGAGTTTGAGACAGGTAATAGGGAAGCCAGGTGAAGAAACCGCCTTCCACGCCGACGTTTAAAAACAGCGCGACCCCGACTGCAAGCACCACCGGGTGACTGATGATCTCGGAAAACCCCTCCCGGGTCAGCGGTTCTTCTTCGATCTCCGCTGGGAAATCGGACGTCACAAACATGAACAGAAATATCGGGACGAAGGCTACCCCGAGGGCGTAATAACCGGCCCGCCACCCCGCAAAGTGAAGCACCAGGTTGGCCACCAGGGGACCACAGGCAGCGCCAAAAGCCCAGACGGCTTCGTGAACGTTGAAGATTTTTCCCTTGCTATCCGGATAAAGATGGCCGAGAATGGGTCTGGTCAAACCGCCCGGCATTCCTCCCGCCATACCTCGAAGGACGATGGCAGCCAGGAAGAGCGAATAGAACGGAGCCAGGCCGATAAGGAAGGTAGTAACGGCGGTTAAGAGGGCTCCGGTCTGGATGTACCTCCTGATGTCCACCCGACCCGCCATCATGCCGGTCGTCAGGGCCACGATCGTGAACCCCATGGTTCCCGCCGGGGAGACCAAACCGAGGAGCGACTCCGAGACACCGAACTCCGCCTGAAAGTTGGGAAGCATGGCACCCCGAAACTGCATCACTACCGCTCCCAGGCCAAGGTATAACAGGGCCGATAGCGTCCACTGTTTCTTGTCCTCGAGATTCCGCATGACAGAGCCTCCTGAAAAAACCATCAACCAAGTGAGATTCAATTCGTCAAAATATACGACAAAGGGGAACGGAGAAACCGCTGTAGGCCGGTTCGTTGCGTTAAATATAAAGAGAAAGGGATGGCAATTCCAGTAGAAAAACCTACATATTACAGCATTTTACCTGTAAAACTACCTTTGGAAACCGTTCGATAAAACCAGGGATCAATTTCTCCAGCGGGGAAATCCCCCTTTCCGATCTCGGCTCGCCTCCGATGGGATTTTCCTGAACGGTTTCCAAAGCTATAAATTCTTTTACACAGTTGCTTATACACTATCCGGCCCAGTTGGCCTTACAGTGAATAGTCGAAGGATAGAGTCACTTCGGGAACCCGGGACTCGAATTCCGTTTCGGACTCGAGGACTAACTCGGTCCGCTCGTTTAAGTCGAAACTTGCCTTACCGCCAAGTTCCCCGACTTCCGGTCGGACTCCGAATTCGGCATCCTCAAACAGGAGTTCCAGCTCCACCTCCAGGGCTCCCGGCTCTGTCTCAAAAGCCAGTTCCGTCTCCTCCTGAGAGAAATCCCTGGTAAAGTCCAACTGCCATTCGCCGAGTTCGACGTCCCCCAGTTCCAGCTCGTTGATTCGAACCACTTTCCCCGGGCGATCGGCGCTGAAACGAAGGTCGCTCTCCAGAGAGAATACGAACCTCTCCGTGGTAAGTTCGGGGTCGAACTCGGCATAGTCATCCGAAAACTCCCAGTCGACCTCGCTTTCGAATCCTACCTCCTCGGTTTCCTCAAACAGGACGGCGTCTTCGAGGTCGACCTTCAATTCAACGGGAACGAGCTCTTCCAGTTCCAGGATGGGATTTATCGAGAAGTTCTCAAACGGCAAAGCATCTACCTCCAGACTGGATTCTTCCGGGATAGCGACGCCCCCGCCGGATCCTCGGGGAAAAGTAGAAGTCAGAACTACCTCTACTCCCTCCTTAGCCTCTCTTTCCACCTCGACCTCCAGCTCCCGTTCCGGACTACGCTGGTTGCGGGGAAGACAGCTCTCCGTCTCGTAATCCACCTCTAGAGTCGTTACGGGATTCGGGCTCAGCGTCCCCCCGACCCGACACGATTCCAGTTCCTCCTCTTCCGGATCGAAGCTCAGGTCTAACTCCCCGTTTAGGTCATTCCCGATGAAACCAACCATGAGCTCCTGGTCCGAATAGACCCCCTGATCGACCAGCGTCTCGCTCTCAAAATAGGTGGAATCCGTCTCGTAACCCAGCTCGACCTCCGAGTCCCACCAGGGGCTTAAATCAACTTCACTCCTCTCGAACCCCATCTCGGCGTCCAGTTCAACACCAAATTCACTTGCGGCACCGTATAGACGAACATCATGTGGGGTGATCAAAAAGACCCCAACCACAAATACCGACAGGGCGAGGAAAAACCGTCCTTCGTTTCCGTCAGTCCAGTTATCTTTTTTATTTATTTTCATAGGTTTAAATTTATCAAAATAAAGGGTAAAAAAACACGAATGGTTTTCCCTAAACCAGGCAGTTAACCTGCAGGTAAATCAAGCTAAAAACCGCCTAAACCTCAATCATCTCCGCTTAAACGGCGCGTGCGGCGGTCTCAGCCTTCGAAATTATTCTCCGAAATATCCTCCTAACCTGATTAATCGGATAAATACCACCGAGATTCCGACGCTCACCGTCAAGAAACTCAAAGCCTCCAGAAAATCGACAGAAATACCCATCCTCCACCTCCGGGAGTTCCTTTCCGACTCGAAAACGGTTCCGTGGCTCATCCAATCTCCAAAGAGGAAGGCTTATCCACAGTGATCTGGACTGAACCGTTTCACCTGGAATCAGATTACTCCGACAAGTAGAGAGGGACAACCCCAATCGTTTGTAAGAGAACCGAAATCGGTTACTCTTTTTCGTCACGGATGGACCCCGGTGCTTATCCGGGGGATAATAGTCAAAGATCCCCACAGACGGGACAATCGGGGACCCTGCTTACGCCAACCGGCTCGAATTTGTTTTCCTTCAGGTTCAGCAGCAGTAATTCCTCCTCTGTCTGCCCGACCCCTGTGACGTATTTAATCGCCTCGTTGGCCATCATCGTACCGACTACCCCTGCCGTGGGTCCGAGAACCTGGATACCCTCCCTTTCGGGGGCTCCTTCCGGAAAGGTACAGCGGAGGCAAGCAGTCTTACCCGGTATTACCGTCATCAACTGCCCGTTGAAACCCTTTACAGCTCCATGAATATAGGGTATCTTCTCTCGAACCGCGTATTCGTTAAGCAGGTAACGGACGCGAAAGTTATCGACCGCTCCGAGAACCAGGTCCGTCTCCGGCAACTCCTCCACGTTATCCTTCTCCAGCTCCAGCTCGCAGGTCTCCAGCTCGATTTCGGGATCCAGCTCCTTCAGTTTTTCCCTGGCCGACCTGGTTTTCTTCCTGTCCACATCGTCCGATCCGTGGAGAACCTGCCGGTTAAGGTTGCTCGGAGTGACTTCGTCGTAATCCACGAGGACGAGCCTTCCGAAACCGGCAGCCGTGAGGTAGGTAGCAGCCGGCGAGCCCAGACCACCCAGTCCAACCACGGTGGCGGTGGACTCCCTCAGAGCCTTTTGCCCTGATTCGCCCAGGAGGTTCATCTGTCTCTCGTACCTCTCAGCCCGGAATACGTCTTCGTTACCTGACATAGCTTGTTTTGATCTTACCCGAGAAGGACGGTTTTTCCAATCTTATTCCTTCCCAGCGGAGTACTGGGAGGACCAAAAGGCCGAACCTACAAGCTTCCGTAATGCAAAGGACCTAGTCCCGCATCTCGAAGCCGGGAATCCGGAGGCTCCGCTCCATCCTGTCAATTAACGTCGAAAAGACGTAGACGAGAACGAGGTAAATCACGCCGACGACCACGAAGGTATCGGCAAACCGAAAATACCGACCCGCGACTATCTTCCCGGACGAGGACGGCCATCTCTGTGAACCAGTACGGTTCGGTAAAATCGACCATCTCCTCCCGCTTCTCGGTAATCGACATTCCCCCCGGTCATATCGGCCTTGCCCATGTTGACCATCGGGATGAGAGAATCCCAGGAGGAAGTAACGAACTCGACGTTGAAACCTTCAACCTCGGCGATTTCCCTGATGATATCGATATCTATACCGACCGAGTTCCTCTTCATCGTTGTAGTAATCCCAGGGTGCCCATGCCGCTTCGGTCGCGAACCTATACGTCGGTTCTTCTTCCCCGAAACTTACTCCACCAAAAGAAAGAACCAGGCTCAGAATCAGGATCGTGGAAATTACGACGAACCTCTACTTCTCATGGTTTTACACACACCTCATGTGAGTAATTAATTTGGGTTTAGGTTATACGACCCCCTCCAGAAAAAATGGGCTAAGCCCCTGGCCGATAGATACGAGAAGAAAATAGGGAAAAATTAGGCAAGTTCGACCGGAGGGGAGGTCGAACTTGCCCGAATGCTCCGCCGAGGGGGTGTGAGCATTACCTTAGAATAAGAATATATGATGCTGCCAAGTAAAAATCTCAAAACTCGCCGATCACGAATTAACCCCTCGATCCTTCTTGCTAATTCGTCCTTCAGGGGTTTTTCTGCCCCGGTCAAGGCAGATAACGTCTAGTGAAGGATCCGATGTGCGTAAAGCCCATATTGAACTTACTGTCGTCCGCTATGCAATACTAACCCTGGCTGCTTCCCGGCTCGATTTCCCTTTCTTCATATCCGCAAACCTGACCATCTCTACCACTTCACTAAACATTTTTCATTATAGTATCAGAAAGGTACTATATTGTCAAGGTTAAAACGGAATTAAAGCCGGAGCTCCAAACCCAGGTGGGCTAACTTTTGCTCAATTTTTCACCATCGTTAACCCAAACTATGACCGCTTTAACCAGTTAAGAAAACTCTGGGAAGGTCCGGGTACCTCTGACTGAGCGTAGGCGAAGGAGTTTGAGTAACCGAGCCAGAGCTTTTTAACCGGTCAAACTAGTCGTGGCCTGAATTAACCCTATTATAAAAGAGTTGAGTTGAAAATATTTAACAACCGCGGCGTTTTGAGTTAGAATATCCCGGGTGATCACTTTGAGAAAAGACTTAATACCGGGATTTATCCTGATTCTTGGTTTACTGCTCCTGACCCTTCCCCCTTCTTCGGCGGCAACAGGACAGGAGATGAACACGGAAGAAGCAGAAGGGACGGGAGGGTACCCGAGGTACGGGTTTGGAGCTCAGTTTATCTCGCCTTCGGGTGGCCTGAGTTCCAGGATCTGGTTGAACCCGCGATTCGGGCTGGAAGGAAACGCAATCCTCTGGTCCAACCAACATATCGGCCTGAGCGGCACGACCTCGGTCAGGTCCCTTTACAGGCTGACGGAAGACAGCAGGGTCGACTTCTACCTGGCCGGCGGAGGAGCCTATAATTTCGGCTTTTTTTCTGACTCCGGGGAGTTCTCCGTCGTCGGAACAGGAGGCATAAGCGTCGATGTCTTTTCGGAGGCCTTCGTCCTCAACCTCGAGTTCGGGATGCAGGCCCAGAGCATCGAACAGTTCGGCATGACTTTCGGGTCGGGTTTTCACTATTATTTCTGATCCACAGATCTAATTTGCATAACTTCGACACATTTAATATCTTAAAAATATAAAGACGAAGAAGTAAAGGTGAAAAAGATGTGTCGAGGTGAAAAAAAGTACTGGCTGGGGATAAACATGAACTCCGCGATCACTCCCCAGCGGTTCCACCTGCTGTTGAACCATTTCTCTTCCGTGGAGAAGATCTGGAATGCATCCAGGGAGGAGCTGGAATCGGTAGAGGGTTTCGGCGGCGCTGCCGAAAAGTTCTGCAATCAGCGGGACGAGGAAGACCTGAAGGAAGAGCTGGAAAAGTGTCGAGAGCGAAACCTGGAAGTACTTACCCTGGATGACACCCGCTATCCGGATTCCCTGCGGACGATCGACAAGCCCCCTCCGGTCCTTTACGTAAAGGGCGATTACCAGGAAGAAGACCAACTGGGGATCGCCATGGTGGGAACGAGGAAGAACACCAACTACGGTAAAAAGGTCGCCAAGGACCTGGCGGCTCAGCTCGCCCGCGAGGGGTTTACCCTGGTCAGCGGGATGGCCCGGGGTATCGACACCTACAGTCACAAAGCGGCCCTGGGATCCGGCGGCAGGACTATCGCAGTAATGGGGACGGGTTTCGACCATACCTATCCCAAAAGCAACGCTAACCTGATGCGGGAGATCTCCCGGAACGGCGCAGTAATAACCGAGTTCCCCTCCTACCAGAGACCAGCAAAGTGGACCTTTCCCCAGAGAAACCGGATAATTAGCGGTCTGACAAGGGGAACTCTGGTCGTGGAGGCTCCGGAGTCCAGCGGCGCGCTGATAACCGCCCACGATGCCCTAACACAGGGCCGTGAGGTGTTTGCAGTGCCCGGCGACATCAGAAAGTCAACGATGAGGGGCAACCACGGTTTGATAAAGGACGGGGCCAAGCTGGTCGAGGACGTCTCCGACGTCGTGGAGGAGTTCAAGGACCTCCAGGCAGCGCTTCCGTTCGATCAGAACGAGGAAAAAGAACCCGGAGAAGACCTGACGGGAGCCAAGAAGGAGGTATTCTCCTTGCTGGATTACGAGCCGATCCATTTCAACGACGTGGTCGCCAAGACCGACTTTTCCCCGGCTCGGATATCCCATATAATGTTCCAGCTGGAGATGGACGACCTGGTGGAACGACTGGAAGGAAATCAATGGGTCAAAGCGCAGTGACCCACCTACCCGTCAACGGTAAATCCAATTTCAGGAGGTTATCAAATTAATGGAAAGAAGTCTTGTACTATTAAAACCGGATACCCTTCAGCGGGGCTTGATCGGTGAATTAATCGGAAGGCTGGAAGACAAGGGTTTGAAAATAGCCGGAATGAAGTTAATGGAGGTCGGAGACGAGCTGGCCAGAGAGCACTACAAGGAGCACGTTGATAAGGACTTTTTCTCGGACCTCTTCGAGTTCATCACTTCGAGCCCTGTAGTCGCGATGGTAGTGGAAGGGGAGCAAGCAATCAGCGTAATCAGGGCCATGATGGGTGCAACCAACCCGTTCGAAGCAGACCCGGGAACTATCCGCGGCGATTACGGGCTCGACCTGACCAAGAACCTGATTCACGGCTCCGACTCGCCCGAATCGGCCAAGAGGGAAATAGACCTCTTCTTCGACGAAGATGAGATACTCGATTACGAACTGACGGAGAAGCAGTGGCGCTAGGAAGTCGGGCACGCGGACTTTCTTACAGCGAGCGTTCGAAAATTAAACGACTAAATTAAAGGTGATTTTATGGGCAAGGAAGAAGTACTGGATAGCACGCTGGACAAGATCAAGGACGAACACGGAGAAGGCTCGATCATGTGGATGGGCGACCAGGAGGCGCTCGAAGTCGAGACAACGTCGAGCGGTTCGCTCTCGCTGGACATAGCGCTCGGTGGGGGCGGGGTACCCCGGGGTAGGATAGTAGAGATATTCGGCAAGGAATCGAGCGGAAAGACGACCCTGGCCCTGCACATGCTGGCTGAAGTTCATGAGGCCGGCGGATCCGCCGCTTTCGTGGACGCAGAGCACGCCCTGGACCCGAAATACTCGAGCTCGATCGGCGTCGACCTGGACCGGTTGCTACTGAGCCAGCCCAATTCCGGAGAGGAGGCGCTGGAAATTACCGAGCAGCTGGTGCGAAGCGGGGCGCTGGACATGGTAGTGATCGATTCCGTGGCAGCTCTCGTTCCTCAGGCCGAGCTGGAAGGAGAAATGGGCGACTCTCAGGTCGGCCTGCAGGCCAGGCTGATGTCGCAGGCAATGCGGAAGCTGGCCGGGGCGATTTCCCAGTCCAAAACGACCGTCGTCTTCACCAATCAGATTCGCTCCAAGATAAACAACTCCCCCTGGGGACCGTCCACCACGACCTCCGGCGGTCGAGCGCTCAAGTTCTACAGTTCGGTCCGTCTCAACATCTACATCACCAAGACACTTGAGAAGGACGGCGAGAAGATAGGGAATGCCGTCACTGTCAGGGTCGTCAAGAACAAAGTGGCGCCCCCTTTTCAGGAAGCGAACTTCGACATCATTTACGGTACCGGTATCTCCCGTGAGAGGGAGCTGCTGGACCTGGGAGAGGAATACGACGTGGTTACGCGCAACGGATCCTGGTACTCATACGGCGATACCAGGCTCGGCCAGGGCGTGGATAACAGCCAGGAATACCTGGAAGAGCATCCAGAGGTCGCGGAGGAAATAGAGGAAAAAATACTGGAAGAGGCCGGACTTAAGGAAAGACAGTCGACGGAGAACGACGAGGAGGAATCATCCGAGGAGTCAGGTGAGTAACGAGGAAGACGAGGGAATCGAAGAAACCGAAGAGGAGCTAGAATCCGCCCGGACTTACCTTCGCCAGCTTTTGAAGTACAGGCCGAGGACTGAAGAAGAGGTCAGGGAGCGGCTCGCGAAGAAGGATTATCCCCCGGAAATAATCGACGAGACGATAGAGTGGGCAACGGAAGCGAATCTGATCGACGACAGGCTCTTCACGGAGTACTTCGTCGAGGACAGACTGGAAAACAAGCCGAAGGGGCGGTCCGGTCTCTACAGAGACCTGCTCGAACACGGAGTGGATGGAGAACTGGCGAAAGAGGTGCTTGACGAGAAGGTCACTCCGGAGGACGAGGAAGAGCGTTGCAGGAAGCTGGCCCAAAAGAGGCTAAAAAAATACGAGGGCGACGACGTCAAAGCCAGGTATAGGAAGACCCTCGGCTTTCTCGAGCGGCGCGGTTTTCCAAAAGGGACCGCGGGAAGCGTCCTAAAGGAGATACTGTTCAACGATGACTGATGAAATGAGAACCGGAATTGGTCTCGATTTTCACCGCTTGAGCCCGGGTGAAAGCCTCGTTCTCGGAGGTGCCGAGTTCGACTACCCGAAGGGTACCGTAGCCCACTCGGACGGGGACGTCCTCGTCCACGCGGTCTGCGACGCGGTGCTTGGTGCCGTCGGTCTCGGGGATATCGGAGAGGTATTTCCGGACGACGATCCCGCCTACAAGGACGTTTCCAGCCTCAAGCTGCTCGAAGAAGTTACGGAGATGGCCGCTTCGGAGGGCTTCAGGCCGATCAACGTGGACACCACCTTGATCCTGCAATCGCCCGGGGTAAATTCGCGTAGAAAGGAAATCGAGGAAAACGTCGAAAGGGTCCTGGGCGCACCAGTCAATTTAAAAGCCACTACCACGGAGAGCATGGGATTCATCGGCGAAGAGAAGGGAATCGGAGCACAGGCAATTGCCTTGCTGGGCAAAAAGGAAAGCAAAAGAGAATAGCTCCCGAAAGCTTTAACACGTTACAACTACGAGGAGGTAGCCAATGGAAGTAGAAGTCAAACAGGTCGAAGGTTCGACCTTCGTCGGCAAGGGCGATTCAAACCACTGGCTGGTCATGGACACAGAAGAGGAGCACGACGGCTCGGAGGCGGGCGCAAGGCCGATGGAACTTTTGCTGGTCGGCCTAGGCGGCTGCACCGGGATGGACGTAAACACGCTGCTCAAAAAGATGCGGGTGGACTACGACGACCTAAAACTCGACATATCGGCCGAGAGACAGGAAGATCACCCCAAAGTGTTCACCCAAATTGACCTGACCTACAAGATCTACGGGGAAGACCTGCCGGAGGACAAGGTGGCAAAGGCAGTTCGGCTGACACAGGAAAGGTACTGTCCGGCAACTCACTCCTTGAAGAACCCCGCGGAGGTCTCCTACGAGTACGAGATAATCGAGCCGGAATGACCAGCTGAGAAAGCTTCGGCTCGGTTTCTCAAACTCCTTCGCTAACGCTCAGTCAAACATATGCTGACCTTCTCCAAAGCTGTTTTTTACACACAAGGCGCTACACTATGTTTTGTGTTCTGTTTTTCCATTTTTCCTTCCAAAAAAGTAAATAATTTTAAA
>JBKGZT010000006.1:0-35653 GCA_046543235.1 Candidatus Acetothermia bacterium | reverse complement strand
CGTGGCAGGTATTTGCGGGTACGCTAAGGCCGGTTTAGGCCAGTAAGCCTGTCCGAATTATTTGTAAGCCGTGATTTCATCCTTATAATTGTATTGATGCGGGCATAGCTCAGTGGTAGAGCGACAGCTTCCCATGCTGTAAGTCGCGGGTTCAAATCCCGTTGCCCGCTCCAGATGCTTTGATTACCGTAACCGGGAGCCCAAGGTGAACAATACTTCTGACAGGGGTTTGTTTCGGTTGGATTTAGCGGAGATAGCTGAGAGGGTCAGAAACTGTACGAAGTGTAGGCTATCGGAAAACAGAACGCGGGCGGTACCCGGTGAAGGAGATCCTGGCTCGGAGATCCTTTTCGTAGGCGAGGGACCGGGTAAACAGGAAGACCAACAGGGAAGACCTTTCGTCGGGCGGGCGGGCGACAAGCTAACGGATATCCTGAGTTCCGTTTCCATGGAACGCGATCAGGTCTTTATAACCAACATAGTAAAGTGCCGACCACCCAATAATCGCACGCCAAAATCCGACGAGATCGACGCCTGTCTGCCTTACCTTGAGGCTCAAATTGCCGAAATAAACCCGTCCATAATAGTAACTCTCGGAAACACTGCCACTAAGACCTTGCTCGACACGGAGGAAGGTATTACCTCGGCAAGAGGGAAGTTCTACGGCTGGCGGGGAGAGATCCAGGTCTTTCCGATGTTCCATCCGAGCTACCTGCTGCGCAATCCATCAAAGGAGAAAGGGAGTCCGAAATACCAGACATGGCAGGACATAAAGAAAGTAAAAAAGACCTTGAAGTCGAGCTAGACGGCGGATCGGACCTCTCTCCTTCCGAAAAAAGAGACCGCGTCGACCGCCTCGTCGAAAAGGGGCAGGAGTTAAGGGAGGCCGGTAACTATCAGGGTGCGAAGGAGAAACTCCTGAAGGCGCTCGAGCTCGGGGTAAACAGGGACGAGGTTTACTACAGGCTGGGAAACACCTTTTACGACGCCGGCGACCTGGATCGTGCGGAGTATTCCTACGAGCGCGCCATAGAAGAAAACGAAGAACACGTCAATGCTCAGCACAACCTAGCCGTGGTATACAAAGATCAGGGTAGGGTCGGCGAATCCGTAAAGCAACGAAAAAAAGCCAACAAATTAGAGATAAAGAATCCCAAGGACCCTGACCTTTCAGAAGACGACAAGCGGTTCGCAAGGCGGTTCGCGCTGAAGCTGCTGTTTTTTCTGACTTTCGGTATTACGGGTCTGGGGGTACTTATTTACCTGCTCTCCCGATTCTTCTTTTAAGCAAGGACCCGAAATCGTGATTCGCTTTTCAGCTTACGCCTGGAGAGGTTAATTTCAATAGAGATTCCGGTACACCAGGTAATTTCGGTAGACCGCTTTCACGTAGTTCTCGGTGCTGTCCTTCGGGATTCGCTCGACAAACAAATCAACGTCTTTGGCCCCGTACTCTTCCCTCCAGCGACTTAGATTGCCGGGGCCACCGTGATAGGCTATCAATCCCAGGCGTGCATCCTCCGTACCGGACAACTGTTTATTCACGTAGTAGCTCCCGTACTCCACGGCAACTTCGGTGTCGAAGAGGTCTTCGAACCGGAATTTTTCTTTCCCGAGGTCTTGCGCAATCCCTCTAGCGGTAGAAGGTATTACCTGCATCAAGCCGCCGGCTTTTGCCGTGGAATAGGCCAGTCTGTCGAAAGCACTCTCCTGCCTTATTACCGCGTAAATCAGCTCGGTCGGCAGGCCGAACCTTCCAGCCGCCCGATTTACTTCCTCGGAGTAATACCTCGGATATGCCCCCTCTACCACACCAACCGGTGGCCTGCGATTTCCCTCGTAGTACCAGCCCATCAGGGCGGACGCAGCTTTCAGGGACTCTCTGTACCGTCCGGCCAGTCGTTGCCAGCGAAACTTTAGAAATAAATAGTCGTGTTCCGGTATATCCGATTTAACCCTTTCCAGCCTGGCCAGAGCCGTTCTCAGTAGACCGTGTTCTTTCAATAATATCGCCATCTCGATCCTAGCAAGCGTGTCCCCAGGGAAATCCCCTTCGAGTAGCCGGCCCTCCACCTCTTCCAGTCCAATTTGGTAGTCCGCCCATGTCTCACTTACCTGAAAACTTCCCCGCGACCAGCCTTTTTCACCGGCAAGGAGAGAGTAGTAGTCGGTCGGGCTATTCCTCTGAAAAGTAGCAACTTCAAGATCGCTTCCGGCCTCCAGTTCTGGGCTCGCGATCCTTACCTTCCGTCTCCAGAAATGAAACTTCGGCGGAGTGGTATCGTAATAGGATTCGAGAATCCCGAGGTAATCAAGTGCGGATTTGAAACTTTCTCGAGCGTAGCTTTTGAAGAAAAGCCGCCAGGTCTGGTCCCGAACGGCCCTCCGGGAAAGCCTATTTTTGTACCGTTCGAGCGTCTCATCCAAAACGGAGAGATTTGCGTCCTCGGTCTCCTGCTCAAAAGCCTTCCTAGCAGCCATTTTTCCGAAGTAGGTATCCGGATAGGCATCGTTTATCCGAAGAAGATTTCCCACTAGATCATATTCATCTTCGGCTTCGTTCTTCGTAAGGGCCAGGTAGTACTTCCCCCTTGCCTCCTGTGAGGCGTCCAGGTCGGATCGAAGTAACCTCTGAAATGTCCAGAGGGCTTCTTCGGGAAAGTCCAGCTTCTGTCCGTCGAGCCAGGCAAGTCGGAAATACGCACTGGTTTTAACGTCGCCGGTCCAATCCCCCATGTGGCGCAGCAACAGGCTCCTGGCCCGGCGGTACTCCCTGTACCTAATCAGGGTTTCGATAAAAGAGTAAAGTTGGCGCTGGAGCTCCTGATCTTCAAAGCTCAATCGCTCGATTATCTCTTCCGTTCGATCGAATAAACGCTCCCGCTCCTCTCCAATGAACCTCAGGTTCGTGGTTTCCATCAAACGGATTGAAAATTTCAGCTCCTTCCGGAAGTCCCCTCTCTCCCGGGCTATCAAGGAACGGAGCTCGTACAGTTTACTCTTCTCTTCCGTCGTTTCGGCATAACTTTCTGCCTCCTGCCCCAGATCCCCAGCCCGGTCGTTCCTGTCCAGAGCATGTAGCGCCTTTGCCTGCAGGTAATACCTCTCGAATTTCAGCACTTCTTCCGTCCTACCAGCTTCTATTCCTTCGAGGGAATCCAGGGCCTCTTTTGGCCTGCCCGAGCCAAGATAGGCCTTGGAGAGCAAATATTTAGCATAAGAACTCAAAGGCGCCTCGTTCGGGTACTCCGAGAGAACTTCCACCGCAGTTTCGTAATTCCCCCGATCGAGTGCTTCCACGGCCCCAATCAGTTCTTCGGACGTCTCTACCGTTTGAGAACGACCGGGAACGGGTTGAAGCAAAACAGCAATAAGGACAAGCGGGATAAGTCCTGCCATAAAAGCAGCTTTGGTCTGAAGCTTCATAATTTCTCCTCGACGGTCTAAAAAAAGCGACTGCGATTCCCCGGTATGATATCCTGAACTCGAGTTTCAGTCAACTTTCTCCCCCTTTTGGCGGACTCGTTTAACCTTCAACCCCCCAAACCGGTTTCTACTGCCGGAAGAGTATATCCTCTTTTTTAAACAGCGAGATCGAGAGAAAAATGAGCAAAACCGCGAGCGGGACCGTGGTCAAAAAAGTTGCACCGATGTGAAAAGGATCCACGACTCCTTCGATAAGTTCCTTGAACGTCTCAAGAGAGTTGAGTAAGGGAATGAAATAAGCGGCAGTTCCGAAATCCAGCCCCCCCGTCATCGATAATATGCCGGTCAGTACGACCAGCATGAGTACAGGGGTTTGGTATACATTCGCTTCTTTCTGTGTCCGCGAGAAAGAACCAATCCCGATTACCAGCGACGAAAGCAAAGCCACCAGGGGCAGGACGGTAAAAAGGATGCCGACAAAGATACCGGCCGTCAACGTCTCCATCGGTAGTTCTACCCCAAAAAGGCCCAGACCATAGATCAGCCCGACCACGCTAAAGACGGCAGCAATTGACGCCACCAGGAAGACCGTCAGGAACTTTCCGAGAACTATCTCCTCCCGGGAGAGGCGCGAGACCAGTAGGGTAGAAATCGTCCTCTTTTCCTTTTCTCCCGCGGTTATCTCTGCCCCCAGCCCCATCGCCGCTGTGATTATCGATAGAATCACGAAGTAAGGTAGCATCATCTTCAGCATTTCGCCGCCGATCATCGATTGGGCATCACCCGTACCGCTGACGTTTATCTCCATCGGAGGGGTAATTTCTTCGTAGCTTATCCCCATTCCCTCCAGCTGCTGTCTCATCGACTCTTCAAGATAGTTTTCCAGAATCGATCTCGTCCTGCTTACACCTATTTCGGATTCCTGGTCGTACTCCCTGTAGGATATATCAACCGTCAGCCCGTCAGACTCTCCCTGAGAGGCGAGCAAAAGAACGTCCCCACGCTTCTCTTGATAAGCAGATCTGGCCTCCGATTCCTCTTCGTAAAACGTGGTATGGACTTCATCATCCTTCCGAAAGAACTCGGCAAGGACGGGGGAGTCTTCTCTATTGTGATAGATTACCCTTGAAATCGTCCCCTCGTCTCCAGTTACGTTCTGGCTGGTAAAGTGAAATATTAACCCCAGCATCGTCGGATAGAAAACGAGCGGGAAGACAATAACAAGAATAGCGGTCCTCCTATCCCTTAATGCGGCCAGAAGCTCTTTTCTGAACAGAAGCCAGGTATTTCTCATTAGTTTCCTCCCTCCACTATGTCGAAGAAAAGGGATTCCAGGTCCTCCCGGCCGTGCCTTTCCAGCAACTGATCCAGGCGTCCGAACGCTTTTACTTCTCCCTCAAACAGTATAGCAACCTTGTCACAAAGCTTCTCGGCAACGTTCATTATATGGCTGGACAGGATAATCGTCTTTCCTTCCCGTTTAAATTCCTCTATGTAATCGGTTACCGTCTTCGACGTCATCAGGTCGAGCCCCTGCGTCGGTTCGTCGAAAATCAGGACCGGCGGATCGTGTATGATGCTGCGAGCAAGCGATAGCTTCTGTTTCATTCCCGTGGAGAGGTTATTTACCTTTCTGCCCAAAAACTCCCTCATGTCGAGAATGTCGAAAACCTCCCCCATCCTCGGTTCGATCCTGTCCTCTTCCAGTCCGTTAATTCTGGCAAAAAAGGTCAGAGTTTCCGTGGGAGTGAGTCGGCCGTAAAGACCCATTTCCGTGGCGAGGTAACCGATCGACTGACGTACCTGTAATGGCTCCTTTACGACGTCGTGGCCTTCGACGACGGCCGTACCGGAGGTCGGTCTCAAAATTGTGGATATCATCCTAAGGGCAGTGGTCTTCCCTGCCCCGTTCGGACCTAATATCCCGAGGACCTCGCCCGAAGTCGCCTCCAGATTCATCTTCCTTACCGCCGTAATCGACTCCTTCCGGCTCAGGTCGAATTTCTTGGTCAGGTCGACCGTCCTGACCTTTATCTGCTTTGAGTTCAAGTTAACACGTCCTTCCCCAGATATCTGGATAGAGGCTCCGGCAGGTCAATCGATCCATCACGGTTCTGGTTGTTCTCAAGCAAGGCGACCAGCAGACGTGAGGTCGCAAGGCCCGAACCGTTAAGAGTATGGACGTATTCCGGTTTTCCTCCGGGCTCATCGGTCTCACTGCCCGTCGGGCGATAGCGGATATTCCCCCTCCTGGCCTGAAAGTCCTCACAGTTACTGATGGAAGAGACCTCGTAGTACTGCTCCTGTGCCGGAAGCCATACTTCGAGGTCGACGGTCTTGCTGGACTGCTGGGCCAGATCAGCGGTGGGCAGGAGTACTTTTCGGTAGTGAAGGTCGAGTTCCTGCAGGATCGACTCAGCGTCCTCGATGATTCCGTCAAAGTGGTTATAGGAAGTTTCCGGCCGGGTGAACCTGAAAAGCTCTACCTTGTTAAACTGGTGGGTCCGAATCAAACCTCTCTCCTCCTCGCCGTAGCTTCCTGCCTCCCTGCGAAAACAGGTCGTGAAGGCGACGTACTTCTCAGGAAGGGTGTCCTCCGAAAGGATCTCGTCCCTGTGGTAGTTTACTATTATACTCTCGGAGGTCGGGTTCAGATAGAGCTCCTCTTCGCCTTCTCCTCTGCGATCTATCCTGTAAAGGTCGTCCTCGAACTTTGGCAACTGACCGGATGTGTAGTAACTGGATTCTTTCGCGAGATAGGGAGGAAATACCGGTGTGTATTCGTTCTCCCGGACCTGGTAAAAGTACATGAAATTGATAAGTCCCATCTCCAGGGACGCCCCGTCCCCGTAATAAAATGGAAAGCGTGCTCCGGATATCTTTGCGGCCTCCTCAAAGCGGAACAGGTCGTGCCGTTCCCCTAGCTCCAAATGATTCCTGGGTTCGAAGTCGAAAGTCTCTTTCTCGCCGTACTCAGCCAGAACTTCCTTGTCTTCTTCCAGATCGCTAACGGGAACGGACTCGTGAGGCAAGTTGGGTAAATCGTCCAGCTCGTCCTGTAGCTCAGCCTCTACGGATTGAAGCTCTTCCTCAAGTTCGTCTATCTCTTCGGCAATTCGGCCGGTTTTTTCTATCAGCTCGTCCGCCTTTTCTTCTTTTCCCTCGCGTTTCAGCTTCCCTATCCGCTCGGATTCCTCGTTCCTTTCGTGCCTGAGATCCTCCACTTCCCCGATTAACGAACGCCTCTTCTCGTCCAGCTCGAGTATCTTCCCTATATCTACGTCTTTCACCCGGGTTCGTAACTTCTTTTCTACTTCCTCCGGGTTTTGCCTAATCAGCTCGATATCTAGCATTAAGAATAATCACCACTCAAAGCTCGTATTTCGCCGAGAAAGACCCTTCTACGAAAGGTGGTCGATGATTGCCCTGAGGAAATCCGGTAGGTCTCCAGGATGCCTGGAGCTAATCAGGTTCTCGTCCACCACGACCGATTCGTCCTGGTAGTTCACGCCGGCATTTTCCATGTCGTCCTTGATAGCCACGTAGCTGGTCGCCTTTCTGTCCCCGAGAATTCCGGCCGAAATTGGGACCCAGCCAGCGTGACAGATAATCGCCACCATTTTCCCCTGCTCGTCCATCTCGTTCACGAATCCCGTTACGTCTGTAGATCGTCTCAGCTTGTCGGGGGAGCCCGTCCCGCCCGGAATTACTACTCCGTCCAGGGCTTCCGGTTCCAGCTCGGAAGCCGCGTAACTGGCTTCTATTGGGTACCCGTGCTTGCTTTCATAGATACCCGCGGACCGGGAGGCCACTACCGTATCAACACCTTCCTCTTCGAGTCTTATCTTCGGATACCAGCACTCGAGGTCCTCGTAACCGTTCTCCACCAGAAAGGCTATCCTCCTGTTCTTCAGTTCTTTCACATTTATCACCTCAATTGACTTTCGATTAATAGACTATAATCGGGCAGGTTCTTAAATGCAAAGCCGCAACCCAGGGGAAGGGGCTTTGCCAACAACTCGGCCATGAAATCTGCCCCGAGTTAACTCTTCTCAGGTCTTTCGTCGACCTTTATAGTTCAGGACCTCTTGGGAAGGACCTGCAAACGGGGAGTCTTTTGACCATATCAATCTCCCCTTTCGATCCATTCCAACCCAGCCACGTTTACCTCCGTCCCGCACCCGGGACATCGCCCTTCGTCCAGGTCGATACTCCTCGTTCTCCGGATCGACCGCGATACGAGCGTCCTCCCACAGTCCGGACAAATGATGTCAGTATTACCCCGTACGTTTCCCAGGTAAACGTAGTTTAGCCCGGCGGTTTCGGCTATTTCCTTTGTCCGTTTCAGTTTCTTCACCTCCGTGGGCGGCAGGTCCTGAATCTCGTTTGCCGGATAAAACCTGAGAAAATGAACTGGAACATCCCTTCCGAGCTCTTCGACGATCCACTCCACCAGCTCTTTTGTCTTATCCTCCGAGTCCCCAATTTCGGGGACTATCAGGTCGGTAATCTCTAAGTGCAAACCCTGTTCGTGGTACTCCTTGATCGCCTCGTAAACCGGTTCGACGGATTGAACACCGGCGAAATCACGGAGAAAGTCCTCATCGCCCGACCCCTTGAAGTCCACCGTAACAGCGTCCAGGTAGGGCGCGATCTCTCGGATCGGCTCCCTGTTTGTGTATCCGTTGGTCACGAAGGTATTGTACATGCCTTCCTCATGGGCCAGCTTTGCCGTCTCGTAGGCAAGCTCGTAAAATATAGTCGGCTCCGAATAGGTATAGCTGATTCCACTTGCGCCGGATTCCTTCGCGGCCTCCACTATTTCCTCCGGGGATATCGGCTTTCCCTTTATCGGCCCCTGGCTTATCTGCCAGTTCTGACAGAACTGGCACTTCCAGTTACACCCAGGCGTGGCTATCGAGTAGGTGCTCGTTCCCGGCGCGAAATTATAGAGGGGCTTCTTCTCCACCGGATCCGGGGTTCCCGAGGTCAAATTATCGTAGCTCAGGGAATATAGCTTTCCTCCCCTGTTCTCCCGAACACCACATACACCTCGCTGGCCATTCTCGATCTCACAGTTCCAGGGGCAAAGCTTGCACCTTACCGTGTCTTCTTCGAGCTCCTCGTAGAAAAGTGCTTCTTTCATCTAGGTAACCTCCAGGTCCAATAAGTCGTCATTTACCGGGCAAAACGCCCGTCGTCCCTGGATTCATCCAGCTTGTGCACGTTTTCCGCCAGCCATCCGTTTTCGTTCTCATCGGGTCGGTCGAATTCCGCTACGTACGGTTTTAAGTCGAGAACCGGCGTACCGTCCAGCAGATCGACGTCCTTGATGTGCAGGTGACCGGACTCAACCCCGGTCAATCTGACTGTGGAGATACCCAGAGGATTCGGCCTGGCAGGGCTCCTCGTCGCGAATACACCGCGGTCCCGCTCGTCCATAAATGGTTTTACCTTCAGATCGCTTCCCGCGGACATGTGAAAAACATAGACGAGGATGACGTGAGAAAACCCTTCGAGGTCTTCAAGTCCTTCCCTGTAATCAGGAAATACCTCGACCTTACCCTCAACACCTTCTGCTGCGGAAGGCTGGATCGGAGTGCCCTCCGGTGATTCGTGCGGGGAAAGGACCCTGCCTACGGGGTTAAAACAGAACTCTTCTTCCATGGTGACCTCCTTTAGCGACAACCCTAAGAATAACTCAGCTTCACACTAGTAGATTATATCCCCGGAACGGCGAAGTTTACACCTCCCGAAGGCCCTTTCGGACGGGGTGGCGGTCAGCCAATTCCAGCACTTCATTTCTTTCACCACCTTTATCCAGCCCGACCGTCCTGATCGGCTAAAACTCCCGTTCGGTTCCCGATAGTCCTCCGCCAACGGTCAGTCAGAGGTACCCGGATCCCTTCAGAGCTTTTTAGCCGGTAATCAAACCAGGATGGGAGGGGCGAAGGAGCTTGTGGGCGAGAAAAGGAAGGACCCTCATTTAGGGGCAAGTTTGGAACCTCAACTCCAAATATATATAATACTCTAAGTGTAAGTTCTATCAAAACATTTTCGAAAAGGGAACCTTTAGGGGTGATCCACTTGAACGCAACTTCCAGGATCGTCGGTATGTTGGTTATCACGGCCCTGATCCTCAGTACTATGGCATCGACCGGAACGGCCCAGAACGATATGTCGGCGATAGTTCCGGCCATAGCGTCCTTCTTCATTCCGGGCTCGGGCCAGCTGATAAACGACCAGCCAAACAAAGCGTTAACCCACTTCGTAGTAGGAGTAGGGATTTCTTCCATTTATTATTTTCCAGCGATTAACACTTCTCCTATGAACAGGCTTGTAGTCCCAGTTTACTTAGCCTGGTCCGGCTACAGCGCCTACGATGCCTACCATGTAGCGGACGATAGGAGAAGGGGAATCTTCGGCTCCTCGCTCGAACTGGAAGAACCCGAAAAAGCCCGGCTGGATACCGCCGACTTACGGTTATCGGATTCAGCAAGCTCCTCGGAGCTCTCGGTTTCGCGGAATTTCGGATAGACCACCCTTTATCGATTTACCCCCGAGGTAAAGGACCGGGAGCTGCTGGAAAACATATTTTGGTCCGTTTCGGGCGGGGCTTTCCGATCCCCGCCCGTCATCCCCTCTCCAGCAATCCCTTACTTTATCCCCCACTCTTCGGGGTCGAATTCGTTCAACTGGTCCGGTCCGAACAGGGACGTGGGTATTTCCTTCTCCGGCCTTTCCCTTTTTTCGAAGGTAACCGTCGTCGCACTCTCGTCGAGTACGTTTTCTGCTGTAAGTTTTTCCGTTACCGTCTTTCCTTCAAACGCTTCCAGTTCTTCTACTTCCAGGATACGGGCCATCTGTCCGTCCTCGTTCCGGTCTTCCGACTTTAAAATCAGCCAGTTCTCTTTTCCGACCCAGACTTTACTCCGGGGATACTTTGCAGTCGCGTCTTCTTTTACGCTGGTCTCTATGAGGTACGCAGGCACCGATTCGTCGTCGATCGTCAGTTCCGTTTCTTCGACCAGCTCCGCATCGTACCTTTCGCTCATGTTCCGATTCCCGATCTCCTGGAAGGTCAGGTTACTACCGGCGAAACTCCCTTGCCGCTCGGATGCCGGCAGCTTTTTGGGCTGAGGAAAGGCGGAAAGCATCAACCACATCTCGCTTCCGTTTTCTTCCGTATCCCTGCTTAGAAAGATCGAACCCGCTACGTCTTCTGGTTCGAGATAATAGATCAAGCTGTAATTGGGTTCACCCGGCTCCCTCTTAGCAAGAGACCCGAACTTGTAATTCGATTTCGTACCATCCGAGTTTACGTTTTCAAATTTCAGGATCGACAGCACGTCACCCTCACTGATCTTTTCCTGTTGCTCGTCGACTCTTTCCAGTATTTCGTCGCCCGTCATTGAATCCTGAGCGAGAGTAGTAATTCCGGAGACCAGTAACAGCGTCAGAGCCAGACCGAAAACGACCGAATTGAGAATTTGACGTTCGAGTTTCATTCTAAATCACCTCTAGTTTCATTTCTTGAGTTCGCTTTTCTCTTCCTTTTCCTCCAAAAAAGACGGTCGAAGCAAGAGCAGTACCGCCGGTATGACGGTAAAAGCGCTTATCATGCTAACGACCATCGTCAAAGCCATCAGGAAACCAAAGTTAACTATCGCACTGAAAGAGGAGAAGGCTAGCACGGCGAAGCCAACTGCCAGAGCCATAGCGTTGTAAAATATTCCCTTGCCCGTCGTCCTTAAAGTGGCCGAGACCATCTCCTCCTCTTCTCTCTTCTCGTCGTACTCAATTCTGAATCGTTCTATAAAGTGGATTGCGTAATCTATCCCTATTCCTATAACTATCGAGCTTACCATGAGAGTTGCGAGGTCGAGTGGCGTCCCGCTGTAACCCATTACCCCGAAGTTGATCAGGACGGTCAGGACCAGCGGAATCAGGCTAACCAATCCCGCAACCACGGAACCGATTATCACTGCCACAATCAAGCCGGCCACGCCTATCGAAGCAACGAGGCTAACAAGCTGGCTAGACACGACCTTCGAGGCAACCATGGCGGAAAGCCTTGTAGACCCTACCATTTCGGCGTCGATATCCTCGAAGTGTTCGTCCATGTATTCCCTGATGTCCTTCTCAAGTTCGACGATCTCGGAACTGGATACCGAGTCGTAAAGACCCGTGATTTCTCCCGCGGAATAGTCCCCCATCGAGAGCTGTCCCAGACCGCCACCCTGAAAGCTGAATAACAGTAGGAGCTGAGAAGCCAGTTTTCCTTCTTTCGGTATCCTGTAGTAATCCGGATCGTCACCGTGGTACTTCTGGTTGAGCTGCTTAACTATATCGACGAGGGAAAAGGTCTCGTTTATTTGAACCCCGTCTTTTTCCTTCAGCCAGTTTTCGAACTCCTCCATCTTTCTGAGGGCGTCCGGGTCCTTCAATCCGTCCTTTTTTCCGGTATCTACCTCTACGAGCAACTGGTTAGACCCGGAGAAACTCCTGTCCAGGGAGTCGAGACCCTTGGTGACTACGCTGTTTTCGCCCAGAAAGGACCTCTGAGACGTTTCTATCTTCACCATAAAAGTACCGACGGCAAAGACGGCCAGCACGACGAAAAATATTCCGAGCAAGGTCTTCTTTCGGTTCGCCACCAGACTCTCGAAACCCATGAGGAAGGACTCCCTGATACCTGCCAGGAAGGATATTACCGAACTTCCCTCATCGGGGTCCTTTTCCTGGAGGGGTAAAAGCGAAAGTATTGCCGGCACCAGCGTCAGAGAGAAGGCTATCGAGAAGAAGACGCCAATGGCGGCAAAGATTCCAAACTGCCTCTGGGGTACCAGGAACGAACTGATCAGAGCGAGAAACCCGGCCGCCGTGGTTAGACCGGCCATTGAAACAGGTGAATACATCTTGGTTGCGGTTTCAACTATTACCTCTTTCTTAGAAATGCCTTGGCCTGAAAGCTCGTAGTACTGATTCAGTACGTGGATGGAATAGGCGGTCCCGACCGCAACCAGTATGACCGGCAGGATAAACGTTATCAGGGTAAACGGCACTTCGAACAACGACATCAACCCGACGGACCAGATGGTACTGAGCGTTACCACTGTCAGCGGAAGCAGAATTCCCCTGACGCTCCTAAAGCTCAGATAAAGGACAATACCTATTGCAACGAACACCAGCGGCAGCAGGATAACTAGATCGTCAATGATCTCCTCCGACAGGACCGAGTTCATAAACGGTAATCCGGCGATGTATATCTCTTCCGGCCCCTGATAATCGTCAGTTATGGACCTGATTTCATCGGCAACTTCCTGCTCGTTGACCTCGGCCTTCATATCGATCGATAGAGCGGCTGAACTTTCGGTTGAAGAAACCACTCGCCCGACAAGAAGGTCGTCCCCCATCAACCTTTCCCTGAAGCTTTTCAGTTCGTCCTGATTTTTCGGCGGTACGCCATCCGGAGATACCTTCTCAACGACCAGGGAATCCTCCTGGCCCATTATGATCTGGGAATTTAGCGGGCCTTCGACGTTCTCGACGCCGTCCAGTTCCTTTATTTCTTCCCTCAACTCGTAAAGCCGCTCCAGGACCTCCGTGTCGAAAATCGTTTCGTCCGACACCAGAGTAATCCTGACGAAGGACTGAGAGCCGTATCTCTCCTCCGCGTCATCCATAGCCTCGACTGCAGGATTGGAAGGGGACAAATACTCTTCGAAGTTAGTAACCAGGTTTATACCGGGAATGAAAAAACCCAGGACTACCGTAACGACCAAAGTCAGTCCTATTACCTTCCATGGGTTATCAACGACCCATTCGGAGAAAGACCTCATCTAAGCGCCCCCTCCCGAAGAAGAAGGCTGGAAAAGTAAGCAGGGATAAGGTCATCGTTGACGCCAACAGGTGTCACCTTGTCTTCGAAGGCCTGAGAAACTGCTTTTTTTAACTGGTCCAGCTGTGCCAGGGCCCCTTGCTTTTGCTCGAGAGGTATTTGAGACAGTGGTCTGGTAACCAGCCATACCTGCTCAATCGAACCCGTTTCTATTGTCGGAGGTACTATCATTACCAGGTCGTAGGTTTCTTCTTCCATACCCTTCAGCGGATTGAGGGTCGGGTCTTCGGTTTTTAAGGTCTGTGCATCGACTTCGAGACCCTCCCTTTTCTTGAGAGCACTGACCAGACCCTGAACTCGCATTGATAATTCCAGAGAACGCGTTCCGTCAACTACCAGCAACCTATAAGGGTTTTCGGCCTCCGCACCCGTTGTGTGAAGACTCGTCGGGAAAAGAAATAATATCAGCAAAGGTAGAACCAAATAGAACTTTTTCATCTTTACCACCTCTAGTTGTTTTTTCTAATGCCCTTCCAGAAAAACTCAGCCAGTTCGTCGGGAGCTTCATCGAAAATTTCGTCTCTAGTTTCCCCATCCTGGAGCATCCCGTACCCGACGACTGATTCGACTGCTCCAAACATCGCCGATGCAACCACGGCCGAATCACACTCTCTTATTTGATCCCCTTCCAGAGCTTCTTCGACAAGCTCCGCTATCTCATGAACGACCTCCCTGTAGCGCTCGTTCAATTTCCGCCCGAGCCGGGAACCGGGTTTAAACCTTTCCTGTATAATCACGGCCATTAACTGCTCGTGTTCGGCCATTTTGGAAAAATGACGGTTCAAAATCCTCCTTATCTGCTCGAATAAAGACAGGTCACCATCGGAAAGCTCTTCGTAAAAACGCTTTCTGTCTTCAAATTCACTGGTAAAAATCTCGAGCAGGATATCCTGCTTGTCCTCAAAATAGTTATAAATCGTCCCGGCCGACACCCCTGCCTCTTCTGCTATCTCCTGAACACTTGTCTGGAAGTAGCCCTTTCTGGAAATTACTTCTATTGCGGCTTCCTGGATGATTTCGTTTTTAGCTTTTCTCTTTTCCGAACACATGTTATCCTTCTCCCGTTTTTGAATGAACGTTCATTCAATTATAAAACTCACAGCCTGAATTGCAATAGTCCATTTCAGGCAAATTTTGATCACCGGGTTTATGTCTAACTCGTTTGCAGAAAGATTATTCCGGGTTGCCTTAGATGTACTCATCTGACCGGCAAAATTCCAGTACTGAAATCGGAAAGAAAAATATATAATGCAGGAGGGCAAAAAGGGGTAAAGTTTCGGTCACAGTATGGCATTTTAGGTGCAAAATAGCTATGGAAAGGATATTGAACGAGGAGGTTCAACTCTGAAAGGAATACCGTAATTAGCTAATTAAGTCCGACGAATAGGATTTGGAACCTTCAATCGAACCTCGGTGAGAGAATTTGGAAACCAGAATCGGAGTTCATCGGCCAGGTACTACGGCTAAAGACATGGTTACTACGTTGATGAAATACCCGAGAACAAAAGATTCAAAAATCCCAAGGAAAAGGAAGCCCTACTGCCACGGATCGATACCCTCAGCCGTTCAGTTCCTCGTCAATGAAGCTGCTCAGTTCCCTCGTGACCTCTTCCGCCTCTTCCCGGTCTCTGCTCTCGACCATGACCCTTATTACGTCCTGGGTGCCGGAAGGTCGAACCAGTGTCCTTCCGCGTTTGCCCAGCTTCTCTTCCTGACGTGATATCTCTTCCTGGATCTCGTCACTGGACTGAAAATCTTCCTTGTTCTCGGTCTCAACGTTTTCCAGGACCTGGGGATAACGCCGCATTCCGCGCCCGAGTTCCGACAGCTTCTTCCCGGTTTCCTGGATTATCCTTAGGACCATAATGGCGGTAACTATTCCGTCACCGGTGGTATTGACGTCCCTAAATATCAGATGGCCGGACTGCTCCCCGCCGAGAGTCGCTCCGCGCTTCACCATCTCTTCCGCAACGTACTTATCCCCTACCTGAGTTCTTACCAGCTCAACCCCCAGCTCCAAAAGGGACTTCTCCAAGCCAAGATTGCTCATCACGGTTGATACTACCACGTCCGGCTGGAGCTCACCCTTTTCCTTTAAAAACCTGGCGGCCATGTAAAGGACCCTATCCCCGTCTACTTCGTTACCCTCTTCATCCACGAAAAGAGCCCTATCTCCGTCACCGTCAAAAGCTACGCCTACGTCGCTTCCCCGACTAAGGACCTCCCTTTTCAACCCACCGAGCGAGGTAGAACCACAATCCTGGTTGATATTGAAGCCGTCCGGGTTGACCCCGATGGAGTGAACGTCAGCTCCCATCTCAGAAAAAGTCCTCGGGGCGACCCGGTAAGTCGCACCGTTGGCACAGTCCAGAGTCAGCTCCAGGCCGGAGAGGTCGGGCATGTCTTCCTGAAACCTCTTCTTTAAAAACTCGACGTAGAGGTCCTCGGGGTTCTGGACCGTGATGATACCCCCGATCTCCTCCCAGCTGGCCCACCTCTCCCCGTCCCCGGTTACGATGTATTTCTCCATTTTTTCCTCGACGTTCGGCGCCAATTTCAGGCCATCCGAATTGAAAAACTTTATTCCGTTGTCCTTCGCCAGGTTGTGCGAAGCCGAGACCACGGCCCCCGCCTCGGCGTCAAATTTCCCTAGGAGGAAGGGCACTCCTGGGGTCGGGAGCACGTCCAGAAGGTACGCGTCCCTGCCGATGGAGGTTATCCCTGACGCGAGGGCGTATTCCAGGGTCCTTGCCGACTCCCGCGTATCAGTACAGATCAGGACGGAATCACCTTTTTCAGTTATGACGCTTGTGGACTTCCCCAGCTTAAGCGCCAGTTCAGGGGTAATATCTTCGTTTACTTCACCGCGAATACCGTCGGTACCGAATAAGTCCAACTTTACCTCCTTTTCCCTTAACGCCTCTCGACGATCTCGATACTCTGCTTCAGCTTGACGAACCTTTCCGGAGGGTAATAACCGGACAGAGAAGTATTTGACGTCGCAAGAGTCCTCTTTCCTACTAGAGTACCCGGGTTTAACACGGAATTGCAACCTACCTCGACCCTATCCCCGAGCAGGCATCCGAACTTCCTGAGCCCGGTATCGATATCTTTTTTCCCCAGGTGGACTACGACCGATTCCCGGTTTACCTTTAGATTGGATACCTTAACCCCTGCTCCCAGGTGGCCCTTCCAGCCTATTACAGAGTCACCGACGTAGGAGAAATGGGGGATTTCGGCTTCGTCGTGTACCAGAC
Organism: Candidatus Acetothermia bacterium; assembly: GCA_046543235.1. Taxonomy (GTDB): domain Bacteria; phylum Bipolaricaulota; class Bipolaricaulia; order M55B111; family M55B111; genus JAGXLP01. The sequence continues at coordinate 19,069 of JBKGZT010000006.1, read as the reverse complement.
TCCTCTTCAGCTCGGCGCTGTTTCCCACGGTCACGCCGTTCCCCACTACCACTTTACCCCGGATGTAGGCGCCGCTCCTTATCTCACAGCCATTGCCGATAATTGCCGGTCCCTTTATCGTCGCCCCGGCCTCCACCACCGTATCCTTCCCCAACTCCACGTCTTCACCAACATGAGCATCCGGCGAAACCTCGCCGTCAACCCCCGGTTGCAGTTCATTTTCGATGACGGAGTCTATCCTTTCGAGGAGGTCCCAGGGGTATTCGAGATCCCGGTAATAACCAGCGTAATCCGTCTTATCCAGGTCGTAGAATTTCTCTAATCCGGGTACGTCTTCCATCGTCTCCTCCGGTCGCAGTTTTTGAATCTCAATTCTATCACCAAAATATAAAAAGGGTTGAGGTAAGGGATCCCCACGAACTTACCTCAAGCGGTCTCCGTCAGCTGTTCGAACTGGAGCTGGTAGAAATCGTAAAAATCGCCCTTTTCTTCCATAAGAGAATCGAAATCCCCAGACTCGGCTATCTCTCCGTCATCGACGAAGAGTATCTTATCGGCATTTGTGATGGTAGACAACCTGTGAGCGATCGTAAAGGTCGTGCGTCCCCTGGAAACCTTATCGATGGCTTCCTGTATCAGCTTTTCCGTATAGGTGTCGACGGAAGAGGTAGCTTCGTCCAGAATAAGTACCTTAGGATCCTGAATAAGGGCTCTCGCTATCGAAATCCTCTGCTTCTGCCCGCCGGAAAGCTTGACCCCTCGCTGGCCAATATCCGTGTCGTAGCCGTCGGGAAACTCCTCCACGAAGTCTTCGACGTTTGCTTCCCTGGCATACTCCTCGACCTCGCCCCTCGAGACGTCCGGCTTGCCGTAGGATATATTATCCCGAATTGTCCCGGAGAAGAGGTAGTCGTCCTGCATCACCATGGCTATGTTCCTCCGAAGCGTTCTCAGGTTCCAGTCCCTTACGTCGACCCCGTCAAGCTTGACCTTGCCCTCGTTCACGTCGTACATCCTGGGAAGCAGGCGGACAATGGTCGTCTTTCCGGCTCCGCTGGGCCCAACGAGAGCGACCGTCTGCCGGGGCTCTACTTCTATGTTTATGTCCGTGAGCACTTTTTCCTCTTCTTGGTAGTTGAAGTAAACGCCATCGTATTCTACCTTCCCTTCGATTTCCTCTGGGTGCTTGCTGAAGCCTCCTGACGAACAGACGATATCCGGTTCGATATCAAGGTGGGAAAAGAACCTCTCCGAACTGGCGAAGAAGCGGCTCAGTCTCTGGCTGATCTGGACGAGTCTGAGTATCGGCGCCCTGAACCTTATCAGATAGGTGTAGAAGGCAACAACCGTGCCCGAGGTCAGCGATCCCTGAAATACCAGGTAGCCGCCGTAGCCGAGGGTCAAGACCAACCCGAAACTGTTTAGAAAGTACGAGACGGGGCCGAGGGTGCTGAAGTACTTTATCGCAGCCGCCCGTGCGTCGTAGTGTTCCTCGTTCTTCTCGAAAAACCGCTCCATCTCCCGATCCTCGTTTGCGAACGACTTTATCACCTTCATTCCTGCCAGGTTATCCTCCAGACGGTCGTTCAGGGCCCCCTTTGCCTCCCTGTTTCGCCGGAAAGCCTTGTGCATCCTTTTTATCAGAGTCAGGGCAAAGGCCACCAGAAACGGAGTAAATGAAAGTGCAATCAGGGTGAGGGGGACGTCTAATAAGAATAGGATCACCAGAACCCCGGTTATGGTCGTACTTGCCTGAAGGACCCCTTCCGGGCCGTGGTGAACGAACTCCTGGAGTACGTTCAGGTCGTCGATAATCCTGGACATCAGCTCTCCCGTCTTTTTCCTGTCATGGAACTTCAGCGGCAGCTTTTGAAAGTGATCGTAGATATCGTTTCGCATTTCGAAGACTATCTTTTGGGCGATCCTGTGGCCGAAGTAGTTACGGAGAAACCTAATTAGTGCTACCAGGGCGAAAGATCCAAAGCCGAGCCAGGAAAGAACCATTATCCTGCGGAGGTTTTGTGCGGGAATCGCGTCGTCGATTAGGTTCCTCAACAGCAGGGGAGGTACGAGCCCCACCAGCGCCCCCACCACATGCAGGACCTGAACAGGCAGGTACTCCTTCATGTTCGGTTTGAGGTAATCCCGATAGAACCTTTTCAGCAGATACCTCTTCGAGTAATCGCCGTACTCGTCTTCCTCTTCCTGGGGTGAATTCTCCGGCAAAATATCCCCCTCCGTTAAGCAGGTTAAAGGTTCGTTTCTCCAACAGGCAAAGATATCGGGGCCTTCCGCGAGATTCAACCGCTATGGTGAACCCATAGTTGTATCCACGAAAAATATGCTCGCCATCGAATTATCTGCCCCCGAAACCCCGGGTAGGTTCGGCTTGGGTCTTTTAACCTCAGCTTTAAATCTGGCTCGTTCATCAAATAACAAGAACATGAACTCATAAGTAGCAGGAATCCTTTTGAGGGGTCCGCATATTTCTGACCGAGCACCAGCGTGAGAGTTTGAGGAACCCGCTCAAAAGGATTCCTGCTAATTTCAATAATCAAAAAAGGGATAAAAATCGCAATCAGGACTATTCCTTCAGGTATTCAATCCACTCGTCGTACATGCTGGAGTAATCGGAAAAGAACTCCAGAGATCGCTCCTTAGACCTATTAGCCTCCTCAATTTTTCCCTCCGCCTTTAAGACACGGCTCCTTGCCGCGTTTACCAGGGCCAACTTTTCAGTACTGTCGCTTAGCTCCTCGGCGCGGTCCAAACGTTCCCTGGCCCGGTCAATTGATCCCTCTCCGTCCAGCCAAATTTCCAACAGAGCCCACGAGAGGTCGACCAGGTAACGCGATACTCTCCGACCTCCCTCAAGTCTGTAATCCCTCTCTACAAGGTTGTCAAAGTACTTTAGGCCGAATTCCAGGTAGCTTGTCCTTTCGGAATATTTCCGTAGATTTTCTAGGACCAGTCTGGGTTTATCTCGATAGTCCAGAACTGCATTGAGCAGGGAATCATTCAGGTCTGTTGAGTTCCCGGTTTCCTTGTAACCCTTCAGGTATACTTCCGACAGGAATTCGTAATCAACTTCCGGGCCGGCCCGTTCCATGTATCCAGCCGCCTCCTCCCAGTCCCCCAGCTGCTCGAAGATTCTGGCCTTCTTTTCGTAAAGGTCGTTGAGGTCTAGGCGTGTGACCAAAAAGTCGGAATAATCCTTCAGTTTCCTTATGGCCCGGTCAATTTTCCGGGTCGCCTTCTCGTGGTCTCCGAGAAGAGAACCTACTTCCGCCAGCAGGTAATCGGTATCAGGAGAGTAGGGATCCAGAACTTGTAAATTCTCCAGTTTTTCCTCTAATTCCTTTAGACTTCCCCGGTCCTCGACTGGCAGGGCTTCTTCAGCCCGGGATACCTTGGATACGTAGTCGTCTCTTTCGAGATAAAGGCTAAGGTTCCGTATTCCCGCTCGTTTCCCTTCTCCAGCAGGACTTAACTGGACCCGGGAAACGAAGTAGGGATGCGGCAAAGCGAAGACGGAAGACTTGCCAAAATCTCCGGAAAAAGTAAATCCCTTTTCGACCATCCCGGGGTCTTCCGGATTCTTCCCCCGATCCTCGAAGGTGTATCCGAAAACCTTCAGATTTATCTTTTCGACGTCTTCCTCGTCCTCCAGCTCCAGAATTAACCTATTCAAGTAAGGAAACCTATTCTGGATCGAGTCTCCCTTCCCCAGATCCATCTCCAGGTTCAGATACTCGCCGGATTTAAGATAGACGAACCGTGGGTCATTGCTCTCCCCCGACCCGCGCCGGCCCGGGTCCTCCCGTACTAGAGATTCGGATAACTCACCTTTTTCCATATCCTTCCAGCAGCCGAAAAGACAAAGTGGGTTAAAACCGTCGGAGAGAAGCCCGACCCGCTTTTCAGGGTTCCCCTCGTAACTCAAACGGAAGTTACCCCGATCAAACGTATACACGTAGGCATTATCGGGGTCAAAGTCATAGAAGATAGTTTTCTGTCGTTTCGTCAGGAAAATAAACAGGCCGGAAATAACAAGCGCCACCGCCAGTATCCCCGCCACGGTCTTTAGAAACTCGGAGAGGGCGTCTTTAGTTATCCACATTCGACAACCACCTTAACAGGGCTCAGTCCGGCTTAGAACAGAAACAAAAAGAACGAACTATACGTCGGGGTTTAGAATGTCGACCTCCTCGACTTCTTCCCCCAGCTCGAATCCGAGGATTCTGGAATAGAAGAACAACTCCGCTTCCAAAGCCCGTGCTATGTTTTCCTCGCGTCGAAAGCCGTGCTGCTCACCTTCGAAAGGAAGGTAAGCGGTAGTTATACCCCGTTCTTTCAGTGAAGAATACATCTCCTCCGACTGGCTCGGCGGAACGACTCTGTCTTCGGTACCCTGGAAGAATATCACCGGGGCGGTTATCTCCTCGGCGTGGTGTATAGGAGACCTTTTCTCGTAAAGGTCCTCTTTTCCCGGGTAAGGGCCGATAAGTCCGTCGAGGTACCGGGATTCGAACTTATGCGTACCTTCCGCCAGGGCGGCCGGGTCACTCACGCCGTAATAACTGGCGCCGCCATCAAATACGTCCCTGAAGGTCAGAGCGGCAAGAGTCGTGTACCCACCCGCGCTTCCACCCCGTATAAGGAGCCTCTCGGAGTCGACCAAACCCTTCTCGACCAGGTAACGGGCGCCGGCGACACAGTCATCGACGTCAACCACGCCCCACTCCCCCTTCAGCCTGTTTCTGTACTCCCTTCCGAAGCCCGTGCTGCCGCGGTAGTTTACGTCCAAAACGGCCATCCCTCGGCTCGTCCAGAACTGTATTTCGGGTGATAGATCGTCTCCACTGGCGGAAGTCGGTCCTCCGTGACTTATGACCAAAAGAGGGGGTTTTTCTCCATCAGGGCCGACGTAATCCTCGTTCTGTGGGGAATAGTAGAACCCGTATACTGCCTCTCCGTCCTCGGATGAGTACTCAAGCTGGTCCGGCAAAGACAGGTAACCGTCTTCGAGGTCGAGCGAGGTCGAGAGCCTCTCGGTGTTCAGCTCCCCTTTCCCCGTCCGGTACCTCCTTATACCCTGAGGTTCCTTCGGGGCGCCTCCGACGAACCATATCTCGTCATCTCTTACTTTCAGGGAGGAGATTTGAGTATAAGGCAAATCAAACGTCTTGGTCTTCCCGCTATTCAGGTCCCTCTCGGCAAGATGCCAACGCCCGCCTTCGGTATAGGTGTAAACTATCTTATCCGAGGAAAAAAATTCGTAGGTCGATATCCCGAATTGCCACTGTGGTCGGGCGTATTCCGCTTCTTTTTCCGTTATCTTTTCCTCCCGACCGTTCCACCGATAAATATTCCACCATCCGTCCTCATCGGAAACGTAGTATAGAAAGCCATCCGGGCTCCATTTTGGCTGGAGGACGGACCCGGATTGGCGGCCGGCAATCACTCTAGAACTCTCGATATCACCGCGCTCATTCAGTTCTCCGAGATGCAGTTCCGTCTCGTCCCAGGGCATGTCTGGATGATCCCAGGTAACCCAGGCAATCTTTATCCCGTCAGGACTTATACGGGGTGAGGAGTAGAAGTCGTGGCCTTCAGCTATCACCTCGGGCTCTTCCCTTCCCTCCGGGTCCAGCGATACAAGGTAGTTTCTCGGCTCCTCTCCGCGTGCGGAATGATCCTCGCAGACGGAAAACAACCTATCTCTCCTTTCATCAAAAGAGATATCGGCAAAACGTAAATCCCCTTTAGGCGTCAGCGGCTCGGGTTCCTTTCCCGTATTTACTTTATAGAGCCTCTGGTCTTCGAAGTTGGTGAAGTACACTACACCATCCCCGACCAGATAGGAGCCACCGCCGTACTCGTGCACCCGGCTTCTCGCGTTGTAACTTTTTGGAATTACGTCCTCTATCCTACCATCCGGTCTTAACCTTACTGGAACCGTCCGTCCGGCTTCGTCAGGACGAGTCTCCAGCCAGTAGACATCACCTTTGGAGACTTGAATTTCACTCAGTCCGATCGTGCCCGAAGCGACCTCTTCCGCCTTAATAGGCGACTTCCACGATCCGTACTCTTTCTCCTTAGCCATATCACATACCTCCTTTTCGTAGCCTCAAGTTAGTAAACGTTTCCGATAAGCCACAGCGTGTGGCCCCTCAAATGTTGACCGGCACGAACCCTTAAAACAGTTGACCTGTTCGTCATCTTTGTGATATCATAATATACCTCAATAATCCCACCCAGGTCGGGGAAGGAACCTAAATCAGGCCAGCAGGGAAAACCTCACCGGGAAAGGAGGCAGAAAACCCAGCTTGGAAAACCTTACCGGCCTTTTTCACCCTTTCCTGGGTGGGTAGAATCTACGTTTAAATTATATTCCAGCTAGAGCAAGAATTCAGATCCCTGCTTACAATTACCTGCAACAAGGCCTTTAACTCCTGGATCCAGCCGCGGTAGAGGAAAGAAAATCCGCGGTTTCTTCGGTAACCATCATCATCTGTTCCTCCCGACCTATCGTCGCCTGATCGTCTCCCGACTGGAAACCGTACCAGCCGAACTGACTGTGGTTTCCCCCTTCGATCTCTACGAACTCCGTATCGGGGGGTAACTGTACTTCTGCCCTGTCGAGTTTCTCCGAACTTATCACCCCGTCACGGCTGGCGGTAATGCTCAAGGCAGACAAACCCGGATCGAACTCGGCACCTTCCGGCGGGTAGGACGCCCAGAGAACGAGTCCGGCCGGAGAGGGTTCGGCATTCGCCACGAACCTGGCTGCCATCGCCCCGCCCATCGAGTGACCGGCAACAACCCAGTCCTCCACGTCCCGCTTTCCGGATATTACCTCGCCCGCCTTACCGGAGCCCAGTACGGCCAGGTTCAACGGCATCTTCACCAGAAACACCTCGTAGCCCTCTTCTGCTATGACAAGGGCATTCGGCGCGTAAGCCCGGACGGGTACTCTGGCACCGGGATAAAAAATCAGACCGGTTTCCGGGCTTTCGTTTTTCGGCGAGAACAGAAATCCTCCTACTCCATTTATCTCCCGTTCCTCCACTTTTACGTTCTCGTTGCCCTCGAGCGCCACCCTGGCCTCCTCCATTATCTCCTGAGGACGGAGAAACCAGGCTCCTGCAGCCAGTCCGGCCAGGGTAACTCCTATGACCACAGCCACGATCGGAAGCTTCAATTGTGATTTATTTATTCTTTTCATTCCTCACCTCTCTCAATTCTCTCGCCATGGTTAACCGATACTACAACCGGGTCGAACTGCTAAAACTCCGGCTCGTAGTCAGTAGCGGCTCGCTTTCCGGTCGCTCCATTCTGGAAAAAGTATACTCAACCCTTCCACTTTTTTTAGGACCATCAAGTAGCTGAAAATTCTACCCTCTTATGGTTATACTTAACCTCATGTTATATTTAATCCTTACCGGTATCTGTTTTGGCACGATAGGTCTCTTCGTCAATATAATAGGAAACGACGTCTCGACCGTCCTGCTCGTTGCAATCAGGTTGCTCTCGACCGCTGGTCTAATCATGACTTATCAGTTCTTCCGGGGCAAACAAAGCGAACTTCGGTTCGATTCACGGGAAAAGTTCTACTACGGGTTGTTTGGAGGGGTTATCGGGTTCGGTCTGACGTTCAGCTTATACCTGAAATCTCTAGTCCTAATCCCGGTCTCGGAAGCGGTATTCCTTCACTACGTGGCCTTTCCTTTCTCCACGATTCTGTACTCCTCCTTGTTTCGAGGCGAGAAACCATCTATAAAGGAGATCCTTTCGCTCTTAGGAACCGTTGTCGGTATCGTCTTTATTTACGACGTCGGCTTCGGAGGAAAGGGAGGCTCCCTCGTCGGATACTCGATGGCCCTCGGCTCGGGGGTTTCATATACCGCGGCACTGATAGTGCTCAAGGAACTCGGAAAAACTAAAACCACCCTACAGACACTGTTCTGGCCTGCGCTCTTCGGAGGCCTCAGCCTAATGCCTGTCGTACTGGCTGGAGGATTCACTTTTGCCGTTTCCGGCAATTCTCTAACCGCCCTGATGGGGCTCGTTCTTATCTCGACCCTTATGGGTTATTCCCTTTTTGCAAAGGGACTTAAAGAGACTAGAGCAGGCCTCTCTTCCATAGTTCTTATAGTAGTCGAGCCTTTCTCCGCTGTGGTATTTGCAATCCTTTTCCTCGGGGAAAGTCTTACCGTAACCTCGATTCTTGGTGGGAGTTTGATAATAACCTCCGGACTGCTTCTTTACAGTGTCAACAAGCGTTCAAACCGGAAGAAAAAGACTGAAATGGTAGACTAATCTAATCCTCCCTTTCGTTACCTCTTATTAGGAGAACCATCTCCCTCATGTCCCTTAACACCCGGTCGTCGGAGGAAGTGTCCTTTTTTCCGTTCCTGTCTATGTAAAAAGTCTCGACCCCGATCTCACGGGGGACTTGGTAGTCGAACCTCCAGTGATCGCCGACGTGAACCATCTCCCGTGGTTTGACATCCATCAGTTCCGTGACCCTGCGGTAGACCCTTTCGTCCTTCTTTACCTCGCCAAAGTCCGAAACGCACGAGATCACTTTCTGAAAGCTTTCCCTCACCCTTTCCAGAGCATAGTCGAGAAAGACCCTTGGAGCGTTAGAGGTGACAATCAATCGATAATCACCTTCCAGTTCCTCTATGGTCTCTACGGCGTCTTCGTATAAGTCGACGTTTTCAGGGGTCTTGACCCGCTCGATTACTTCCCCGGGTTCCGGGCTGAGGCCGAGCCTCTCGAACCAGTAATCAGGCTGGTACCACCTTATGTCCTCGTCACCTACTTCGTCGTACTGTCCGATTACCCTTTCCCGGGCCTCCTCGAACTCCAGACCGTTTTCTTCCGCGTATATACCGGGAAGTTCATCAAACCAGAATGCGTCGACGTACCCGCTTGTCACGATCGTACCGTCAGCGTCAAAAGAAACTACTTTTGTTTTCATAGCTACGAATGGTAGCCTCCCAGCCTCCAGATATCAAAGCCGACGTGAAGAGATCATAAAGATACCGGAAAGAAACAACCTATACGGGTTAAAATGACGTTCAAATTATATATAATCTACCTACTATGCCCGATGTTATAACACTTGGAGAAGCGTTAATTGACTTCGTCCCGACTGAATCCGGTGTTTCTCTTCCCGAAGTACCAGGGTTTTACAGGAGGTTCGGCGGAGCTCCGGCAAACGTTGCCGTGGGGCTGGCCAAACTCGGCGGCGACGTCGGTTTCATTGGCAAAGTGGGAGAGGACAGCTTCGGAGACTACGTGGAGGCTAAATTAAGGGACGAGGGGGTAGAACTCGAAGGCCTTTATCGGACCGGGAAAGCCAACACTAGCCTCGCGTTCGTATCCCTCACCGAGGCCGGCGACCGGGACTTCGTATTTTACAGGAACCCCGGAGCTGACGAGCTTCTGCGGGCGGAAGAGGTCGACCCGGAATACGTCAGTTCAGCCGAAGTCCTCCACTTCGGTTCGCTTTCCCTGACGAAAAAAGAGGTCAGAGAGGCGACCTATAAAGCAGTAAGTTACGCCGGAGAGAGCGGAGTCACGGTCACTATGGACCCAAATATCCGGACAAACCTGTGGGAAAACGAGAGCCTGGCAAGGGAACTGATCCTCGACCTGACCGAAAAAACCGACATAATGAAGCTAAGCGAGGAGGAGGTTTCTTTTCTCACCGGACGGGAGGACCTTGAAGCCGGAACTGATCGTCTCCTTGAACTGGGACCTGAACTAATCATAGTTACGCTTGGGAGGAACGGCTGTTTCCTTAATCACCGTGACTCCGTAACCAGACTCGCCGGCCACGAAGTAGAAGTCAGGGACACGACGGGAGCGGGAGACGGATTCATGGCGGGGACTTTGCGGAAACTGCTGGAAGGTGGATTAAACCTCTCCGAATTGGAACCGGAGGACGCAATTGAGACGATCCGGTTTGCCAACGCGGCCGCGGCCCTGACGACCACCGATTACGGGGCGACTTCATCCTTCCCAAGTTACGACGAAGTAGAAGAATTTATCCGGAAATAATAGAACACCCGTGACCAAATTCGGGATTCCTGGGAGGTCGAAATCGAAAAATGAAATCAAAATTCCCGGTACTCGTACTAGTGTTAATAATCGCCGTTGGGACCTTTAGTCTTTCCGCTCTTTCGGGAACTAGTCTGGGATTATCCCTGGAAGAAGACTACACGAACGAAACCACCTACTACGGGGGTTACCTCAGTACAGGAGGTTTGCTAAAAGTCGAACTGGGCGGTCTTGAACCCGCTGGCGAAAACAGCAGCGAAATTAACCTCTTCAGTTACCTGCTGGGCGATCTAACCCTCGGGGACTTCGGCTCTGGAGGGTCACTTCACCTCTACCTAGGGGCCAGCCCCGCCATGTCGCTAGACACGAACGGCCCTTCCTTTTCCTTTTCCAGTTCCTCGGCATATGGAAAGATCGGGCTCCAGTTTAACCTGTTCCCCTTCTCCGTAAGAGCTCAAACTACCGGAGAGCTGGATTTTGAGGGCAACCTTAAAAGTGTTCTGGGTGGAGTCGGGTTTGGACTGACGTTTTGAGATAGTCGGGACCTCTCAAAAATTAGGTGTGCGAGGTAACCCGGTTGGAGAAATCAGTCCTCGACGTGGTCGAACTTGATCGGCTCGGGAAATATTACTTCTTTTGCGGCCTTCAGGGCGTATTTGTCGGTCATTCCGGCTATGTAATCCAGGGCTACCCGCTGTTGATTGAAGGGCTCTTCCACGCCATAAAAGTCGCTGAACCCCTGTAGGTAGTCACCGAACCTCCTGTCCAGAGGGATGTCGCTCTCCATGTAGGCCCCGTAGTCCCTTCCGAACTCGTCCATTATACTCCTGAGGTGGTCGAATAGGATGTTCAAAATAACTTCGGCGTGTCTAGCGTACCTTTTCAACCTTTCGTGGCCATAGATATTGGCGTAGTTGAATTCCTTCAAATCCCGCATTAGTTCGTACTTATCCCTAGAAAAACCAATCCTGCCGTGTTCCCGTGACCACTCGATAAGGTCCTTGACAAATACGTCGATGATTTCGCCGTTCTTCGTCCCAAGTTCGGCCCTGACGGTTTCCGGTATATCCTCTTCCCGAATCAATTCCGCTTTTATCGCGTCCTCGATATCACGGCCGAAGTACGCGATCTTGTCGGACATCCTGACGACGCACCCTTCGTAGGAGGTAGGCGCCGTACCTTTCCGATCCAGCTTGCTGAGTTCTTTCCTTTCTTCGGCCGGTTCAATTGATTGACTGAACTCTTCTCCGTAGTGAGATACGATGCCATCCCTAACTGCATAGGTCAGGTTCAGACCCTTACCGTGCTTACTCAACTTGTCAACTATCCTCAGGCCGTGGAGTTCGTGGATAAAACCACCCTGGTTTCGGTTCAGCCTGTCCAGTATCTTCTCCCCGGAGTGACCGAAGGGCGCGTGGCCGAGATCGTGGCCCAGGGCGATGGCCTGTGCCAGCTCGACGTCGAGTCCGAGCCCTTTGCAGATCGTCGCCGATATCGTGGAAACGTGGAGGACGTGTTCTATTCTCGTACATATGTGATCGTTCTCCGGGGCGAAAAAAACCTGGGTCTTGTTCTTCAGCCTTCTGAATGGGAGAGAATGAATTATTGCCGTCTGGTCGCGGAAGTACGGCCCCCTTATGTCCTCCTTCCGTTCGGTAATTCGGCTCTTATAGACGGATTTGGGTAAGGGATTCTTCATATTCCTCCTTTAATGTCGTCCGCGCGGATTTTAGCCGGGCAAAAAGCTTTTCGTAAACACTAACTGCCAAACGCCACCAACTCGCCGGAGGTATTTGACAATCCCAAGCAAGTTATTATAGCATAAGGTCGCCGGGGAATTCCAAATAAGCTTTTCCGGAGGGGTTCTAATCTTATATGAGAATAACTGAGCATCCGATTCTCTCCTGCTCACACGGTGAGAAATTAACTTTCACCTACGAAGGAAAGGAGGTATCCGGCCGAAAAGGGGAGACTATCGCAGCAGCTCTTCACGAGGAAGGTATAAGGGAACTCAGGCGGAGCGGCGAGAAAAACAGACCGAGAGGGCTATTTTGTTCCATCGGCAAGTGTTCCTCCTGTCTGATGAAGGTCGACGGGGTTCCCAACGTCAGGACCTGCATAACTCAGGTACGCGATGGTATGGAAGTCGAAAAACAGAAGGGATTCCCCGAACTTCCATCCGAAGGAAACAATCTCGAAGCAGATCCGATTGACGTTAAACGTACCGATACCCTGGTTATCGGAGGGGGACCAGCGGGGTTAAATGCCGCCTTGACTGCCAGGAGGGCCGGAGCGGAGGTCGTTATCGTCGACGAAAATCCCTTACTGGGCGGACAACTGATCAAACAAACACACAAGTTCTTCGGCTCCTCCCGGGAGGAAGCGGGGAAAAGAGGGATAGATATAGGTGAGAGACTGGTAAATTCGGTCAAATCCCGAGAAGGGATCGAGACGCTAACTTCCACGAGCGCCGTCGGGATCTACGATGAGTCGGTCGGGGTCTACCGTAACCGGGAACAGTTTTTAAAAATAAAACCGAAAAAGACGATAGTTACCACCGGTGCCACGGAGGATACTATCAGGTTCAGGAACAACGACCTACCCGGCGTATACGGGGCAGGAGGAGTCCAGACTCTGATGAACGTCTATGGGGTCAAGCCCGGTGAAGAGGTGGTGATGGTGGGCGCTGGAAACGTCGGCCTGATTGTGGCCTATCAACTCCTGCAGGCCGACGTGAACGTGAAGGCCGTCGTCGAGATTGCCCCGGATATAGGGGGGTACTTCGTCCACGCCGCGAAGCTGAGGAGGTTAGGGGTTCCCCTATTCACCCACCACCGGGTATTAAAGGCAGTAGGCGAAGGGAACCTGAAAAAGGTCGTAATTGCCGAGGTGGGAAAGGAAGGGGAGGTAATCGTGGGAACGGAAAAAACTTTTGACGTCGACGTTCTCGCTCTCGGAGTCGGTCTTTCCCCTAGTTACAGGTTGTTAGACCATGCAGGCTGTGAGCTAAGAAGAGAAAGTCGCCTCGGCGGTTACGTTCCCGTACGTAATTCCAGGATGAAAACAACGAGGGGGGACATCTACGCGGCGGGAGACGTTACCGGTATCGAGGAGGCTACCTCGGCCGCACTCGAGGGTACTATCGCCGGAGCGGATGCCGTGCTGGAACTTGGTTTCGGCGGGATACGAGAAAGGTCGACTATCGAGGAGGCTCGCTCCGAGCTGAAAGAATTGAGATCTGGGCCATATTATACCGATCTCAGGAACGGCCTAAGGGAGGTACGAAAATGAGCGTAAAAGGAGAGAAAACCTGGAAAAATACCGGCCACCTCAAACCGGAGGACGTGGAATTACCTCCGGAAGAGAGGTTAGAAGATGGACCCGTAGCAATAGTCGAGTGTCCACAGAAGATACCCTGCGATCCCTGCAGTCGGCGCTGCCCGGTTGGTGCAATCGAGATGGAAGATATTAACGAGACGCCCAGCGTGAACTTCGAAAAATGTACCGGCTGTTCGACCTGCGTCCAGTACTGTCCCGGGCTCGCTATTTTTCTGCTTGACTGCTCGTCGGGCGAGGGCTGTCAGGTTACCCTCCCGTACGAATTCGACCTCCCGGCAGTCGGTGAAGAAGTCCTCGGGCTGGACAGGAAAGGAAAAGCGATTACCACCTGCCAGGTCAAAGGTAGGGTCACCCGGGAAGAATCGGCCGGCGATACCTCCACCGTCACCGTAAAGATCCCGGAAACCTACGTAAATAAAGTACGAAACATCAGGAGGAAAGATGTGTAATTCCAGTAACGAAGATGAAATCATCGTCTGCCGCTGCCGGGACGTGACCGAAGGGGAAATACGCGAAGCGATATCCGAGGGTTTCGATACTATAGAACTCCTGAAGAGAAAGACGAAGATCGGCACCGGGACCTGTGGCGGGAGAACCTGCCTTACCCACGTTCGTCGGATACTTGCGGAAGAAACCTCGACTTCCCCGGACGAAACGAAACTTCCCCGGACCAGATCACCAATAATTCCGATTCCAATTAGGTTCGCCGCGGGCGAGAAGGAAGTGAAGACGAATGATTGAACGCGATGCCGTGGTGGTCGGCGCCGGTTCGACCGGTCTTGCGGTCGCCTATTACCTCGAGCAACTCGGGGTTGAGAACGTTTCCGTTCTGGAAAAGAACTACGCGGGTAGCGGATCTACCGGGAGATGCGGAACCGGTATCAGAGCCCAGTTTGCTGACGAACCGACTATCCGGACCATGAAACGGGCGGAAAAGCTCTGGGAGGAGCTGGCGGGCGACCTCGGCTTTGACTTTCGTAGAACTGGATATCTATACCTCCACCATACGGATGAGGCGATGAAGAGGTACCGAGAAATGAAAAAGCTGCAGAATTCCCTCGGTGTACCCACGGAAATACTTACCCCCGAAGAGGCAAAGGAAATTTGCGAACCCCTCGACACCACGGATCTCCTGGGAGCAAGCTACAACCCAGACGACGGCAAAGCCCACCCGTTCGAGGTGGTCGCCGGGTTTAAGCGGCATTTCCGAACGAGCCCCGTGGAGCTAAAAGAAGGGACCGAAGTAACGAACATCCAGTTAAAAGAGGGGAAAAAGGTAAAAACAATAGAGACCACGGGAGAAGACTACGAGGCAGAGATACTGATAAACGCCGCAGGCGGTTGGACACAAAAAATAGCCGAAATGATCGGCCTAGACGTTCCTATCGAACCCTATCGCCACCAGGCGGTAATTACCGAACCGATCCGGGCCGGGACGATCGAACCGATGGTAATCTCTATGTCACACGAAGACGCCTACCTTACCCAGACCGAAAGGGGCGGCGTCATCGGCGGCGTGGCGACTCCGGAAGACGAACCACCCACCTTCGACACGACCGAGACCCTAGATTTCGAAAAACGGGTCAGTCGGGCAATGGGCTCCATAGCCCCCGGACTGAAACACGTGAGAATCCTGAGGCATTGGGCGGGTTATTACGCCATGAGTCCGGACGGAAACCCGTTGATCGGTGGGTACGGTCCGCCCGGTTTCTACCTGGCCGCCGGCTTCAGCGGACACGGTTACATGATGGCTCCTGCGGTCGGAAAGGGCCTGGCGGAGATGATCGTCCACGGAAATACCGAGCTCCCCTTCGATTACTACGACCCTGAGCGTGTCGACCGGGGTGAACTGAGAGAGGGAGCACTGCAGATGGGCTAACCCGACAAAAAGCCCGACAAGAAGTCGAACGGGAGATATACCCGAGAACCGGCCCCGGTAATCGTGAAAAACAGGAAAAGTCCGAGCAGGATTATCGGTTGGTGGAGGAAGTATATCCAGAGCGAGTTTCTCCCGAGGAATTCGACCGGCCTGTTTTTGAACTCGTAAACTTCCGATGCCCTCTCTCCTTCCGGGTAGAACAAATCACCCAGTACCAATCCCCCGATGACGAAGCCAAACCAGGGCAGCAGGGGATAATAATCCAGCGACTGATAACCCGGCGGGACCGAACCCAGGGGAAGCAAATAACCGTGGTCTACGGATAAACCTTTTACTGGACCGGAAAGAACGAACATTAGGACGGCAATCCCCACCCAAGCAGTTAGCCTATAAATCCTTCTTAAACCGTAAGTAAATCGGAGAAGCAGATATCCGAGGAATACGGAAACACCGATGAAGTGAAGCGCCCCAAAGACGATAACCGCGTCCGGGAAGAAGAGGTAGGTTAAGCCAGAAATTATAAAGCCCCAGGTGAGGAGCTTTACCCCCCTCAACAGGTACTTGCCGAAGAGTTCTGTGCCGCTATCTTTTACCCTCCTACCCCGAAGGTAACTGATGTATAGCGAGGTCCCGGCAACAACAAAAAACGTCCCCGCCGTGGTCTTCCCGAGAAAATCGAACCACCGCACCGAAAGGCTCAGTTCAACCAGGTCAACGAGGACGAGGTCGAAAACTACGTGGTAAGCTACCATCCCGACTATAGCCAGGCCTCTGACCAAGTCTATCTCTGGAAACCTTCCCTTGTCCATGCTTCACGTTCCGGTAAATCGCTAAGTTAGATTCGTTTAGCTTGACCAACAGGAATAGTTTACCGAAATCGGGAAGTGTCTTACAATAGAAGTCCTAGTTCTACCGATTCTCAGGAAAGATGGAGGTAAAAATGAATGAGAAACGAAAAGGACTTACCTCTGAATTATCCGGCGAGGCCTCGCTCCAGGAGCTTCTGGGGGTCGCCGTCCAGTTCGTGGTACAACCTTCCGAATACGACCAAAACATCAAGAGGTTTCCCGCGGAGCTCTCCGAAGGGAACCGAAAGAGATTTTCCTATACCTGGACGAGGGACGAACTCTATTTCCGTTACGAGGGCTGCGAGGACGAGTCCTGCAACCGGACGAACCTCCTGGAAGAATGGACCTACGAAGGGGACCAACTGCCCGTTGCCGATTTAAAAACGCACGTAAACCTATGGCTGGTCGACGGAAATCCCCCGTCGAACGGGAAAGAGGTGGAGGTAATTCTGGAGGAGTTCGAGTTCACCCCGCTGGAGGAAGACGGCTCCTGAGAAGGCCTCAACTCACCCCCCTCCGTCAGTCGAGATCGCCGGGCCGCTTAAATTCACCGACGGAGGGCAGCAGGTCCTCCGAGCCGCTCTGGGCCGCAAAATAAAGCGTACCCTTACCGTATTCTTCGTTTACCTCGTCCATAACACGAAGCAGATTCTCCCTTTCCCTATAAACCGGCAATAAAGGTCGCGGGAAGGAATCCTTTGACCTCAATTTGGAGGCCCTGATTCCGACCATCGTCGGGGTAGCCGGAAACCCCAGCTTCTCTTTGATTTCTAAAGCGGTAGAGTAAATCAGGTTTCCATCGTCCACGTAATTCCCCGGCGTAAGCTGCTTTCCCTTCACGTTAAACTCGCCATCGCGGACGATCAACTTCAGCGTTCCGGCCACCAGACCCTTCTTCCTTAGCCTGTAACCCACCTTCTGAGCTAGCTTGAATAAAACGGGCAGCGCCTTGCGAGGGCTTCGCTTGTAATCGGGCAGGGTGAGCGAGTTTCCAACCGACTTGACTTCTTCCTCGTAACTGGCGGGTAGGACTGGAGAGGGGTCCTTACCCTGGCCCATCAGCTTCAACCGGGCCCCGTCAGCCCCGAACTCCTCCTTTAACTTCTTCTCCGGGAAGCTACCCAGCCCCGGCACCGACTCGATACCCAACCTGTTGAGCCTTTTTTTCGTCCTAGACCCTATACCGCAGAGGTCAGTCAGAGAAATACTCTCCAGAACATCAGAAACGTCGTCCTCTTTGATCCACGTTACCCCGTCGGGTTTCTCCATGTCCGAGGCCAGCTTGGCCAGCAGCTTGTTTCGGGATATTCCGACGGAGCAGGTAATCCAGCCCCCGAATTCTTCCTCCACGTCTTCTTTAATACCCCTTACCAGATCGACCGGCGACTTGAAATCGTCGAGCTGTCCGGAAACATCGAGGAAGGCCTCGTCCACACCGAACGGCTCTAGCCTGGGGCTGTAACTCCTCAATATATCGAAAAAGTTATTGGTCACCCACTCGTACTTGTCGGGATCCCCGGGTACCAGGACCAATTCCGGGCACTTCTTCCGGGCCTCCCAGGTGGCCATCGCCGACTCGATCCCGCACTCCTTTGCCTCCTTCGAGGCAGCCGCCACGACCGACTTGATGGTCGGCTTGCCGGTAACCACTATCGGTCTGTCCCTGAGCTTGGGGTTTGCCTGTTGTTCTACCGAGGCGAAATAGGAGTCCATATCTACGTGAAGGACGGTTCTGCTCATCGGGGTTTTTCACGGTTCAGCCAGAGCTTGTCCAGCTTCCAGTTCAGCTTTTTCCCATCGAAAGTGAGCTGGAATACGTCATCGTCGACCGAAACGGAAAAGTGATGGAGGGGGGCCTCGCCCCTGAACGAGCGGTGGTAAAGGTTTACCTCGTCGACCTCGTGCTTGCGCTCTCGCCAGAAAAACCAGACGGGCTCGACCTTGCCGGAAGAAAACTTCACGCCGACTTTTACGGTTTTGTCTACGTCTTTATACATTATAGAATCAAATCAATCCAAGAAAATCCTTTTGCTCCTATCGAACGATAGGGGAAAATTTTACTATTCTGCTCACCGGGAACGCTGGAGGGCTGACAAGTACCGACCAAGACTACTCCTTTTCCTACATCTTCCTAACCACACCTACAACTCGTCCTCTTATCTCGACCTCGGACGGTTCCTTAACTATCGTCTCGTAGTCCGGATTGGCGGGTTCAAGGTGGATTTCCTCTCCCAGTTTGGAGAGTTTCTTGACCGTTCCCTTTTCGTCGTTCACTATCGCGACCACGATATCTCCGACCTCGGCGGTGGGCTGCTGCCGAACGATCGCCAGGTCTCCCTGATGAATTCCTGCTTCGACCATCGAATCTCCGTCTACCCGCAGGGCAAAGAGGTCATCCCGACGAGGAAACAGCTCCTCTAGCTTCAGGGGACCTTCGACGTTTTCCGTTGCCAGCGTCGGCTTTCCCGCCACGACCGATCCGACCACGGGCACTCCTTCCTCCCCGGCAAACAACTTTTTGACCTTGTGCCTCACGGGCCTGATGCCCCGGGCCCGGGCTTCGTCCTTCTTTATCCAGCCCTTTTTCTCCAGGGCATCCAGGTGGTCGGAGACCCCCTTGGTAGAGCTGATTGAAAACTCCCGACCGATCTCCCGAATGGTCGGCGGCCGCGACGTCTCCTTTATCGTCTCGTAGACGAACTCCAGGATCTCGTACTGCCTCTTGGTCAAATTTTCCCTGTACATGGTTCGATTCCATTTTACTAAACTTATGTTTAGTATACAAGCTCGAAGTGAAAAGTGGAAAAATATCAGTTGAAAAACCCCCGCCAGTTTGGTAGGTTAAAGTACGATGTTTGGAGGGGTGGTCGAGTGGCCGAAGACGACGGCTTGCTAAGCCGTTGCTGAGGTGAAACTCAGCCGTGGGTTC
>JBKGZT010000048.1:0-10709 GCA_046543235.1 Candidatus Acetothermia bacterium | reverse complement strand
AACCCCCTTTTCCTATCCTTCATAGGTTTAGTTGTAAAAATTTGTTTTTCGATAAATTCATTCGAAATGCCGAGGGGGGTGTTTTCAGGTGGATATATGGATCATCTTTCCACCTCTGCTGATTGGATTGGCGCTCGGTTACTTCGAGCTCTGGCCGGGGGTATTGAGCCGAATTGAAGGTCCAATGTCGAAGTTTGCCCTCCTAATATTGCTCGCCCTAATGGGAACAAAGATAGGTTCCGACGGCGAGATTCTTTCCAGCATAGGAAATATCGGGCTTATTTCCCTCGTCATAGCCGTGGCCAGCATCGTCGGAAGCGTGATTTTATTGGGACTGATTTCCCCGGCCTTGCGGTGTATTTCGGAAGAGGCAAGCAAAATAAATGATGGTTCCGGCAAAATCCACCTAAAGCTGACCGGCGCCATCCTCGTCGCGATATTAATTGGAGCCCTGCTCGGATATACCTTCATTGGGTCAGGGTTCACGGCGACGATCGACACCGCCATCAACTACACCCTGGGCCTCCTACTCCTTGCCGTTGGAATTTCACTCGGTTTGAACAAATCCGTCTTCAAGCAGGCTTCAAGGTTCGGCTGGAAGATAGTCTTGATCCCCCTGAGCATAGCCACCGGAAGCATTCTCGGCCCTTTGCTGGCAAGCTTTTTAGTTCAAACTTCGCCGGTAGAAACCGCGGCCGTAGGCGCGGGTTTCGGCTGGTACAGCCTATCGGCCATCCTGCTAACCAAGCTCAGCGGCCCCGAGCTGGGAGCCATAGCGTTCCTCGCAAATACTTTCCGGGAGCTTCTAACTTTCCTTATACTACCCGTTGCCGTGAGATATCTCGGAAAAATAGTATCCATAGCTCCGGGCGGAGCGACGACGATGGACGTCACGTTGCCCCTCTTAAGGGAACTAGGTGGGAAAGAAATTGTACTTCCTGCTTTCTTCAGTGGAGCAGTACTTTCTTCTCTGGTACCGCTCCTGGTGCCTTTGATAATTGGCCTTTAGGTTATTTTTATCTCATCGACCGGCCAACCTTCAGTGTTTCTTCCCAGGTAAGTACACTTGAACTACTACCGAGATGCCGAACGGAACAACCCAGGTTAATCCCGTAATCGGGGGCAGTAGACTAGTTCAACAGTTTTGTGTCAGATATCAGTTTTACGCTTTACTCAATACCTTCTGTTATCGAAGGAAATCGGCAAACACTTCAACCGAACTGGACACCGGGGTTTTCGAGCCACAGTGTCGTGAAAGGTTAAAACCTAATAACGCCATTTCGCAGGGAACACGTAATCGTCCCCTGCGAAATAGCTTCATAGCCTTTTAGTCACGAAAAACCGTTCAGTAACGAAAAAGCTTTCTCCGCAACAACCGACCCGTGATAAACAGTTACTTCTTCTCGATCTTCAGATCGCCGGAACTCTTTTCTACTGCCTTAAGGCTTTCCCTGACTCCTTCTTTCAGGTTCTTGCCCGTCTTGAACGCCGGAACCACCTTGCTCGGGACTTTGATCTTCTCTCCGGTCTGAGGGTTGATCCTTTCAGTAGCCTTCCTAGACCTGGTTTCGAACTTACCAAAACCGGTCAACAGAACCTCTTCGTTGTCCTTCAACGCCTCCGTGATGATCTCGATGACCGAATCCAGGGCCTTCTTGGAGTCCTTCTTGGTAAAACCGGTAGCTTCACTCAATCTGTCGACAAACTCGCCCTTGTTCATGTGAAATTTTACCTCCTGTTGGGTTTAATTTGCCTACTAAACCGTAATCCCGATTATAACGGGGTTTCACCGCAGAATACAAGTATAATCAGTAAACAACCGACGAAACGGGCCCAAAAACCAAACCTTACCTGCATTTGATTTAAATATATTCCAATCCAGCAGACGATTTCAAGGGTTTCGGGGACAAATCCCGCGTACATATTGCTTCAGATCGAAAAACGGTTAACATTGCCTATATAATCGATGGCACGCAACCAATGACGAACACCTTACACAAGAACTTTTATAACATGAATCGGGAGGCAAATGCAAATAGAAATTATTGCCAATCCGGTTGCAGGCGGGGGTAAGTCGAAAAAAGTTCTTAACAAAGTAGAAAAAATCTTGAACGACAGAGAAGTGACTTACCGAATCCACTGGACGGATTCACCCGGCCACGCGACTCAGCTTGCCGAAAAGCTGGAATGGAAAGGCAAGACCCTCGTGGCAGCGGGCGGAGACGGGACCGTAATGGAGGTATTGAACGGAATCGCTTCGCCGAAGACTAAGATTGGGATCATTCCTGCAGGCATGGGGAACGATTTTGCCCGTTGTCTTGGGGTTCCGAAAGACGCTCGTCGTGCAGTCGATACGTTTTTCAACGGGGACCCCAGGAAAGTCGATCTGGGGACAAGTGAAGGTAAGCTGTTCAACTTCATGGGTGTCGGCTTCCCGGCAGAAGTAGTGAAAAACGTCGAACTGCACAGAAACGGAGTAGCCAGAGGGCTTTTCGTCTACCTGCTCGGCCTCGTAAGATCCATCACCCAGCTTACCTCTTACCAGATCGAGCTGGAGGTCGACGGGGAAAAAACAATCTACTCCGCCAGCGCGGTATTCGTCGCCAGCTGCAGGTATACCGGCGGCGGCATAAAGTTGATACCTCACGCCGATCCTTCCGACGGGTTACTGGACGTGGCTTTGATTCACGAGTTAGGGAGAATCGAGTTAACCACCGCCCTGCGAGGCGTGTACAGCGGCGCTCACGTGGATCACCCAAAAATCGAGTTCTTCCGGGGTCGCTCTATAAAAATAAGATCGGAGAACGGGTTAGCGGGGATGTACGACGGGGAGCTAAAAGGGTCCACTCCGGTCACAATTGAGGCCGCCCCGTCCGCCAGGAGAATCATCGTACCGAGGGATAGGACCTGAGCCCGTAGAGGGTTGAACTCTTCGGGAAACAAATCAGTCCAGGTCCACGGTCACCTCGTCGAAGACCGACCGCGTCAGGGAAAGGTCAAAGCTGCAGGGCGAGTCCTCGATGCCCTCCACGTATCCCACTGAGGCAACTTCCACCGCCTGGAGTTTTATTTCCTCGTCTTCCACCCTGGCCCGCAGGTAGTGCAGAGAATTTCCGCGCGTCTTTCTAGAAAAGTCGAACTGACCTTCCAGGTAACCACTTGGTCCACCGCCACCCCCGGCTACTACGTAAGTTGTTCCGCTTTTCTCTATCCTCTCGTAAGAATGCATGTGGCCGCTTAATACCAGGTCCACCCCGTACTTCTCGAAGAGCGATCCCCAGCTTTTCTCTAAACCGGAATCCACGCCCGTCGAGTAGACGGACGAATACATCGGGTGATGGAAGACGACCACGGTACCCGGTCTGGTCTGGTTCTTCAACTCTTCTTCCAGCCAGGCCTTTTCTTCGGAGAACCTTTTCAGGCCAATCTGCCCGGCGTTCGAATCCAGAATTATGAATTTTACCGGGCCGTATTCGAAGGAATACCATTCCTTGCCGTATCTCCCGCCCCCTTCCGGCAGCGCGAAGGCCTTGTAGTAACTATCGTCGTCGTTCTCGTGGTTTCCCAGGGCGGGCATCAATGGCGTAGAGGTACTAAAAGGCGCGTTCGCCCAGAAGAAGTCGCTCCAGCGCGAGTCTATCGGGCTTTTAACCAGGTCCCCGGAGTGCAGAACGAAGGTCGGGTCGGTCGAATCCTCCGCCATCTCCGAGGCCACCAGCCTGTGCCTGATCGGACAGGTCTGGGTGTCACCGTATACCAGGAAGTCGAAATCCTCCGCCTCTTCCCGAGGGCTCTTGAAACGGAATACCCCTTCTTTACCGGGACTTACCCGATACGCGTACTCCTTTCCGGGAGAAAGCCCTTCAAGCCGGAGATGATGGAAATTACCGGCCCCGTCTTCCTCCTCGATGGTTTTACCCAAATTTCCCGTCTCAAGGTAGCGCTCCAGGCGTCCGTATTCCACACGACCGACTACCTCTCGCTCCGTTCTCCAGTTTACGACCGGCGTAGGACCGTCAACCAGCGTTAAGTAAGGGCCCCAGGAGCCGGTCTCGCCATCCGGCACCTCGGAAGCTCCCGCAGGGGAGAGGAAAACCAACAGGATAAGGAGGAAGGCTAAAACTGCCCCCGACCATCGTGACTTCAAGAACCGGTTCATGCTTCACCTCTTTAGGTTTGACTTTCGATATATACGAAATCAACCAACCTATCGTTCTTTGTTCCGGAGTTGATTCGGAATGGTCTCCGAATTTCGTCCCCTGAACTCCCCCATCAACATGTACATCCGCTGCAGGGACAAAAGCCATGAAACCAGGGACTCTGCACCTTCGTTCTGATTTACCCGTGACGGGTGGAGACCGTCCTTACAGCCACCTGTTCGGAAGTCGTAAAGCGGAATCCCGAGATCGTTTCTGCCGAGAAACCAGTTGAACCCCAGGTATATGATATCCAGGTAATACGAATCCTCAGTGGCCTTATAGGCCTCCCAGCAGGCGTCAATTAGGGCAGCGATCTCCACTGGTTGCTGGTCGAACCTCGCTCTTTCCCCGTCCCTGGTCAACCACCCGTTGCTTCCGATCAGGGATAAGTATTCTTCCTCTGAATTCATCTGCTGATCTATCAACCAGCGGAGACTTTTAAGCCCCCACTCCTTCATCTCCTCGTCTTCCGTTAGCTGTCCCCAGCCGATCAAAGCCTGGGGAATCCGGGCGTTCTCGTAAGTAACGCTATCCTCAGGCCATATCCATTCTCCATCGGAGTTTTCCTTCATATTCCGAAGGATCCTGTCCGCCAGGCCTTGCCCTACCATCTTCCTGTTCCTTTCCCCCCCAAACTTGCTCAGGTATTCCCGGACTCCAAGAACCGAGAAGGCCCAGGCTCTGGGAGAGGTATACTGTTCCAAGCCTTCTATTGCCCGGTTGAACAAATCGTGTCCGTAACTCGCCAAAGCCTCGTTAGGGCTTTCCGCGACCAGCCTGCCGAGAGCCCAGAGCAGCCTTCCGTGCGGGTCCTCGTTCTTGCCGCTATCCCTCCATTGCCTGTCGAAAGTCATGAAGTTATTTGCCTCCCTCCCGCCGGATTCAAGCGCCAAATCGAGGAAGGAAAGATATATCTTCAAGAGTCCCAGTGCCGACTTATCTCCGAATATCTCCCACTGGTTCAGGGCCACTATGGCAGCTCTCGCGTTATCATCGGTAGTATATCCGAACTTCCTCCGGGGAACCGTATAAGATGCGTGCTGCATAATCCCCGTGTCGTCGGTCAACGTCTTCAGGTGATCCAGCTTCACTTCGGGCAGGTCGGGTAGGTTATCGCTTGGATCTACCTGGCCACTGGCTGATGCCGAAGGGGATTCCTGATATTTCTCAAGGGCCCGCTCATAGGTCCTCCGGTAATCACCCGCTACGGAATGCCAGATCATGCCCCTGCCGAACTGGTAGGCCCTGCGCCTCATCCGCTGTCTCTTCTCCTCATCCGCCAGCAGCTCGTTGATCGCGTCAGCGGTTGCTTCGGGGTCCTCAAAGGGGACCAGCTCTCCCCGACCTTCGGCCAGCAACTCTTCGGCGTACCAGTAGGGGGTGGAAACGACGGCGTTGCCAAGTGCCACCGCGTACGCCAGGGTGCCGGAGGATATCTGCTCGCGGGAAAGATAAGGCGTAAGGTAGATGTCGCTCGTAACGAGGTACTTGATCAGCTCGTCCAGAGGGACGAACATCTCGTGAAAAGCCACGTTGTTACCGAGGCCCCGCTGTTTGACCATCCTCTCCAGGTTCAGCCTGTACTCCTCCCCGTGCTTTTCCTTCACGTGGGGATGGGTCGCGCCAAGGATTATGTATAAGGCTTCGGGAAATCGTTCGGCCACCTTTTCCATCGCCTCGATGGCTATTTCTATACCCTTATTCGGTCCAAGCAAACCAAAAGTGAGAATGACCGGGCGTCCCTGAACGCCGTAATCCTCCTTGTAATAAGAGGTATCCAGAAAAGGGACGTCGGGAGCCCCGTGAGGAATCATCGTAACGTTTTCCGGAGAAATTCCGTAGACGGACTCCAGTAATTCCTTCCCCTTATCTGCCAGAACCACGACCTCGGTCGATTCTTCGCACACTTCAATCAGCACTTCCTTCTGGTGATCCGAGGGGCTCTTGAGGATAGTATGGAGGGTAGAGACCACCGGCTTCCTGATGTTTTCCAGGAACGGCAACAGGTTGTCCCCATCTTCACCGCCGAAGATGCCAAACTCGTGCTGGATATTGACTACTTTCGTGTCGGAAAGATTTACGTAATCGGCGGCCTTGCGGTAGTCCAGCTTGTTATTTGAATTTATCTCAAATCCCACTTCGGGATCGTAATTGTAGCCTTCGGGCTGGTCGTTAAGAGCCGCAATACTGACGTTGCCCCTGGCGGACAGTTCCTCGCCGTAGTGTTTCGAGACGTTTTCGGCCAGATCGTGGGTAAAAGTGCCGATACCGCACTTTCTCGGCGGATACGTCGCAAGGTAAGTCACGGGCACCTTGCCTCTTCCTTCTTTGGTCACTCTATCAACCCCCTGATGATCGAGCACGTTAAAGCTTCTAGTGCCATAAAGATACGAGCACTACTTCCTTGTATCACCCATGGATCCAGGCAACCAAGCAATAATAATTCGGTCTATAACGAGCCGTTTCCTTCTAACAACTCCCCATGTAAGCCAGCACCTCATCAAGCTGGGCCGAAGCCATTCCGATCGAAGAATCCGCTGCGCCGTAATAGATCCTCAGCTCACCCGTGGATTCGTCGACTACCGCACCGGTCGGAAATACGACACCGGGAACGTCGCCCCGGTACTCGTAGTCCTCCCTCGGCCCCATGACCCAGGGATCACACCTTCTTATCACCTTGGTCGGATCGTCGTGGTCCAGCAGGGCGATACCAACCCGATAAAGGCTACCGGAGGCCGTTTCCCTGACTCCGTGGTAAAGCATCAGCCAGCCCTCGGAAGTTTCTATCGGCTGAGGACCGAGACCGACCTTTGCATCGTCCCACCATCCGCTCCGTCTGGTGAGCAATATTTCATGGTCTCCCCAGTGGACCAGATCCGGAGAGAAGGATATCCATACGTGCTGTTCTCCCCTGACGATCGGGCGATGAATCAACACGTAACGGTCGCCAAACTTTCGGGGGAAGAGGGATGCGTCCTTGTCCTCGGGGGGCAACAAAACACCCCGCCTATCGAAGCTCTCGAAATCCTCGGTAAAGGCGAGCGATATCTGGGGACCCGCCGGCGAGAAAGAGGTATAGGTGATAGCGTATTTCTCGTAAGGTTCAAACCAGACTATCCTGGGATCCTCCAGACCCCACTGTTCTTCGTGGTATTCTTCCGATCTGGCCAGGGTCGGGCTGGAATCGACTTTCCACCCGGTTTTCCCATCCTCGCTGCGAGCAACGGTCAGATGGGAAAATCCCCGGCAATCCTCCACCCTGCAGAGGAGCAGTGTCTCGTCGTCCAACTGGGTTGCTCCCGGGTTAAAGACGGAGTTAACCACGTACGGCCACTCCTCGGGTTTCAATATCGGGTTATAAACGTGCCTGCTGAAAAGTTCTCTCGGGTTGTTCTGTTTGTTTTCTGTCATTTTTACCTCTCTGTGTTATTTATAGCTGTTTTGAATTATAAACCCTCCCGGCGTATTTACCAAGCAACCTTCAAAAATCATTTCCCTCGGTTTGTGTCTGCCCTCCCCGTTGATATTTATCCGGTAAGTGATTATATTATGCGCGAGGTGATTTTCCTGGTTCGCCAGAGGGCTTTGTACAGTTTTCTCGATAACCTCGCACCACCATACCTGGAATCCGACTGGGACAATTCCGGCCCTCAGGTCGACCTCGACCGGGAAACGATAGAAAAGATCATGATCGGGCTGGATCCTACCCTCGAGCTCATCCAGAAAGGGGTCAAAGAGGGGGCGGACTTACTTATCACGCACCATCCTCTGATCTTCTCGGAACTGGACAAACTGGACCTCGGCAGCCTGACCGGAGGGAAGATCGAGTCCTTACTCAAAAACGATATCGGACTGCTCGCCGTGCATACCCCTTTTGACCTAGCCGCCCGCGGTCTTTCCCACGGTTTGGGAAAGACGCTCCAGCTAAACGATTTGACCCCCCTAACCAATCCAGCGGACGCCAATCTGCTTAAATTGACCGTATTCGTTCCGGAAGACGACGAGGAAAAGGTAAAGAAAGGCCTGCTGAAGGCCGACGCCGGACAAGTAGGAAACTACCGGAACAGTTACTACAGGACGGAATCGCGGGGTTTCTTCGCGCCGACTGAATCCGCTGATCCCGACCGAGGTACGCCGGGACGTGTTGAAGAAACGGACGAAATCAAGCTGGAGTTCCTCCTTAAAAAGGAGCGGAGGCCCGAAGTACTTTCGACCTTGAAGCGCCTTCACCCTTACGAAGAACCCGGCTTCTCCATCGAAGAGATACAAAGAAATGACCCGGAAGTCGGACTGGGGAGGGTCGGTAGATGGGGCCGGAGCAAAAACCCGGGCGAGATAAGGGAATTCCTGGGGAACCGTTTAAACATGGACGAGGAGGACTTAAAAATCACCGGAAACCTGCCGGAAGAGGTTACCTGGGTCGCCGCTTCCCCCGGCGCTGGCGGATCCGCAGTAAAACCCGCGGCGAGTTCCCGCGCTGACCTGCTCGTAACCGGCGAGCTCGATTATCACGAGCGTCTGGAAGCATCGGAACGCGGGCTGGTCGTAGTGGAGGCCGGACACTATAATTCTGAGAAGGTATTCATTCCCTGGCTGAAGGAACTCCTGCGAGAGGAATTTAGCCCGGAAGACCTGGAGATAGACCTCTACGGGGAGGCAATAGATCTTTGAACTCGAACGTGGAAAGACTGCTCGAACTTCAGAAAGTCGACGAAGCTAGGCGCGAGCACGAGCGAAGGATCGATAGATTGGAAAAGAGGATAGGTAAATTAGAAGACGAAATAAGCGAGGTCAACCAAAAGGAAGAAGAGAGAAAAAAGCGCCTGGAAAGACTAAAAGAAGAGAGCGAGGAGAAGAACGAGAAAGTTGACGACCTCCAGGAGCAGATATCGGAATACCAAAAGCGGTTGGACGAAGGGATCATTAGCTTCAAGGAAACCGAGGCCCTGGAGGAAAAGATAGAACACTCTACGGAGAGGATGGAGCACCTAGAGGACGAGGCAATTGAGGTCATGATGGAAATAGACCGAAAGGAAAGTCGAAGAAAGGAACAAAAAACTCGGGCACGAGAACGGATAGGAGAAAAACAGGACAAAATTCAGGACCTGAAAGAGGAAAAACGAGAGAAGATCGAGGAATTAAACCAGCTAAAGGAGAAACGAGAAGAGATCAGCGGCGAGTTACCGGACAGGTTGAACGAGCAATACGATAGGTTAAGGTCCACTACCAGCAAACCAGTAGTACAGGTGAAAAACGGCGTCTGCCAGGGCTGCCAGATGTCAGTAAGTAAGAACACGGTAAAGAAAGCCCGCAACGACCAGGGGATAGTAACCTGTGAGAACTGCTCGCGCATTCTCTACTTACGTTAAATCCGGGCTGGTCCTCGTCTGCAGCCTAACCCTCTTCATCTTGACCTCATCCCCCGGCACATCACCCACCGCCAGATCGGAACCCTCCACCCTTCCAAAAAGAATCGGCAGGTTGAACGACTACGCCAACGTTCTCACCATGGAGGACCAGCGGAGCCTGGAAGGAAAAATACAAGAGCTGGAAGAAGAGGGAATAGGATTGACGGTCCTGATATCCCGACACGACCCTTACTCCGAACCTGGAGCCTACGCCAGCGAGATCAGGAGAGAATGGGGGATTAGGGAGAAGAAAAACGAGAGCCTGATAGTGTTCGTCGAAGAAGATGACGGCTGGGGAGTAAAGACATTTCTCCGTCAATCGATTACCGGTCTATTTTCCTCCGGCGATCTCAGGGCCTACCAGGATTCCGTCAGGAAAACCACGGAGAACGGTGACGTGAGAGAAGCCACCCTGGAGTCCGTAAACCTGATTCACCAGGAAGCCTTCCCGGGCGAGGAGGTTTCGAACGAAGAGGAAAAGGGGGAGTCTTCCCCCACTCTCGTTCTTTTAGTAGCAGGGATTTCCGGTGGACTTGTCTTGATAACAGCTGTTATTATCTGGGAGGCTAGGCATCGTTGCCCTCGCTGCGGCAGCAGGCTCGAAACCGTTAATTTCGGAGCTGGAGAGTCAGAACGACACTGTCCTGAATGCGGCTACCACGAGAGGGGTTAAGGATGAAAACGGAGCCGACGAGGCGACTGAAAACCCTGTCCAAGGCGTTATGGACCACTTTCTTTCTCTTCTACACTGGATTGGTTTTCTATATGTCCATCCGTCCGCTGGGGGAAGGTACCCCCGTCATTGGGATACCCGGAATGGACAAACTGGCACACGCCGGCGAGTTCGCGCTCTTCGTTTTGATCGGTCTCCCGACCGTGGAAAGATACGAAAAAGTTGAAAGAGCAGGCGTCTTCGTCGCCGTAATCGCGATCCTATACGGAAGCATTACGGAGTTCTCGCAGCTTTTTATCGCTTACAGGACCGCCTCCGGTCTGGACTGGCTGGCAAATGTGGTCGGTACAGGGATTGGCCTGCTAATCGTGTTCAAATTCAGGTATCGGAAAAACAAGCGCCAGTAAGACCAGTAAACTCAATTCTCTC
>JBKGZT010000047.1:0-10778 GCA_046543235.1 Candidatus Acetothermia bacterium | reverse complement strand
GGTAGGAACGTGAGGTTTCTCAATTTGTGCAAGTGCCACGAGGCTAAACAGTCTCGAGAGAGCTTGACTTCAATCGATCAATCATATCTCGACGAGGTGAGATAATGCATAAAAAAATAGGTCTAACGTTAGTAGTTACATTGATTCTTTCGGGTTTGCTGTTATCGGGATTTTCTACCAGTACGCAGGCTCAGGAACCAGTTAAAGCAGTTATGATCCCGTCTGGTAGCCTAACACCGGGTTTCTTGAATTCTAATGCAGGTGGAAATATCGCGAGTGCCGTCTATGACTATCTATTCAGAGTGGGGGAAGATAAAGAGACCGTACCTTCGCTCGTGAAATCGTACGAGTTGAACGAGGATTCTACCGTATGGACTATGGAGCTTCATCAGGGTGTAACCTTTCACGATGGCTCCAAGTTGACTGCGGAAGACGTCGTATATACCTTTGAACGGCTTATCGATGAAGATGTGGGAAGTGCATTACTCGGGACCCTTGGCCCTATCATCGAAAGTGTAGAAGCTCTGGACGACCATACTGTCAGGTTCAACCTGAGTAGGCCCGACGCAGGATTTCACAAAAAATTAACTGATTATAACGCTGCAGTTATTTCTGCCGATTACAACTATTCGGAACGCGGAGACACGGAACCTATGGGTAGTGGAGCATTTAAAGTGGACAACGTTACCCCGCGGGAACGGGTTGAGGCTTCGGCCTTTGAGGATTACTGGGTTGAGGGCGCTCCCAAAATAGACGAACTTACTTTTCTTATGGTGCCTGAAAAAGAGACGGGTGTCAGTATGGTCTCCTCCGGCCAAGCAGATGTCATCACCGATTTGAGTCCGGATCAGTATCTCCGCCTCCAGAGGGAGGATAACGTCAATACTCTCGACGAACAGTACGCAGCTCCGATTATGATTGACTTAAATACGGAGGAAGAACCTTTTGAGGATCCCAAGGTCAGAAGAGCTCTGGCACTGACGGTAGATAGGGAAGCATTGCTTGAATCCGCTGGCTACGGGTTAGGTACGGTAGGTAACGATACCCCGATACCAGATTGGCACGAATTCTATGATGATCTTGGCGGAGTAAGAGAGAGGGACATTGAAAAGGCAAAAGAATTACTGGAAGAAGCTGGTTATTCTGACGGTGTCGAGGTAACGCTCTATTGTGGATCGAATATACCTCCAGTTCTTGACGTTGCTTTGACTCTTCAGGAAATGGCAAGGCCAGCGGGTTTCTCGATTGAACTAAACACGCTGCCCAGGGATCAGTACTATTCCAAATACTGGCTCCAGGTTCCGATGTCAGCGACTCTTTGGGGTCACAGAGAGGATATTACGCAGATGCTAGGAACGGCATTAACCTGTGATGCTTCCTGGAATGCAAGCCACTATTGCAACGAGGAACTGGACAAATACGTCGAGCAGGCAAGCGGGACGCCCGACCCGGAGAAAAGGCAAGAATACTTCACTAAAATCCAGGAAATTCTCCACGAGGACATACCTGCCTTGATACCCATGTTCAAAGATTATCTGGGAGCTACCTCGGAGAGAATCGAAGGGTTCTATTTGACTCAGAACTGGATTAACGACTACAGGTTTATCGAGTTGAAGGATTAAGTAAAACCCGTGGAGTATCGAGTTGGGTGCCCTTACAAAAAGGGCACCCTCTTTCTTTAAATTAGCGCAAGCAGAAGGGAGGATGGAAATGACAAAGTTCATTGGAAAGCGCCTGGTAAACATGGTTATTACATTGTTCATAGCTTCGATTATAATCTTTGCCCTTACTGTGTTGATCCCGGGAGACGTCGCTCAGATGATACTTGGCCAGAACGCCACACAGGAAGCGCTGGAAGGACTCCGAGCCCGGCTAGGCTTGAACCAGCCTCCATTGGTCCGATACGGGAACTGGATCTGGGGGATTCTTCACGGCGACATGGGGACTTCCCTGAGCATGCAGGGCGTTTCCGTGTCTTCCATTGTGCTGCGTCGAGGCCTCAATTCCCTCTTCCTCGCAGTCTGCGCAACGATATTTCTGGTTCCTCTGTCTCTTTTTCTGGGAGTGATTGCAGGGCTAAAAGAAGGAAGCTGGCTGGATCACTTTATTTCGACCTCTTCCCTTGTCGCCCTGTCGATGCCGTCCTTTATATCGGGCACTTTTCTGGTGCTAATATTTTCTATCTGGCTGGGACTTTTACCAGCCACGAGTTCAATTCAGCCCAATGCCAACCTGTTTGAAGTTTTTCCAAGGCTAATATTACCCATAATAACGGTATCCCTGGTATTACTGGGTTACGTAGCCCGCATGGTTAGGGCAAGCGTTATTGATGCCTCCCATGCCGATTACGCCCGGACGGCTGTTTTAAAAGGATTACCTCAGCACAAGGTTATCTGGCATATCCTTAGAAACGCTTTGATGCCTACAGTAACGGTCATAGCGATGAATCTCGGCTGGCTGATCGGCGGCCTTGTAGTTGTTGAAACTTTGTTTGCTTTTCCCGGTCTCGGCCGGCTCGTGTATATTTCGATTCAGAGGCAGGATATACCGCTTATCCAGGCCAGCGTGTTGCTGACCAGCGCGGTCTACCTGATTTTGAATCTGACCTCGGACGTAATATACACGTTTCTCGACCCCAGGATTCGTTATTAAATTGGTGATACAGTGATATATTTAAAGGAAAGTGAAATGACCGGAGGTAGCGAAAAATGGAACGACTAACGAGAAAAGCCCAAAACGCTTTTCAGGTAGTCAAGAGGCTTGCCAACTCCCGTCTGGGCCTAATAGGTATGTCGATAATACTTCTGTGGGTTGCTATAGCTCTTTTTGGACCGATGATTGCTCCCTATTCTCCGACGGAGTATAACATGCAGGACCGATTCGAGGGTCCAAGTTTAAAACACCCTTTTGGTACGGACAGGTTCGGGCGAGATGTATTTAGCCGAGTATTAATTGGTAGCAGGTCGATAATGATCTTGGCGAGTACTGCCACTGCAATCAGCCTCCTTCTTGGAAGTTCCATCGGATTGATCACCGGTTTCCTCGGGGGACTAGTGGACGAGATTGTAATGCGGTTCATGGATATATTGATGTCGTTTCCCGCACTTCTTTTTGCCATGCTCATTCTGGGAATATTTGGACCCAGTACTTTTGGGGTCATAGTGGTTATTGGACTGGTGTATGCTCCCCGGATAGCCCGGGTGGCGCGGAGTGCGGTATTGGAGGTCAAAGAAAAGGAATTTATCGAGGCGGCGAAGGTTCGGGGTGAATCGAATCTTTATATCATGTTTGCCGAACTACTTCCCAATATCTGGGGCCCCCTAGGTGTGGAGGCATCGGTAAGGTTCGGCTACGCGATCTTTTTGAGTGCTTCCCTGGGTTTTCTCGGGCTGGGAGTCCAGCCGCCGACACCGGATTGGGGTCTGTTGATGAAAAACGCTCAGCCTCACATAACTAACGCGCCTTGGATGGCGATATTCCCGGCTCTGGCGATCGCTTCGCTGGTCGTCGCGGTAAACTTCCTCGCTGACGCCATTAGGAAGTACGAAGCGGGGGAACTCTAATGGAGGGAAACGAAATGAGCGAGACAAGGCATGCGCCCGACCCGATTCTCGAGCTAAGAGATCTGGTGGTGACTTACGAAACGCGTTCCGGCGACCTGACCGCTGTCCGCGGGGTCGATTTGTCGGTGGAAAGAGGTACGACTCAGGGGATAGTCGGCGAGTCCGGCTGCGGTAAGAGTACTCTCGCCTTTGCGATAATGGGGTATCTCGACCGCAACGGCCGGATCGACAGCGGCCGAATCCTGCTGGATGGGGAGGATATATCGGATAAGCCGGAAAGCTGGATGAGGAATATTTGGGGTAAGGAGCTAAACATCGTCTACCAGGATCCTTCGGCGGCGCTGAATCCTTCGATCAAGGTCGGTAAACAGATCGGCGAAGTACTGGAGACCCACAAGGGAATGTCCGAAGAGGAAGCAAGAAACCGGTCGATCGATACACTGGAAGAACTTCAGATTTCCGATCCGGATATCGTCGTGGACAGCTACCCGCACCAGTTGAGCGGAGGGATGCGACAGCGCGTCTGTCTGGCGATGGCCCTCGTTTCACGGCCGAAGCTGCTGATAATGGACGAACCGACCACCAACCTGGACGTCACGGTGGAAGCAAGGATACTTGACATAATCAAGGACCTGAAGAACGAATTCGAGACAACCATCCTGTACATAACTCACGATCTTGGCGTCGTCTACGAAGTCAGCGATCGATCGGGTGTAATGTACGCGGGGCAATTCGTCGAGGAGGGTCCGACGGACGAGCTGATCGGAAACCCTATCCATCCTTACACGCGGGGGTTGTTGCGCTCCGTCCCGGAGGTATCCACGAAGACCGTTAAGGGGAAGCTGCGACCCGTGGAGGGCTCCGTAGTCGAGCTGGACGACCTGCCCCCCGGCTGTAAGTTCAATCCCCGCTGTCCTTACAGAGAAGAAAGATGTACGGGGAAAGAGCCGGAATTTCGGGAATTAGGCGAGAACCGATACGTCCGTTGTTACGAGGCGGAAGTGGTTGCCGAGGACCGTTACGAAAAGGGCCCTCGGGAGGCGGAAGAAAATTACGAGACCGCTGAAAGTGGAAAGGATAAGAAGGTGCTGGAGGCGGAGAAGGTTAAGAAGTACTTTGGAGAAGCCAGCTCTGGTTTCTTTAGCCGAGAAAAAAAGGACGAAAGAGTAAGGGCAGTTGACGACGTGAGCTTCGACCTGGAGGAGGGAAATACTTTAGGTGTAGTAGGGGAGTCCGGCTGCGGGAAAAGCACTCTTGCCAGGACGATTATCGGGCTCGAAGATATAACTGAAGGCCAGATCAAGCTCGAAGACAGGGATATCTCAGTTCCCATAGAAGGACGGGAACCGGAAGTCCTGAAGCAGATAAGAATAGTATTTCAGGACCCCCGTGCCACTCTAAACCCAAAGCGAACTATAAAGCAGGCCATGATGCGACCGATTCAGCTGGCCGGGGCGAACCGGGAGGAGGCCATCAATAAGACGGAAGAGCTGCTTCAAGCTGTCGATCTAGGGCCGAGCTATATGGACAGACATCCGGACCAGCTCAGCGGCGGGCAGAAGCAACGAGTCGCAATTGCCCGGGCCTTTGCCAGTCAGCCGGAACTGGTTCTCTGTGACGAGCCGACTTCAAGCCTGGACGTTTCGATCCAGTCCTCGATCATCAACCTGCTGCTGGACCTACAGGAGGACCTCGATACCTCCTTCATGTACATCTCTCACAACCTCGCGGTCGTCAGCTATATAAGCGATTACATGGCGGTGATGTATCTCGGCAGGTTGGTCGAAGTCGGCCCCACGAACGAAATTCTGAATCCGCCCTACCACCCTTACACCGAGGCGCTCCTCTCTTCGGTCTCGGTACCGGACCCGGAGGTCGAACAGAAGCGTATTAGGCTTGAGGGAGCCGTACCGAGTGCCCGGGACGTACCTGACGGCTGCCGTTTTCACACGAGATGCCCCAGGAAAATAGGGGAAATCTGCGAAGAGGAAGAGCCTCCTACACGGTCCATAGGTGATGACAAACATACGATTACCTGTCACATTCCAATCGAAGAGCTTAAGGAAGTGGAACCGGTTCTGCAGAAATAGGTTTACTCAATTGTTTTACCAAGTTTAATCGAGACTAAGAACGCAACTGTCTGCCAGGAAAGCCTCGAGATTGATTTAGGTAGCCCGAATAGTGTTTTGTTTTCGTTCTTGCGCCATTGACCGTAATGACAATTTTTCAAACATCAGGAGGTTGTAAGTTCTATGAACCAGGAAGAACTTGATCAGAGAACACAGCAGGTGATGGGTGGCTACGGATTGGATAAAAGCGTGGCAAAGGAGTCGCTGCCGCCCCCGCTGGCCCAGTCCTTAGCACACCCTTTCGAAAGCGCTGAGAAGGCGGAATGGGTGTTCGATACCGAGGCCAATTACGACGAGTACGGTGGTCTACAGGGCTACATCTACACGAGGGAGAACAACCCGACCCTGGATATA
Source organism: Candidatus Acetothermia bacterium (assembly GCA_046543235.1). Lineage (GTDB taxonomy): Bacteria > Bipolaricaulota > Bipolaricaulia > M55B111 > M55B111 > JAGXLP01. Next base: position 4,732 of record JBKGZT010000047.1, on the reverse strand, counting down.
TTCGAGGATAGAATCGCGCTGCTCGAGAACGGGGGAGGGGCCCTTGCCACCAGTTCGGGTATGGCGGCTATCTCGCTGATAGCTCTTTACTCGCTGGAAGCTGGAGACGAAATCGTCGTCTCAAACCATACTTACACTTGCTCTTTTGAACTGTTTGCCCGAACTCTGCCGAGGTTTGGGGTGGAAACGAAGGTCGTGGACAAACCCGACGACTTTTCCCAGTGGGAAGAGGCGGTAACCGAGGATACGGAATTCATGTTTGTCGAAACTCCGAGCAATCCGGTGCTGTTCGTCGGGGATATAGGGAAGCTCGCCGGTCTGGCCGACTCCTACGGCACGAAGTTAATAGTGGATAATACTATAGCGACTCCTGTTTTACAGAGGCCGCTGGATCTTGGTGCCGATATCGTCATCGAATCCGTCTCCAAGTTTATCAGCGGCAACGGGACGATCCTCGGTGGCGTCCTGGTCGGGGAGGACCGGCTGATCCAGAAAATCAGACGACTGGAATACATCCAGTACGGGAACGCGATGGCGCCGTTCAACGCGTGGCTCTCCCTGCTTGGCCTGGAAAGCCTGGACATGCGGATGAAAAAACACTCGGAAAATGCCATGAAGGTAGCAGAGTTCTTAGCGGACCACGATGCGGTTCAGTCCGTCAACTATCCGGGACTCGAGAGCCACCCGGGCCACGATCTGGCGAAGAGGCAGATGGACGAGTTCAGCTCCCTGCTTTCCTTCGAGGTCAAGGGCGGCAAGGAAGAGGCGTTCGAGTTCCTGAACGGGCTGGAGCTCATCCCTTACGCGACGCACGAGGGTAGTTCCCGTTCGGTGATCTGCCATCCTGCTTCGACGATTTTCCACAGGTTGACCGATGAGGAACTCGAGGAGGCGGAGATCGGAAAGAACCTGATCCGGCTGTCCGTGGGGATAGAATCCGCGAATGACTTGATGGAAGACCTGGACAGGGGCCTAGCCAGCATACGATAGCCAGAACCTTAATATACATAATTCAACCACCAATCAGGAGTGATGAAATTGGGCATAAACGATCATTTCAATTACTGGAGCAGACCTAAACTCAACGTCTTTTCGGAAGAACAGCACGAACGGGTATTTCAGTCGGCCCTGGAAATCCTGGAGAGGACCGGTACCGAGTTCCACTCCGAAGAGGCAGTATCGATACTGGACGATGCCGGCGCAACCGTGGTCGACGATAAGACGGTTAAGATACCTCCGAGCATGGTGGAAAACGCGCTCGACAGCTGCGGCAAGCGGGTGGTGCTGAGTGACAGAAACGGTGACCGAAAAATTTTCCTGGAAGGAGACAATACTTATTTCGGCCCGGGCTCGGAGACTCCGAATACCATAGATCCTTATACCGGCGAACGACGAACGTGTGAAAAGGAAGACGTAGTCAGGGCGGCGACCGTCGTCGACTACCTGGAGAATATAGACTTCGTAATGTCCTTCGCGCTGGCAAACGACGTGCCAAAGTACAATTCGGACGCACACCACTTTGAAGCGATGGTAAAGAACACGACCAAACCGATCGTTTTTACCGCGTGGGACCTGGAGGGGTTGAAATCGATTTACGAGATGAGCGTCGCCGTAGCCGGGGGTGAAGAAGAGTTCCGGTCGAACCCGTTCATTCTGCTTTACGACGAACCCAGTTCGCCGCTCAAGCATTCCAAGGAAGCAATCGATAAGCTGATTTACTCCACCAGAAAAGGAATACCGATAATGTACGTTCCGACACCGTCGCTTGGTGCTGCCGGACCGATCTCGCTTGCCGGGGCCTATGCCTTGACGGAGGCCGAGTACCTGAGCGGGCTGGTCCTATCGCAAGCAGTCCGGGAGGGTTCGTCCCTGATTTTTGGCGGTGGCCCCACGACCATGGACATGCAGACGACCGTCTTTTCCTACGCCGCGCCGGAAACCATGCTGAGCCTGGTGCTCCGCAAGGAAGTAGGTTCGTTCCTCGGCGTCCCGGCATTCAATGCCGGCGGATTTACGGACTCAAAGGAGATAGACCAGCAGGCAACGATGGAGATGGCCAACTCGCTCAACTACGCCGCACTGGCCGGCGGAAACCTGGTCCACGACGTCGGTTACCTGGAATCCGGTATGACTTCTTCACTCGAGCTTCTGACCATCGCAAACGAGGAAATCTCGATGATAGACCGCTTCACCCAGAGCGTCCAGGTCAACGAGGATACGCTTGGCGTAGAGGAGGTCGATGAAGTCGGTCCGGGCGGAAACTACCTCACTTCTTCCACGACTATAGAGAGGTTTAAGGACGATATTTGGTCCCCAGACCTGGTCGACCGCCAGGTCCACGAAAGCTGGGTCGAGGACGGCGAGACCACCATGAGGGAGAGGGCTAGGAAAAAAGTCATCGACATTCTAGAAAACCACGAGCCGAAAAAACTGCCCGGTGACGTGTCCGACGAACTTGACGAGATCGTGACAAACTACGAAGAGAGCAGGTCGTAGATTCTGATTTCTGATCCCGGCACCGGAGAAGCTTATGTTCCGATGGTTGGCCTGGTCTGAACTTTTCTCAGGAGATTTAAGCCAACCAGTGTCAGTTGCCGGCGAGAATTAAACAATTGGATTGACGAGATAGTAAGCGTGAATGGAGGGGAGCGAAAATTAAAACCAAAGAGGGTACGAGAGAGTTCAAAACAACTGCCGCGATGAACCCCAACGTAGCCGCACTCCAGCCCGAGGGGGCTTACGAAGTACTTGCCCGGGCAAACCAGCTGGAAGCGGAGGGCAGGGAAGTGATCCATCTTGAGATCGGTCAGCCGGACTACCCGACCTTTTCCAACATAACCCTGGCCGGAATCAAAGCCCTGGCCGAAGGGAAGACCGACTATAATCCATCAAGCGGTATAGAGGAATTGAGGGAAGCAGTAGCGGACAGGCTCACTACAACGAGGGAGAACCTGGAAGTTACCTCCGATGAGGTAATGGTCGGGCCGGGAGCCAAGCCGCTGCTTTTTCTTTCGACGGTGGCCCTGATAGAGGCCGGCGACCATGTCCTATACCCGGATCCGGGTTTCCCGACCTACAGGTCGATGATCGAGGTGACCGGTGGAGAGCCTGTACCTTACGGCTTCCGGGAGGAGGACGGTTTCGTCCTTGATACCGAGGAGCTCGAGGCCCGGATCGGCCCGGAGACGAAGCTGCTATTACTCAATACACCCGGCAACCCGCTGGGCAACGTGATCTCCGGGGAGAAACTCGAGAGGATAGCCGAACTGGCCAAAGAATACGATACGTTCGTCCTCTCGGACGAGATCTACTCCGAGATGATCTACGAAGGTAACCACAGAAGCATAGCCTCCTACCCCGGCATGAAGGAGAGGACCATACTGGTGGATGGATTCTCCAAGACCTACTCGATGACCGGCTGGCGGCTGGGTTTTGCCGCCGCCCCGGGAGAGTTTGCCGAAAAGATGGGCTATCTTTTGACCCACTCGGTCGGCTGCACCGCTACCTTCACTCAGCATGCTGGAGTCGAGGCCCTGCAGGGCCCACAGGAGCAGGTAGAAAGCCAGTTAGAGACCCTGGCGGAGAAGAGGGGGCTCCTCCTGGAAGGGTTAAACGAAATTGACGGGGTGAGCTGTCCCAGCCCGCGCGGTGCCTTCTATGTCTTCCCGAACGTGGAGGGCTTCCAAAAGGACGCCGAGGAGCTTGCCGACTACCTGCTAAAAGAAGCCGGCGTGGCCGTCCTCCCCGGCACCGCCTTCGGAGCTGGCGGTGAAGGCTACCTCAGGCTCTGCTACTCCGCCCCCCGTTCCGAGCTCGAAGAGGCGCTGAAAAGGATCGAAAGTGCACTTTCCGAACTAAAGACTTAACTTCAACCAACTGGAGGTACTAACATGCCCGACAGAGACAAGATCAACATAAACTACCTGTACGAGAAGAAGGAGAAAGGCGAGAAGATCTCCTGGCTTACCGCCTACGACTACCCGACTGCCTTATACGAGGAAAAGGCGGGAATAGAGATGATTCTGGTCGGCGATTCCGGCGGGATGACCCTGCTGGGCTACGACTCCACCCTCCCGGTAACAATGGACGAGATGGTCGTGATGACCAAGGCAGTTACCCGGGCGACAGAGACCACCTTCGTGGTAGGTGACATGCCCTACATGAGCTACCAGCCAAGCGACGAGAAGGCGATAGAAAGCGCCGGCAGGTTCATGGGCGAGTGTGGTACCGATGCGGTCAAGCTGGAGGGCGGCCGGAGGATGGCCTCACGGGTCGAAGCGATAGTCGAAGCCGGAATCCCGGTAATAGGCCACATTGGAATGACACCCCAATCGGCAGCACAGCTTGGAGGCTACAAGAGCCAGGGCAAGGACGCCGAATCGGCCAGAGAACTAATGGCGGACGCCAAAGCGCTGGAGGATGCCGGTGCCTTTGCCATTCTTTTGGAAGCCATACCGGAACGGGTCGGAAAAAAGATCTACGAGGAAGCCGACGTCCCGATCTACGGCATCGGCGCCGGATCCGCAACCGACGGCCAGCTTTTGATAGTCCAGGACATACTCGGGCTGTTCGAGCTGTTTAAGCCCAAGTTCGTCAAACGCTACGCCGAACTGGGAGACGAGATGGTAGAAGCAATGGCCCAGTACAGGGAAGAAGTAAAGGAAGGCGAGTTTCCAGGCGAGGAACACTGCTATTCCATGCCCGACGAGGAGTACGAGAAGATTTAACCCAA
>JBKGZT010000046.1:0-10937 GCA_046543235.1 Candidatus Acetothermia bacterium | reverse complement strand
CCTCCATTTGCTAACGGTATCCAAATTATTTAGGATCAATGTGTGAATCCAAATAAGGTGAATCTACAGGAGGTAACTATGCCAAATCAACCTGGTTATTGGGGCAAACTACTGCGTGTAAATCTCTCCACGGGGGAATTTGAGGAGGAGGAATTATCCGGCGAGTTCCTGAAGAAGTACCTTGGAGGAACCGGTTTTACGACGAAGATACTCTACGACGAAGTCGGTCCGCAGACGGATCCTCTGGGGCCGGAAAACACTCTGATAATGGCACCAGGAGTCCTGGTCGGTCCGAACGTGCCAACGGCCTCAAAGACTACTTTCGGTTTTAAGGCCCCGGTAACCGGTGGTTACGGCAAATCCCTGGTCGGAGCCAAGGTGGGGGAGCAGTTGAAAAAAGCCGGCTACGACGCCCTGGTAGTCCAGGGCAAGGCATCCAAGCCAACTTCGTTAATAATCGACGAAGACGACGTCAAACTGGAAAACGCTTCCGACCTATGGGGACTGGACACGCGTGAAACGGACGAAAAGTTGAAAGAAGATCACGAAGGCTATTCTACCGCGGTAATCGGCCCTGCCGGGGAGAAGCTATCAAAGATGGCCATGATAGAGTGCGAGGACCGCCAGGCAGGAAAGGGCGGCGGCGGTACCGTCATGGGATCGAAAAACCTCAAGGCAATAGCGGCAAACGGGAGCAAGTTACCTCCGATCCACGACGAGGAGCGCCTCGATGAACTAAATGACAAATGGTTAAAGGAAACTACCGGCCGCGGGGAAATCGAGCTTTCCGGTACGGGTTCCGCCACAGTAGACATGCAGTACGGCACGGGCGAGGCCCTAAACGTGAAGAACCGGGAGATCGGCATGTTCCCGACCCGAAACTGGCAGTCAGGTTACTTCAAAAAGGCTTACGACAAGCTGGACGATCCGGAGGAAGACCGGATAGACCTGGACCCGAGAAAATGGGTCGATATCTACCGCCAGGGTAGACGACCCTGCCCACACTGCACCAAACCCTGCAGCCAGTACTTCGTGGCTGAAGATACCCCCTACGGGGATATAGCGGTCGACGGCCCGGAGTACGAGACCCAATATTCTCTCGGCGGCGCGACGGAGGTCGACGACATCGAAGCCGTAGCGAAAGCAAACGAGATCTGCGACAAAACCGGCCTGGACACGATGACTGCAGGTATGACAATTGCCTGGGCAATGGAGGCCTACGAGAAGGACTTACTGGATACCGATCTCGAACTGGAATTCGGCAACGCCACCGCGATGCTGGAAGCCCTGAACAGAATTGCCTATCGTGAAGGCGATTTAGGAGAACTACTGGCGGACGGACCGGTAGAAGCCGCCGAAAAGCTAGGAGCTGGCCAGGAATTTACGATCCACGTAAAGGGCATGGTGCCCGCCGGTTTCGAGGTCCGCGGAATCAAAGGCATGGCCCTCGCTTTTGCCGTGGCTCCTAGAGGAGCCGATCATTTGACTTCCTGTTTCTATGCCCTGGAAATGGGTGGAAGCTTCTGGAACTTCGAGGACTACGACAGAACCAAAATGGAAGGCAAAGCGCTAGCCCTCAAGGCTATGGAAGATTTGATGACGATCTACGACGCAACCGGCGTCTGTAAATTCACCCGGGGAATCATGTACGAAGACGGAATCAGGGAACTGGTCAACGCTGTTACCGGGTTCGACCTTTCCAACTCCGGTTTACTAACCGCCGGCGAAAGGATCTATAACCTGTCGAAGGCCTTTAACGTCAGGGAAGGCTTCTCCCGCGAGGACGACAGCCTGCCGGAGAGGGTAATCAACGAGGAGGTACCTGACGGACCCTCCAGAGGGGAATCGATAGACAGGGAGGAATTCGAACGAGAACTGGATAGGTACTACACGGTCCGGGGCTGGGATGAGGAAGGAATACCCCTGAGAAACACCCTAAAAGAACTCGACCTGCCGGATGTCTCGAAAGAGGTCGGAGCCAGGCGGGAGCTGGCCGGTTAACGAGAACTGGAGGATGATTGTTATACGCTGGATTTTTTTAGCTATCGCCGGTACCTCCCTAATAGCCTGGCTGGTGCTCGTATTCGGCCGGTACGGTTACTGGAAGACAAAGGAAAAACTGACCCCGGAGGAAGAGTACGGACCCTCCGGGGAGTGGCCTTCAGTCTCCGCGGTAATCCCGGCCCGGGATGAAGCGAAGGTGCTTCCCGAAACTCTACCTTCGGTCCTGAATCAGGATTATCCCGGAGAACTGAAAATCGTCTTTATAGACGACGACAGCGAGGACGGAACGGCGGAGGTGGCCAGGGACCTCGGTCAAAGGACCGATTCCGAGGACCGATTGGAAATAGTAAACGGCGACCCCACCCCGGAAGGCTGGTCCGGCAAGGTCTGGGCGCTTCAGCAGGGATACGAACGGGCACAAGACCTGAACCCCGACCTGATCTGGCTGACCGACGCCGACATAAACCACGCCTCGGCCGCGCTGAAAAAACTGACCAGCAAACTCGTCTCGGAGGAACTTGACTTGGTATCGATAATGGCGGACCTACGGACCGACACCTCCTGGGAGAGGCTACTCATCCCAAGCTTCGTCTACTTTTTCAAGTCCCTGTATCCGTTTAGCCGGGTGAATGACCCCGAAACGGATTTAGCCGCGGCCGCTGGAGGTTGTATCCTTGTCCGAAGTTCGGCTCTGGACGACGTCGATGGGTTCAGACGGCTGCGGGACGCGATCATCGACGACTGCAGCCTCGCCAGGGCCTTAAAAGACGAAGGGAAAAAGCTGTGGCTCGGCCTTTCCCACATGTCGAAAAGCTACCGAAGCTACGGTAACCTCGGCGAGATATGGAAGACGATCTCCCGGTCCGCCTTCAGCCAGCTGAATTACTCCCCCCTCCTCCTGTTTGGCACGGTTATCGGTATGGTATTTCTGTTCCTGGCACCGCCGGCGGGTCTTGCGCTGGGACTTACCGGCCTGGCTAACGGGGTCTGTGGTCTGAGTTCACCTTATTCCCTCGTTCTGACCCTCCTCGGTGGATTCGCCTGGCTGGTCCAAGCCCTGAGCTTCCAGCCGATCCTCAGCTGGTACGGGCTTTCGCCCTATTACGGCCTTCTGGCTCCTCTGGGTGGATTCCTCTATACCCTAATGACGGTCGACTCGGCCATCAGCTGGTGGACCGGTCGCGGCAGTAGGTGGAAGGGGAGGCGGTACGGATGAAAGCGGGGAAAGTCCTCGGCCTGGACTGGGGAAGCAAGCGGATCGGAATAGCTATCAGCGATCGAGCCGGCAAAGTGGCTCTTGGTAGGCCGAGCCGGCAGAGAAAGGGCCTCGAGTCCGACCTGGATTACCTGGAGGGACTGGTCGTCGAAGAAGACGTCTCTCTGGTCGTCGTCGGAATACCCTATCACATGAACGGAGAGGAAGGCCAATCGGCCGAAAAAGCCCGGGAGTTCAAACGAAAGTTAGAGGAGCGGCTCTCGGTTCCGGTGGACACGGTGGACGAGCGCCTGACCAGCTCCGAGGCCGAACGTGTGATGATCGAGTCGGACGTGAGGAGGGAAGTACGAAAGCAGAAAAGGGACAAAGTGGCCGCGACCCTGATCCTCCAGCGTTATCTTGACGGAGAAGTCGAGTAGCTCGGGAAGTCAATTCGATCAGCCAGGAAGGTTTTTCAGTTTTTACCGGCCTAGAAAGAAATCAAGTCTCCACTTATGTAGCGGACTAATAATATCCGGCTTGGGTTCCTCAAACTCCCTCGCTAAGGCTCGGTCAGACACATGCGTACCTCTCGCCGGAGTTATAAGCCAGCTATTTTCAGCAACCTCCTGATCTCTGCCGGTAAAGAACCGTGTCCAAAGGACTCTTTTAGGGTCCAACCCTTCCGTCAATTTTCCCCTTTCTTCCCATCCGAAAATTCCTCGTAAATTTCCAGGTACTTCCTTCCGATATTTTCCAGGCTATACTTTTTGGCTGCTTCTTTTGCGTTTTCCGTTATCTTTCCTCTAACCTTGTTTTCCTCCATGGCTTCCTTGATCAGTTCGACGAACTCTTCGGTTTCTTGACCCTTCAAACAGCTTTCCCCGTCGGTCAACAGGTCCTTGTAGGCCGGAAGGTCCCTCGTCACGATCGGCAAGCCATGGGCGGCCGCTTCCAGGAGGACTATGGCTTCGTTCTCCTCCTTGGAGGGAAAGAAAAATAGGTCGCCAGAGGAGAGGGCGGCGTCAATATTTCCGACGTAACCCGTAAATCTTACGTTGTCCGGAGAATTATATACTATCTCGTCCGTGTTATCGCCGAACAACGAAGACCAATCTATCTTTTGCCCGTACCAGATAAACTGGTACTGGGGAAGTTCTCTCGCTACCTCGACGAAAGTGGAAACGTCCTTTCTGGGCTTGACCTGGCCGATGGTAATTACCGTGGGCCGATCAATTTTATAGCGTTCCCTGTACCTTCTGCGTTCCTGCTGAGAATACTGGATCTTCGAGAAGTCGACACCGTTGCTGACTACACGGATCTTCTCCGGATCGACGCCGAAGTCCATCATCTTACCTTGAGCGTACTGGGTAGGGGCGATAACTACATCGGCGGTTTCATAAATCCGAGAAAGCCAGAGCTTGTTAACCATGGGCTTCCCCAGATATTGGGAAAGAGTGAACCCCCTATCTATACTTCGACCGGCGTGAACGAATACGATTCCCAACTTCCCACGCCGCTGGGTCCCCTTGAGCCTGAGATAGGATAAAGGTCCGGGCCAGTTTATATGAATTGCCCCGTACGGCTCAACGGGTTTTTCCCTGACTTCTATCCCGTGAATCTCCAACGCCTTGCGCTGGTGTTCTACCGCGGAAGTGATCCCGTGTGCTCCGTACATCATCGGGTCTTTATAAACACATACGCTTTCCAGATCCATGTACTTTCGCCCCGCTCTCTCGCCCAAAGTCTCTTCAAATTGTAAAAACCTTAGGGGAAGAAAGCAAATTAGCTGGTTTTTGAAAAAGGGATTGATCCAGGCAAATAGTTGTGTATAATGCTTGACCGAGAACATCGCTCAACTCGAGGTGTCGAGAGTGACCGTAGATGAAAAAGGCGAAGACAGCTTGGATTCTCCGGACGACCAGGCAAACAAACCGGAGGACGAAGACGAGCCACCGGGTTCGGCCGTACTTTCAGTTCACTTTTCGTACCGGGATCTCCCTCCCGGTTCCTACCCCGAGTTAGCTCCGAGCCCTCGAACACCGGCAAGCGAGGCCCAAAAGATCGGCACCGAATATAATAATTATTTCCGGCCGGGCGTCGAAAAACTTGACAGGATAAAGTTCAGTCGAGTTCACTTCTACCAAAAGTCCTCGAGAGTTAGAACGACGAACACCATTAGATGATATCCTCCATAAGCTCCTACCATTGTTCATATATCCCGGCGTGGATCCCTACTCGGGGGGCTTTCTATATAGGATCACTCCGAAATCGGCGGGGTTCATGGCTTTCCCAGCAAGGGGTGATAACCTTTGAGCACTCTGTTTAAGCTCTTTCGGATATTTATTCAGCTGGGCTTATTTACCTTCGGCGGAGGGTTTGCGATGATCCCTCTCATCGAGGAGGAGATTATAAAGAAGAATTCCATGCTGAGGGAGGACGAGTTCTTCGACATCGTTGCGTTCACCCAGAGTCTGCCCGGTTCTCTGGCAGTAAACGTGGCTATCTTCATCGGCTATCACGTCCAAGGTGTACCTGGGGCTCTGACTAGTGCGATCGCCGTGGCCATTCCGCCCTTTTCGGTGATACTGCTAATCGCCTCTTTTCTCCTAAGGTACATGGAAATACCCCTTGTCCAGCAGGCCTTTAGAGGTATTCGGGTGGCGGTATTGGTGTTGATTCTCCTCGCCCTTAAACGACTGGCTCAGAAAGTCAACTGGAACGTTTACAAGGTGGTCCTGGTGGCTGCGATAATAGCCGCGATAAGCGGATTTGGGTTCCATCCCGGTTTCGCGATACTGATATCGGCCGGGCTGGGCTATTTCGTGTTCCAGCCTATGGAAGAAAGAGAGGGATAAATCGTGTTCCGATTATTGCTGGTTTTTCTCCAGGTCGGTATTTTTAGCTTCGGCGGCGGCTACGCAGCGATCCCGTTCATCGAACAACTGCTAATCGTCAGGAACGAGTGGATGACCTATGGGGAGTTCGTCGACATCATCGCCATAGCCCAGATGAGCCCCGGTCCTATAGCGGTAAATAGCGCCACTTTCGTCGGCTACAACCTGGAGAAGTTCCTGGGTGCCCTGACTGCCACCTTCGGAGTCCTCCTGCTACCTTCGATCTTAAGCACCACCCTTGCGAGGTACTTTGAGAAGTTTAAAAAATCGAAGTACATTCGCGGGTTACTGAAGGGACTGCGGCCGGCCGTGATTGGCCTCATAGCGACGGCCGAGATATCCATCGGTATGACGGCATTCGTGGGCAAGTCGGTAGTCGTTATTGGGAAGAACCTCGTGATCGCGGTGTTGATATTTATATTCCTTGACCTGATGGATCAACACCCCATCGCGGCCATCGTTTTAGCGGGAATCCTGGGGATGCTTTTATATTAGCCGATCGGATTGATGATCTCTTCCTTCGGTGCCCTGGAGAAGGGAACGCAACCGTCCTCGGTGATCCTCACCATGTCCTCTATCCGGATCCCACCCCAGCCGGCCAGATAGATTCCCGGTTCGACGGTGACGACCATACCCGGCTTCAGCGTATCTCCGCTGGTTTCGCTCAAGCGGGGACCTTCATGGACGTCCAGCCCGACGCCGTGCCCGAGCCCGTGGCCGAAGTTCTCGCCGTATCCAGCTTCCTCTATGACCTCGCTGGCCTTCCGATGCACCTCCCTTCCACCTACTCCCGGTTCGATGTTTTCCAGCCCGACCTGCTGGGCTTCGAGCACTACCCGGTATACTTCCCGAACCTTCTCAGAGGGGTCACCGAAGTAGAGGGTCCTGGTTAAATCCGAACAATATCCCCGGTACTTTGCCCCCATATCGACGAGCAGGAGCTCATCCTCCTTTATCTCCTCATCCCCCGGTTTTGCATGGGGGAGGGCGCTCTTTTCACCGGAGGCAACTATCGGTGAAAAAGAGATGTCTTCTGCGCCGTTTTCCCTCATGTAGAATTCCAGTTCCAGAGCTACTTCCCGTTCGGTCATACCGGGCTCCACGAAATCGATCAGGTACGAAAAAGCTTGATCAGCAATCTCCGCTGCCTCCCCGTGGAGCTCGATCTCTTCGTCCTCCTTCACCTGCCGGATTTCGGAAAGCCACCCGTCGACCTGAATCAATTCAGGTCCTTCTAATTCATCTTTCAGCTCGTTATAGGTAGCCAGACTGAGGTCGTTCTGGTCAATCGCCACCGAATTGACCCCCAGGTCGTTTACCAGTTCGGCCGTCGTTTTCAGCGGTCGCGTTTCGATCTCCTGAAATTCCGCCTCCCCGAGCTCTCCCCTCGCCGCATCGGAATACCGGGAATCGGTCAGGAATATCGTCCGGTCCCGGAGCACAACCACGCACCCGAGTGACGAGTCGAAGCCCGTCAGAAAGCGCTGGTTGCTCCTGTCGGAGGATTCCATGTTGATCAAAAGGTATCCGTCTATCCGGTCCCGGTCCTCATTGCCTTCTTTTAGAAAACCTCTGAGTCTCTCGATTTTTCTATTCATAATAAGCATATTGTGGGACATGAATTCGAAATTGCAAGTTGAGGCGGGAGGCTAACAACCGAGAGAGTCAACCGTGGGTCAAACCCCGTTTGTGAAAAACTTTTCCTCTGGTTAGAATATTTAAAAGGTTTTGACACATCGTGGACAACTGGACTATTTCAACTGGGAGGTAATATGGGGAACAAAAAAACCGTCCTCGTAACCGGTGGCGCGGGTTACATAGGAAGTCACACCGTAAAACAGCTGCTGGAACGGGGTTACGAAGCGGTAGTATATGACAACCTGGTCTCGGGTAACGAGGAGTTCGTTTTAACGGACGACTTCGTAGAAGGAGATATCGGCAACGAGAAAAGGTTGAAAGAGACACTGGATAAATACGAACCGGGCGCGGTCATGCATTTCGCCGCCCACTGTAGGGTAGGGGAGTCAGTTGAAAATCCGGCCAAGTACTATCATAACAACGTCGTCAAGGGATTGACGCTACTTGATACTGTTCGTGCCTTCGGGGTCGACCAGTTCATCTTTTCTTCCAGCGCGGCAATTTACGGCGATCCCGAAGAGGTCCCGATAAAGGAGGATGACCCGAAACAGCCCAAGAACCCCTACGGGCAGACCAAGTGGACCTTCGAGAGGATTCTCGAGGATTACGCCACGGCCTATCCCCTCTCGGCCTGTTCGCTCCGGTATTTTAACGCCGCCGGGTCGGATCCCGAGGGTAAAATAGGGGAGGTTCACGATCCCGAGACTCACCTGATACCGGTGGTTCTGGAGGCCGCGGCAGGGAAACGGGATTATATAGAGATATTCGGAACGGACTACGAGACCCCCGATGGAACACCTATTCGGGACTACATTTTCGTCAACGATCTTGCCAGAGCCCATATCGCCGCCCTCGAAAAACTTAACCGGAACGGAGCCAACTACCTCGCCTACAACCTGGGTACGGGTAGCGGCCATTCCGTCAGGGAAGTGATCGATACGTGCAAAGAGGTAACCGGAATAGACATACCCGTCAGAACCGGCGATAGAAGACCCGGAGACCCTCCCAGACTGGTTGCTGATCCGGAAAAGGGCTTCGAAGAACTGAACTGGAGACCGGAATACGAGGAGTTGACCCCGATAGTTGAGACTAGCTGGAACTGGATCAAACAGCGTTACGAGCTAGACCTGTAATACCACTAAAATGAGTCAGTATCCGAAAGGCATTTACGTGCTCAGAATCAGGTTCGAGGAACCGGTGGAGCTGGAAATCGGGAGCCTCACTTCGGGTCGGTTCCATGGCGATTACCTTTACGTCGGCTCTGCCCTGGGGCCCGGGGGACTAAAGCGGGTCGGGCGTCACCTCGAAGTCGCAAACGGGACCAACAATGGCGGGCACTGGCACGTCGACCACCTTACCAAACCCGGTAAAATAGTAGAGAGCTGGCTGATCCCGACCGAGCAGGAACTAGAATGTACCCTGGCTGGGAAATTGGCCCGGGAATTCGCTCAACCCGTGGAGGGGTTCGGCGCTTCGGACTGTAGCTGCTACTCGCACCTATTTGCCTACGATAGTTCGAAGAAGGAGTTCCTGATAAAACAGTTACAGGAGGTGGCACCGGGAGCTAAACCCGTTCGCTTTGATTGGAAGTAAGTTTTATCCTATCTTTTATTATCCGGAACGATAGAAGGAGTGTATATTAATGGAAACAGTGATAGGACTGGAAATTCACGCCCAGCTGCTCACGGAAACCAAGCTCTTCTGTGGCTGCTCCGGCGATTACTTCGGCAAGGAGCCCAACACCAACACATGCCCCGTATGCCTCGGAATGCCGGGGACTTTACCCGTACTGAACGAGCAGGCCGTCGAGTACGGACTGAGGGCCGCCCTGGCTCTGAACTGCGAAATACCTGAGAGGTCCAAGTTCGACAGGAAAAACTACTTTTACCCCGACCTGCCAAAAGGTTACCAGATATCTCAGTTCGACGAGCCTTTAGCCGTGGACGGCCATCTGATAATTGGCGGAGAGAAGATAAGGATCAGGAGAGTCCACATGGAAGAGGATGCCGGGAAACTGGTTCACCAGTCCGGCGGCGAAAGCTCGGTCGATCTAAACCGGGTGGGCGTACCACTGATAGAAATAGTCACCGAACCCGACATAAAATCACCGGAAGAGGCAAGGAAGTTCATGGAGAGGTTGAGACAGATACTTCGCTACGTCGAAGTCTGCAGTGGGGACATGGAAAAGGGCTCGTTGCGCTGTGACGCCAACATTTCCCTCGGGGAAGACGGAAAGATGGGAACCAAGACGGAAGTCAAGAACATGAACTCCTTCAGCGCCGTGGAAAAGGCCCTCAAGTACGAGAAGAAAAGGCAGCAAAAACTACTGGAAAAGGGAGAAGCGGTCGAGCAGGTTACCCTGGGCTGGAACGCCGATGCGGAAGAGGCACGCCCTATGCGCTCGAAAGAGGAGGCTCATGACTACCGCTACTTCCCGGAGCCCGACCTCGTCCCACTCCTGATAAGCGACGAGTGGAAGGAAGACGTCAAAGACGAACTGCCCGAATTGCCGGGGCAGAAGGTAAAAAGGTGGAAGGAGGAGTTCGGCCTGCCGGACTACGACATCGGGGAACTTACCGAAGATAAGTATATCGCAAATTACTTCGAAGAGGCCG
Source organism: Candidatus Acetothermia bacterium (assembly GCA_046543235.1). Classification (GTDB taxonomy): domain Bacteria; phylum Bipolaricaulota; class Bipolaricaulia; order M55B111; family M55B111; genus JAGXLP01. The sequence continues at coordinate 588 of JBKGZT010000046.1, read as the reverse complement.
TAGAAAGCTACGATTCCCCAAAGGAGATCAGTAACTGGATGATGTCCGAAGTATTTCGGATATTGAAGATGCCCGAAGCAGAACTCGGTGACGTGGCACCGGAAGATTTTGCCTACCTGGTGGAACTGGTCGGTGAAGGCGAAATCAACGATAACACGGCCAAGGACGTCCTGGAACGAGCGTTTACGGAAGGAAGAACTCCGAAGGATATAGTCGAATCAGAAGGGCTAAAGAGGATCTCCGACGAAGGAGAGCTGGGAAAGATGATCGACGAAGTAATCGAGGAAAACCCCGACGCAGTAGAGGATTTCAGGGCGGGTAATGAAAACGTGCTCGGGTTCCTGATCGGACAGCTGATGAGCAAAACCGAGGGCCAGGCGGACCCCAACAAGGCCAGGGAGATGTTTCAGGAGAAACTTTGACTGTGAGCTACTTGATGGACCTTTTTAAGTTACAGTGGTCGAATTCCAGCTTTTTGGTAATTATTTAGCAAAATCGGAGGTATTTTACTCGAGTGAAAATTTCCTTTTCGATTTTGTCTTTCTCCATTACCCATGTTTTCGGCCATCACGCAAAAAAGGCACCGAA
>JBKGZT010000045.1:0-11365 GCA_046543235.1 Candidatus Acetothermia bacterium | reverse complement strand
ATTTCTACACTATCCCTCCGTAAGCTCCTCGCTCAGGAAATAACCGCTCAATTCTTTCCCTAATTAATTCTGTCAACAACCGGGACGGCCAGCTCATTCGGGGTCAGGGTTGTCCAAGAGTTTTCAGCTATTTCCGGTAAAAGGCACCGTAAACCCTCCTGATGAGCTCCCCTTTCTCCTCTTCATCCACCAGGAAACGCAATCCATACTCCGTGAAGTTACGTTCGATATACCCTTCCCCCACCGAATCGATAATCCTTCCCCGTACGTCGGCCGGGGAGACCCCGCCCGTGGCGACAACAGTCACTAGCGAAACGTCTTCTCTTCTTTCGTACCCGTTGCTGCTGGGAGATTCGTCTTCTCTCGGCACGAGAGCAAGGCTATTTCCCCTCTCGAGGTGAACCAGTTCCCGCGCCTGCCGCCTTAATCTACTGTCCCTGTTAACCTCCCTGCTTTTACCTTTGAACATGGTAAAGCTATCCTTGGAAGCAATACCGACGGGACGCGTTTCTTTCGCCGGCTTGCCACCGACCAACGTCGCGTTTTTTTCGTCCCAGGCGCACTTGACCATTACCGGAATTTTCGACCTCCGTGCCTCCTCAAGGGCCTGGGGATGGACGACTTCGGAACCGTTTTCAGCTAACCTCGCGAGGGAATTCCTCGTCAGGCTGGAGAAGTACTCCGGCCCCTCAATAATCCCCGGATCGGCTGTTGCAACCCCCGGCACGTCCGTAAATAGTTCGACGTAATCCGCATCAAGCCTGTTCCCAACTGCCAGGGCGGTCGTATCGCTCCCTCCGCGTCCGAGGGTGGTAACCTCTCCTTTTACGGTTCTACCCTGAAAGCCGGCCAGAACCACCGGTTTGCCCTGGGAGGTGTGGTGGTTTATCCTCACCGGATCGATGTCGATGATGTCGGCGTCACCAAAGTTATCGTTAGTGAAAATTCCTGCCTTGTGGCCCGTCATCGGAATAGCTGTATAGCCCTCGCTATCCAGGTAGTGGGAAAACAGGGAGGCCGATATCGTTTCCCCGCAGGACATCATCAAATCCTTCTTCCGGGAATCTATCTCGGGTGATACATCTTCGAGAAGTTCGATCAAGGTATTCGTAGCGTAAGGATCCCCCTCGGAACCCATAGCGGAGACCACCACGATAACCTCGTCGCCGTCTTCCAGACTCCGAACCACTTCCTTGGCAGCCAGGTTTATCCTCGCCTCGTTCTTCAGAGATGTACCCCCAAATTTCTTCACTACTTTGGACACAATCAACACCTCCCTTCATACACGACAATTATATAAGTCCCCTCTCAGCCATAGTTTCAGCAATCTGTACGGTGTTCAGGGCAGCCCCTTTCCTCAGATTGTCGGAGACGATCCAGAAGTTTAGTCCGTTTTCGACTGTCGGATCCTTCCTAATTCTCCCCACGTATACGTCGTCTTCTCCTTCGGCTTCAATCGGAAGCGGGTAGTGGTTTTCCGCGGGCTGATCCTGGAGGACGACCGAGGCCTGGTCCCGCAACAACTCCCTTGCTTCGTCCGGTTCGATCGGTTTCTCGGTCTGGACGTTCACGGATTCAGCGTGTGATCGGTATATCGGCAGACGAACCGCAGTCGGGCTGACGGAAATCGACTCGTCCATTATCTTTTCAGTCTCGTTTACCATCTTCATTTCCTCTTTCGTATATCCGTTATCCTGAAATACGTCGATATGCGGGAGAGCGTTGAAGGCAATCTGATGGGGATAAACCTCGTTTTCGGCCTCTTCACCCTTCACTATGCTTTCGGTCTGGCGTTTCAGCTCCTCTATCGCGTCAACACCAGATCCGGAAACGGCCTGGTAGGTGGATACCACCACTCGCTCGATCCCGTACTCTTCGTGCAGCGGCGCGAGAGCGACGACCATCTGGATCGTGGAGCAGTTTGGATTCGCCACTATTCCCTCGTGCCAGTCGAGGTCTTCCGGGTTGACCTCCGGGACGACTAGCGGCACGTCCGGGTCCATCCGCCACTGGTTTGAATTGTCCACTACCACACAGCCGGCATCTGCGGCCATCGGTGCTATCTTTTCGGAAGCGGCCGATCCTGCCGACATCGTAGCGACGTCGCAGTCGGCCAGCTCCTCGGGTGTTGCTTTCTGACACGGTATTTTCTCTCCGTCAAACTCCGCGGTTTCTCCTTCCAGATCCGGCCTTTCGAACATTTTTACCCGGTCGATATCGAGATCCGATTCGGCCAGTATCTCTCTCATCTGTTCTCCAACGGCACCAAGTGCTCCAATAATTCCGACACAGTAGTCCGACATACTATCTCCTCCGTAAATCAACTTCAAAAAACCACGCATGGACCTTGAATCCTATAAACGGCTGATGAACTCGGGCTCGGTTCCCTCTAAGTTACTCTCAAGAGGCTCGGTCAGACTGACCCCGTCTATCGCCGAAGACTATCAGTCAGTTACTCCGTTAGAACATGATACCTAAGGACAAAAGTCCTGAATCAAAAAAACACGTAATTTAACGCCGTAGGCTTCCGGCCACCAGGTCTATTTCGGAAAACACTCCACCGGCTGTTACCTTCGGCCCAGCCCCCGGCCCCTGTATAACCAAAGAGGGATCTTCGTAGTTCCTGCTCCTTATATCAATCACGTTTGCCGTTCCAGGCCCTCTAGCCAGAGGAGAAGACTCATCGACCTCTTCAAGTCCGACGGATGCAGAACTCTTACTCACCCGGGCTACGTATCTCAGTCGCCTACCGCCTTCCCGGGCAGATTCCAGCTTCGAATCGAACTCCTCGTTGAAGTCCTGCAACCTGCTCTCTAGCTCTTCTTTTCGGAAGTACCTATCCTCGAGATCGACCAGAGGCTCGACCTCGACGTTCTCCAGGGATAGGTCGCCACCGATCGTTCGGTTCAGGATCAAAGCCTTACGATGAACATCCTTACCGACAAGGTCATCTACCGGATTGGGCTCCGTAAAACCTTTCTCCTTCGCCTCAATTACGGCCTGGTCCAGCCTCTGGCCTTCTTCCAGCCGGGAGAGCACGTAGCTCAGAGACCCACTCAATATGGCGCTGATCTCCCGGACACGATCCCCGCTTCTCAGTAGAGCATTCAGCGTGGATATTACCGGCAATCCGGCTCCAACAGTCGCCTCGTATTTTAACCCGGAGTTTCGGAACCAGTTGAACCGATCCGGGTCCATCTCCGTCAGAGGAATCTTGTTCGCCACGACGACGGACCAGTCTTCTTGAAAAGCCGCCCGATACCAATCGTCCATCCCTCCTGCTCCGGTGACGTCGACGAGGATACCTCCGTCCAGGGTATCGAGAATCGAGTCGATCCTATCCAGGTCCTCCAGGGGCTTCCGGTCGAGGTCGGCTAGCTTCTCCCCGCTTTTTTTCAACTCGACCATTTCTTCAAGCGTATCCTCACTAAGACCGTCCGGATCTCCGATAAGCCCGGAACTGTCGGCCACCCCGGTATAGCGATATCGGGATTCCTCGCCGCCAGGTGAATTTAAACTCCTGACGAGATCCACCAATTCAAGTCCTACGGTACCGATCCCGAGCTGTAGTATGGGAATTCCACTAGTACTCGAACCTCCGTCCTCGATTTGAATCATCTTATCCCTCCACTGATAAAAACAGATCCATCAACTCAGGTCCCCCCGGGAGGTTTAATTTCCTTTTTTCGGCCTCCCTTTCCGAGAAACCCCCTTCGTTCGTGGAGTCTTCGACTCCGGCCCCGGAAAAGGCAAAAGGGACCGACCCTCTCTCGTGAGTTCCGGATTCGATACTAGTCAGGTGATCGGTTAAGACCATCATTCTAGCCGCGGTCTCAGCTTCCAGCGCCTCCCGAATTGGGGCGACTACGTTTCGGTCTACTTTTTCAATCGCCTCCAGTTTTAGCTGAAGGTCACCCATGTGAGAAGCCTCGTCCGGAGCCTCCACATGCAGGAAGACCATCCCACCCTCGTCCAGATGTTCGAGGGCGGCTCTTACCTTTCCTTCGTAGTTGGTATCGATAAAACCCGTGGCTCCCTCGATCTCCAGCGGTTCCAGGCCGGCATAACTGCCAATACCCTTGATAAGATCCACGGCGCTTATCACGGCCCCGTCCAGGCCGTATCTCTCCTGGAGCGTAGGTATTTCGGGCCTGACCCCGGCACCCCACAACCAGATACCGTTAAATCCATCACCGTTCCTCCTTAAAACATTTCTTCCGAGGTCCTGCAGATCTCTGAGAACTTCTGACCCGCCCCCACGTGGTAAATACTCTTCGGTTTTCATCCCGGTGATGTCGTGAGGAGGTGTCAGTTCAAGTTCCTCCCAGTCCACTTCGTTCCTCCCGCCCTTCCATACGAGCAAATTGCGGTAACTTACCCCCTGGTAGAGCCGGAAGTGGCTCCCCTCCAGCTCCTCCTTCAGGGCATCTATCCCCTTCTCGGCTTCCAAATCCGTGGGATGACCACCGCTGTAGTCTTCCATCACTCTGATCCCGCCGTTCTCGCCGAATTTTACCAGGTTACAGCGAAAGACCAGGTCGCTTTCCTCGATTTCTAACCCCTGACCTTCAGCCTCCAGAGGGGCACGACCCGTATAGTACTTTTCCGGATCGAGCCCCATCAGGCTGATGTTTCCCACGGAACTGCCTGGCGGTAACGGAGATGGAATGGTCTCAACCAACCCCAGTTTTCCACAATCGGCAACCTCGTCCATATTAGGTGTGTTCGCGGCCTCCAGAGGGGTCCGCCCGGAAAGTTCTTCCAGGGGTTTATCGGCCATCCCGTCTCCCTGAACTACCACGTACTTCATATATCCGCTACCTCCAGCACCTCGACGACGTCGTTCCCCACCGACTCAGGCTCCTCGCTCGACTCTATCGCTATGTCCGGGTCCTTGAGTCCATGTCCGGTCAGGGTGCAGGTAACGACGCTTCCCTGCTCGAAATAACCGGTCCCGTCCTTCTTGAACAAACCGGCGACGGAGGCCGCAGAGGCGGGCTCGCAGAAGACCCCCTCCGTATCGGCCAGAGCCCGGTAGGCATCCACCAATTCCTCGTCCGTTGCCTTACCAATGTCCCCGCCGGACTCGTCCCGCGCTCTCTCGGCTTTTTCCCAGCTGGCAGGATTCCCGATTCGAATCGCCGTCGCCACGGTCTCGGGGTTTTCTACCTTTTTACCATCAACTATCGGAGAGGCCCCCGCGGCCTGAAATCCGGTCATTTTGGGCAACCGTTCCGTTTCACCGGCCTCGTGGTACTCCTTGTAGCCCTTCCAGTAAGCTGTTATGTTTCCGGCGTTTCCCACGGGGAGGAGGTGATAATCGGGGGCCCTCCCCAGGAAATCCGATATCTCGAAAGAAGCAGTTTTCTGGCCCTCGATCCTATTCGGGTTAAGCGAGTTGACCAGGGTCACGGGATAGTTCTCAGATATTTCAAGGACGAGCTCCAGTGCCTCGTCAAAGTTCCCGTCTATCTGGACCACGTTGGCACCGTGCATCATCGCCTGTGACAGCTTCCCGAACGCGATCTTTCCCTCGGGAATCACGACTATAGCTTCGAGCCCCGATCGGGCAGCAAATGCGGCGGCCGAAGCGGAGGTATTTCCGGTAGAAGCACAGATAACCGCCTCCTCACCCTCCTCCACCGCCTTGGAAACCGCAACCGTCATTCCCCTGTCCTTGAACGATCCGGTCGGGTTTGCTCCTTCGTACTTTAGATATACTTCCAGGTCGTCCTCCAGTTCTTCTTCCAGGCTCTTCGCCCTTATCAGAGGGGTGTTCCCTTCGGTTAAACTTACCACGTTATTTCTGTCGTTTACGGGCAGGTAATCAAAATACTTATGAAGTACACCTTTCCACTGCATGGAAAAACCTCCTGGACATACTGTTTCAAGTTATGGTTTTAAATGGATTAACCGTCAAAAGTTAAAAATAGAATACTGGATAAGTCGTAGAGGAAAAGTCGTATTAGAGTAGGCTTACGGTAGGGGCAGGAGCCCCCGTCATCTGGCTAGTCGTGCCAATCGACGTGGAGATGGAAACGGAAGGAGCACCGGAAAGGGAAACTGCCGCGTCCTGGTTGAAACTGTCTAAATTATCTTCAAATTTCATTGACAATCCTCTTCCGGTAGTTAAATTGGGTTTAGGTTATACTACAGAAAGGCTTTTCGCCTTTCAAGGTGGATAATCACCTGTCTGGGCAACATACTTAGCTCTATTACTCCGACCTGGAGAATATAAACAAATCTAAATTGACTCCAGGGTGATTAAGGGTTATACGGCTTTGAAAGCTTTGGAGGACATTCAGCAAAATCCCATCGGAGGCTAGCGGGCACGGTTCCGGCACTTAGATCGCAATTAACGTAATAGCTCCCGAGTTGGGAAAATTCCAGCGACGCGGCGCATATGTCTAACCGAGCCGGGAATTAGCTGAGGCTTCCTCAGGTAATTCCCGGGGAGGGATATTTCCATAACCAAATGGATTTAGTTTTTTATGCACCATGCTTCCTAGTAATGAAAACCACTACCATGAAGGCATCAGTTTGAGCACGCGAGTCGGAAATTTCCCAACTCGGGAGCTAGTCTGACTCGTTAAAATAAAACCCACGACCGGATACGATATACCCGGCCGTGGGATAGGATACTAACTCCAGTACTATTCGATCGGTCTAGCTCTCCAGTTCCTCTTCTTTGTAACGCCTCAATCCACGGAAAGTACCAAAAAGCAGTACGATCAGCAAGAACATAAGGGGGAAGGCCGTCACGATCGACGCCGTTTGGATGACGTTCAAACTCCCCGTCGCGGCCAGTATCGCACCGATAACTCCTAGGGTAATTCCCCAGAAAACCCGGATGTGTTTGTTAGGTTTCTCTTCCCCGGATACGAACATGCAGAGAGCCATGGCGGCCCCGTTAGCGCTGGTCAGGAAAAAGCCCGCAATTAAGAAGAGTACGGCCACTGCAAGCAGCGGGGTAAGCGGCAGGTTCCGGATAGTCGCAAAGATCGCGCTCTCAAGTCCGTGTTCACTCAGCGCCTCCGTAATATCGAAGCTAATCCCGGCTCCACCGACGACGCCGTACCAGAGAAAGTTGGCCAGCGTCGGTAGAAGCAAAGTCGCTCCAATGGTCTCCCTGATGGTCCTTCCTTTGGAGATTCTGGCGATAAACAACGCCACGAACGGTGCCCAGGCAATCCACCAGGCCCAGTAGAAGATGGTCCAGCTTCCCAGCCAGTCGAGAGCGCCCTCGTTCGCCCCTCCGGTAAAGAGGCTCAACGGAATGAAGTTAAGGGCGTAGTCCCCGATCGCGTTCGTCGTCAGGTTGAGGAAGAACAGGGTCGGCCCAAAGACAAATACGAAGAAAAAGACAGTAATGAAGAGCCACATGTTGAGATCCCCGATCAACTTGATCCCTTTATGGACGCCGGTATAGACTGCCAGGGTAAATATCGCAGTCAGGATACCGATGATGAGGTAAATCCCGTATTCCGGCACCTCCAGCCCGTAATGGTACTTGAGCCCGGACGAAAACTGGAGGGCAATGAGGCCGGTCGTGGTTGACAATCCTCCGACCGTGGCAAAGACGCCAATCACGTCAATCACCTTGCCCCAGAAGCCCCTAACCCTGTCACCGATTACGTAGTAAAAGGCGCTGGAAAGCCTGAAGGGAAGGTCCTTGGTATAGCAGGCGTGGGCCAAAGGTATTGTCAACATAACGTAAATGGCCCACGGCGTCAGCCCCCAGTGAAAGAAAGAGGTAGTCATCGCGTCGTTCGCAGCGGCATCCGTCATTGCCTCCCCGCCGAAAAACGGAGGTGGCGTCATGAAGTGGTAGGCCGGCTCGGCGGGACCGTAGAACACTATACCTGCCGCGATCGCGGCTCCGAAAAGCATGGAAAACCAGCTAAACTTCGAGATATCCGGTTCGTCTTCCGGTTTTCCGAGCTTCATCTTCCCGTAATCGGTAAACAGCATGATGAAAGCCCCCATCACCAGCAGGAAGGCAGTCAGCAGCCAGAGCCAGGCCCATGAAGTGGTTATGTAGGTAAATGCCTCATTTACCACGTTCTCCATGTTTGCCGGAAACGCCACCGACCATACGATGAAACCGACGATCAACATCGCGGAAAACCAAAAGATATAAGGATCGTAAGACCTTTCGTTATTTTCCAAATTGGACATAAAAACCCCCTTTTGATTTTTTAAGTAAAGGTAACGCCTGAATGGTTAGGGTTTCGAAACGTATAAACGAAACCCGCTGGATAAGTTTTCCAAGACACGCTAAGTAAAGACAAACTTTCGGATGGCCCCGATTGGACCTAGAATGAACCTTCCGAAATCCGGCTGAAAGGTTAAGTAACTTTCTCCATGTAATCCCTCAGCTTTTCGTCTATTGTGGGATCGAGTGGCGGAGCCTCGAAGTCCTCGAGCAAAGCCTCGCATCGTTCGTGGGCTCGCTGGACAGTGGGTTTGAGACCCTCCTCGGAATCGAACCCCTTCCTGTTACTCAGGTTCGGTACCCGGAAGTCCTTCATGTGCTTGATCGTGCTGGGTTCCTTCAGGTAATGCCCGGAATGGCCCACACTCTGAATTGCGTCCTTTGCTATCGTCTCTTCGTTGACTTTCAGCCCCTTCTGGTAGTTGTTGACCATATCCAGGATTTCATCGTCCAGAACGAACTTTTCGTAGGACATGGCCATGTAATTCTTTAGCAGACCGGCGGAGTGGAGTACGAAATCCATACCGTGACTCATCGACGCGTCGAAGGTCATCATCGATTCGTAACCCGCCTGACCGTCTGCAAGCAACGAATCAGTTATCGATCCACCGCCACGGCAGGGAATGTCGTAGTGCCGGGCAAGCTGGGCAGTCGCACCGATGAACTTCGCGTATTCTGGACTTCCGACGGCGAGGTCACCAGTATTCATGTCAACTATCGTCGATGCCGACCCGTAGACGACGGGAGTACCGGGATTGACCATCTGAGAAAGCACCACGCCGGTCAATACTTCGACGTTCTGGAGCGTTATCGTCCCGGCAACCGAAACCGGACCCGTGGAACCCGCCATGATCAAGGAGGCGATAACCGTCGGCTGGTTGAACCGGGCGTGTTCCATCAGAGCCTGGAGCATCCTATCGTCGTAGCCGAGCGGACTTGTGGTGTTTATCAGTGTGATTACTATCGGACGATCACAGATTATCTCGTCCTCGCCCATCAAGAGACTGGCCATCTGAATCGCTTCCCTGGCCTTCTTCTTCCCGAGAGCGGAACCCATCAGCGGCTTGTCCGAGTACTTGGCGGCCGCATACATCATCTTGACGTGTCTCTCCTCGTCCGCCAGGTCAGTCGGCTCGACGAGTACGCCTCCAAGTACGTCCAGGTTGTCGCTAGCCGAGGCAAGCTTGGTAAAGTCCTCGTAGTCCTCGTAGGTCGCATCCCGGTTGTTACCATCCATATCAGTGACCCACGGAGCCCCATACCCCGGAGCAAGGACTCCGCTATTGCCGCCGATTTCTACGCTGTTATCCGGGTTGCGAGCGTGCAGGGTAAAGGAAGACGGGACCTTTTCGAGGTATTTCTCGACGGTTTCTCCATCGAGAAATACCTTGCCATCTTCGACCCTGGCCCCGTTCTCCTGAAAAACTTCCTTCGCCTTCTCGTTATTGATCTCCACCCCTGTCTCTTCGAATAACTCCATCGAAGTCCTGTGTATTTTCTCGATATCCTCTTCTTCCAAAAGGTCTTCTCGGAGAAAATTTTGCTTTATCATGTTACCTCCTTTCGATTTCGATTCCCGAACCGAAATCGACCCCCTTTTTTGCCGTTTACGTAAAAGACAGGTTCAAAAAGGGGCCGGGAGAGTTATCGGGTATCCCCCTCCTTAAACTTCTCGTCGCTTTTATGTGACACAGCCCTGAGAAGCGTCGCTTATGAATTTATTCACATTATAAGAAAAGCCCGCCCGCTTTCAATCAATTAATATCCTGATCTGCCAACTCCAATATATTAACACCTAAGGCAAGTTTATTGACGCTCAACTCCTCATTCTATACACTTTGCCATATCGAAAGCATAAAGGGTGAAAAAATGAAAGGCAGATTTTTTACCTCGGAATCGGTAACTGAAGGCCATCCAGACAAAGTCGCGGACAGGATTTCGGACGCCGTTCTTGATAGTATTTTGAAGGAAGACCCGGACGGCAGAGTGGCCTGCGAGACGTTCGTAACGACGGGCCTCGTTCTCGTCGGCGGGGAGATAACGACCGAAACTTACGTCGATATTTCCGACGTTGCTCGTCAAACCGTCCTTGATGTAGGTTACAACGACAACAAGTACGGGTTCGACGGGGATGATTGTGCGGTCCTTACCAGTATCGACGAACAATCTCCCGACATCTCTCATGGGGTCAGCCGTGCCCAGGAAATCCGGGAAGGGGAAGGCGGAAAAAACCACTACGACGAACTCGGAGCCGGGGATCAGGGAATAGTTTATGGCTACGCCTGCAGGGAAACGAAGTCGCTAATGCCCTTGCCTATTACACTAGCTCATAGGCTGACCAAGAAACTGTCGGAGGAGAGAAAGTCGGGATCTTTCGATCACCTCAGACCGGATGGGAAATCCCAGGTAACGATAGAGTACGAGGACGACAAGCCAACCAGAGCACATACGGTCATCCTCGCGGCCCAGCATGACCCCGAGATCGAACAAGAGAAGCTGAAAGAGAAACTTCACAGGCGGGTCATTCGTCCGGTGATGGGACGGTGGGTGGACGATTCGACGGACATCTTCATCAACTCTTCCGGCAAATTCGTAAAAGGGGGTCCACCAGCCGATACCGGAATGACGGGCCGAAAAGTAATCGTCGATACGTACGGAGGCTACGGCAGCCACGGTGGTGGTGCATACTCCGGAAAGGATCCGACCAAAGTCGATCGTTCGGGGTCCTACATGGCCCGATACATAGCGAAGAACGTCGTTGCAGCCGGAGTAAGTGACGAATGCGAGGTCCAGATAGCCTATACGATAGGAAAGGCGAACCCCCTGGCCGTAACTGTCGATACCTTCGGAACGGGCGAAGTAAGTGACAGGAAGCTGAACTCCGCCATCCGGGAGATCTTCGATATGCGACCGGCGGCAATAATAGACAACTTCCAGCTCAGGCGACCGATCTACACGCCTCTTTCCGCCTATGGCCACTTCGGAAGGGAGGAGCTGGACCTGCCCTGGGAGAAGACGGACAGGAAAGAAAAATTACGGAAGAAGTTACTGTAGTTCAGGAAAAGAGAAGGTAAGGTTAATTACAACCGCCCGTAGATAGTGTAGAAATAACTGTGTAAAATTAAGTTGTCGCTTTGGAAACCGTTCGAC
>JBKGZT010000044.1:0-11379 GCA_046543235.1 Candidatus Acetothermia bacterium | reverse complement strand
GGGTTATCAATACTGGGTGAGAATTCCCCCGGAGCTTGCTCAGTGGAATTAAACACCCAAATTACGCGCGGATCCTAAAGACTATGTCAAAAGAAAGAGCACATCTCAAGATAACGGGAAGAGTACAGGGCGTCGGTTTTCGGGCCGGCACGAGGCATCATGCCCGGGACCTAGGACTTACGGGCTGGGTTAAAAACCTCTCCGACGGCTCCGTGGAAGGAGTTATAGAAGGAGAAGAAGACGAGATAAAACAGCTGATAAGCTGGGCGAAATCCGGCCCTCCCAGGGCCATGGTGGAAGAGGTCAAAGTAGACTGGAAGGAACACGAGGACGAATTCCAGGGATTCAGCATCAGGTATTGACCCGCAGGCTTACTCTTCACCCTTGTAAAGGTAACGTTTGACCTTCTGAGTCGGCGTCTTCTCAAAGGGCTCCTCGAGAATTTCGATATCGCGCTTGCTCTTTATCCGCATATAGGGAGCAAGCCTCTTTGACTCCGACTTTATCTTTTCCCAGAGGAAGGATTTGACCGAGTTCTTTTCCTCTATTCCCTTCTCAGCCAGGCCCTCGAAATCGGGATAAATCACCGCAGAGACTACTGCTCTCCCTGCCCGGCGCCCTTCTTTTACCATAACCTCTTCGATAAACGGTATCCGTCCCAGCTCGTGCTCTACTTCTTCCGGGTAAACGTTGTTACCGGACTCAAGCACAATGACGTTCTTGGTCCTTCCATTTAAGTAGAGCCGGCCGTCTTCATCCAGCCTACCAGCATCGCCGGTGTGGAACCAACCGCCCTCGTCCAGTACCTCGTTCGTCTTCTCGTCGTTCTTGTAGTACCCCTTCATCACGTTGTCCCCTCGTACCAGAACCTCGTTTATCTCCTTGTCGTCAGTTTCCTGGAGCTTTACCTCGACGCTGGGCAGAGGCAACCCCACGCTGCCTGCCTTATCCGTAAATGGATCCCGGGTAAAGGTGAGCACCGGAGCGGTTTCCGTCAGTCCGTACCCTTCCATAACCCCGATTCCAAGTTCCCTCAGCCCCATCGCCGTCTCCGGACTCAGGGGGGCACCGCCGGAGGCAATAAACCTGAACTGATTCCCCGCCAGTTTCTTCTTTACCTTTCCCTTCAACAGGCCGGGAAAATACTTGTACAGCCCCCTCGACCACCAGGTAGATTCGATTTTGGACAGGGTCTCCTCGTATAGAGCATTCAGCAGCTTCGGTACCCCCAGGAGAATGGTCCCCCGGTTCTCCTTCAGGACGCTCGGGAGATTTCTGTAATCCTTCGTGTAGACCATGGAAGCCCCAAACGCCAGAGGGACCAGCAAGGTAGTAGTCAACCCGTAGATATGATCCCAGGGCAGAATGGAAACCATACAATCATCCGGGGATACCTCCAGGGTTTCCGCTATATCCCCTACGTTAACCAGGAGGTTTTCGTGGGACAACATAACACCCTTTCCGTGCCCCGTCGTTCCGGAAGTATACATCAAAACGGCAGTCTCGTCCGGATTCTGGTCGCGTTCTCCCTCGAAGGTCTTTTCCGACAAAAAAGAACTCCAGGAATGAAATCCTTCGCCGGCTTCTCCGCCGTAGACGACGAGGTTCTCCAGGTGGGAAAGCTCGTCGTATTTCTTCGCAACCACCGAATGCTTGTCGCTCTGCACCAGGGCGAGCTTCGACTCGGATTCGTGAAGCACTCTACGAATCTCTTCCGTAGTAAAGTTGTAAGATATCGGTACGGCTGTCGCTCCAACCCGCTGTGCCGCAAGGAAGGAGGCAGCCCACTTGGGATGAGGGCGACCGATAATAGCGACCTTGTCCCCGGATTCCACATCGAATTCGTCAACCATGGCGTAGGCAAGTCTGCCAACCAGATCCGCGAGCTGTCCGAAGGACGTACTTTCGTATTCGTAGCCATCATCCGGATTGGAGGTTGAAGTCTTGAATATGCTTTCCGGAAACCTCGAAGCCGCTTCCCGGAATAGCGAATCCAGGCTATCGTAATCTTTCATTGATTAACCACGCTCTCAGGAGAAACATGATATGATGAGACTGAACTCGGTAGCTCCAAATTCTAAAGGTCGAAATCCTCTACTTCAAAATCAAGGTCGCTTTCCTCGACCACTTTTTTTAACCTGACTTCGGCTTCGGAGAGCCCGTTCTTTATCCCCTCGGCCAGCTCTACTCCCTCTTCAAAGAGCTCTATAGAGCGTTCGAGAGCAAGCTGATCGTTCTCTAGTTCGCCAACTATCTCTTCCAGCTTGGCCAGATCTTCCTCTACGTTGACTTGCTCGTCCTCACCCATCTTCTTCGACCTCCGTAACTACAGAACGAATAATACCCTTATGGAGAACAGTCTTCAAGCTTTCCTCCGTATCCACGCCCGAGGCATCGTTTATCACTGAACCGCCTTCCGAGTAAGTTACCGAGTATCCTTTTTTAAGTAATCTGGTCGGGTTGGCCAGCGAAAGCCTTTCTATCAAGTTCTCCAGTCGGTCGGCTTTATCCGCAAGGACCTCCTCGCCCGAGGTCATTAGCGTCCGGCTCAGGTCATCGTATTCCTGTAAACCGTCCTCGAGTTTGTGGAAGGGCAACCGGAACCCAAAACTGGAAGTTGTTCTATCCAGCTCGTTCCCGCGATCCCTTATCTTGGAGCGGATAAGTTTTCCGATTCTCTCCACAAGGCTCTCCCCCTCCTTCACTACCTCGGCACCTTCGGGGACGACTTCCTTACCTGCTGCAGTCGGAGTAGGAACCCTGGAATCCGCCACGAAGTCGGAAATAGTAAAATCTACCTCGTGCCCTACCCCGGAGATCACCGGGAGTTCGGAACTATAAATCGCCCGTGCGACTACCTCTTCGTTGAACGGCCACAGGTCCTCCAGAGAACCTCCGCCCCTACTTAATATCAGGACGTCCAGGCCAAGCCTTTCCGCTAGTCTATTCGCCCTCTCGACCGCCCGGGCTATTCCCCCGGCCGCTTCTTTGCCCTGGACTTTAACGGGAAAGATATAACCATCAAGGAGCGAATATCTCCCCTCTATGGTCGAAACGATATCCCTTATCGCCGCACCGGTCGGGGAGGTAATGATCCCTACGGACTCGGGAAAATCGGGCAGCCTCTTCTTATGGGAATCCTCAAATAAGCCTTCCTGTTTCAGTCTCTTTTTTAGCCTGCGAAACTTCTTCTGAAGCTCCCCCTCCCCGACCTCCTTTAAGTCCCTGACCCTCAGCTGGTAGCGTCCCCGGCGCTCGTAAACGGTGAGGGTCGCCTTCACCAGAATCGCCTTGCCGTCCTCCAGTTCTACCCCGGTGCCGGAAGCATCACCGGCAAACATTACGGCGTCTATTTCCGAATCCTCCTCCTTCAGGGTAAAGTAGCGGTGCCCCGCGGAAGAAACGTGGAGGTTGGAAACTTCTCCTTCTACCCAGATCGAACTAAATTTCCCTTCTAGTAGAAGGCGGGCCTCCCTGTTCAACCGGGATACCGAAAAAACTTCCTCTTCCTCGGGCCCGTTTTCCGGGCTAAAAAGGTCCGGCTCGGAATTTTTCACGGGAGAATTAAAACGTCCTTCTCTTGCCCGATTTCCCGAGGGACGCCAGTTCAAGTTCGCTTCCCTCGATGAAGACGCGCTCCACGTTGTTTTTCAGGTCAAATATCGATCCTCCAGTGACGAGAAAATCCGCGTCCTTGCCTTTCTCCAGAGATCCCACTCTGTCTCCAACTCCCGCAATCTCCGCGCTATCCACGGTTATTGCTCTCAGCGCCCTTTCCTCGTCCATTCCTTCCCGAACGGCAAAAGCCGCAAGAAGGGGAAGGTACTGTATTGGCACAACCGGGGAATCCGACGTGATCGCAACTTTAATACCCTCTTCTGACAAAATTCCCGGCGTTTGAAACGTCCTCTCCACCGTTTCCCTCTTGCTCCGTGCAGTCAGGCTCGGTCCCACTACCGCCTCGGCTTCCTTTTCCGCGAGGAAATCCGCTATCTTATGACCTTCGGTGCAGTGATCGATCGAATAATCGAGGCCGAACTCCTCAGCTATTCTGATCGCCGTAATAATGTCATCCGCCCGGTGAGCGTGGATCTTCGCCTTCAATTCTCCCTTTACCACCGGGACGAGCGCTTCCATCTTGAAATCTTTTTTGAAGTCTCCTTCTTCCTCACCGCCCGATTCTTTCCTCTTCCAGTAATCCCGTGCCTCGAAGAGAGCTTTCCTCAGGGTGGCGGCAGTGCCAATCCGGGTGCTGGGGATCCTGTCCTTTTCCTTGTAAACGCGCTTCGGGTTTTCACCTGTCGCCATCTTCATGGCAGTGGGCTCTCGAATGACCAGATCATCCATCACGAGGGACCCGGCCGTCTTGATTCCCACAAACTGACCACCTACCACGTTTCCGGACCCGGGACCAGTATTTACGGTGGTCACTCCGGCTCTGGCCGCATCCCTGAGGCCCAGACCGGCGGGGTTTATTCCGTCGAGTCCTCTAACCTGGGGGGTTACCGGGCCCGTCATCTCGTTAGTATCCTGTCCTTCCCAACCCTCACCTTCTTCGTGAATTCCCACGTGGGTATGAGCATCCACCAGTCCGGGCAGGATCGTCTTTCCCCCGAAATCGAGCGTCTCCACGCCCTCTGGAACTTTCCCTTCGTCGTACGGCCCGACGTATTCCACCTTACCTTCGTCATCGATGAGCAGTAGGCCATCGTTCACTTCGCCAGCTTCACCCATAGTCAATAAAGTCGAAGCTCTAAATGCTTTGGTAATGATTTATCCCTCCTCGTCATTACTGGATTATAGTAACATCGTGGCGGTTTTAACAGCTTGGTGCTGGGTTATTGACAGGGTATACCTCACCCTTCCGGAAAATGTTCTTGACTTTATAACCCGTCAATCATTATAATGTTTTGATTTTAACAGGGAGTTTTAAAAACCTTGAAGCTTTTTAAAAGTTATCATTTACACTTGTCATTCAGGCACATTGCAAATAATACGGGGGGCACTTCTCCCCTTTAGTCTCCCTTTCCCCTACAGTCCAACTTTTACTTCCTAAAAAGTCCAAATAACCAGAAGATATTCACCCTGGAGGTGAACAATGCAAACCAACAGGCTCACCTGGGCAAGAAATCAGGCAATCCTCAACGTAAGAGAACAGCCCTGTCAAACGGAAAAAGAGTTACTTCAAAGCAATCCCGCTCGTCGGGTAATCCTGAAATTCATAGAGAAGCTGCAGGATAAGGACTCGAGGTTGTTGAATATACTTCCCGAGAAGCTCGCTTCCCAGCCTCCCCCCACGATAGCCGAACGTTTGCACCCCTTATTAATTAAACTCCTTGATCAACCCCTGGAAGAGGCCGGGCCGAGCTCCGAGCTGGGAGAAGAAATATTGGAAAAACGGGAGAAGTTTCACCAGTTTATCGAAAGGCTCTACGACTTCTGGCGGGACTATACTAGATTTATCGTAAAGTGGACCGGCTTCGGCTCAACTGAAGAAGGGACGAGACCATACCTTCAGTTTAACGAGGAGCTGGACGAATTAACGGAACTGGTCAGGTCCACCTACCGTTCCATCGCCGAAAACATAACCAGGACGCATCCGATTGTTTACCGCCAGGTCTCCGCAGGTTTCGAGGTCGGGCTCGCAGTGGATAAAAAAGAGTTCAACTACCCCGAACCGATCAAAAAAAAGTTCGGACAGGTACCGGTGATTGAACAGGTAACTATCGAACCTCCTTTCGTGATTGATCCCCCGATGAACAAGAGAACGGGCAGGTTCAAGGAGGCCGAAGACAACCCGATTGCGGGCTCCGAAGTCAACCCTCAGGATTGGCTCTGCTACCCGGCCAAGGTCGGTGATCTACGAATCGACGTCTTTTTCCACCAGGACTTCACGGATCTGGGAACATCGTTAGCCAATCTCTTCGAGCTTGCCACCGGGGACGAGCTGAAAGAAAAGCCGGACGCGGTCTACGCTTACGGTCTAGATCCCGGGGACATGGAGGGATACGGAGACCTCCCCACCGTATTTTACCGCGACGAAGAAAACGGCCTGCTTTACGGTGCACTACCGAGGGAGCCGAGGTTCGGTTACTTTGGTTACGTAAAGAAATTGATGCTGACGCTTCACAATACCATCGCCATGGACAAAGGTCGACTTCCCCTCCACGGCGCCATGACCAGGATCTTCATAAAAGGTTTGGAGCCGGTGACGGTGGCAGTTATGGGAGGTTCCGGGGCAGGAAAGTCGGAAACCCTTGAAGCATTTCGTGTCATCGGCAAGGACCTGATCCAGGAGACGGAGATAATCTGTGACGACATGGGTTCGCTGGGAATCGACGAGTCCGGGTCCGTACTGGGTTACGGTACGGAAACGGGCGCCTTCGTCCGGCTTGACGATTTGCAAAAAGGCTATGCCTTCAGTCAGTTGGACCGGTCCATCTTTATGAGCCCTCAGAAGACGAACGCCAGAGCCTTGATGCCGGTAGCACCGATAGAGAAAGTTCTGGAAGGTGTCCCAATTGACTACTTCTTCTACGCCAACAACTACGAAGAGGTCGACTCCGAACACCCGATCATAGAACGGCTGGAATCTCCGGAAGAAGCGATTTCCGTATTCAGCGAAGGCGCCAGAATGTCCAAAGGGACGACCACGGAGAAAGGGTTAAGCCATACTTACTTTGCAAACCCGTTCGGACCTCCCCAGTTCAAGGAAAAGCACGACGAGCTGGCAAAAAGGTTCTTCGACCAGTTCTACGAGAACGACGTATTCGTCGGGCAGCTCCGGACGAGGCTGGGGATAACTGGAATGGAAACGGAAGGACCCCAAAAGGCAGCAAGGGAACTCCTGGAACTCCTTCAGAATAGCGACTCCAATACAGATTAATTCATTTAAGACAAGTACGCTAAAATTTAAGAGAAAAGGGGGCGGGATACGATTCCGCCCCCTTTTAAAAACCTCAAGCTCTATCAACTACCGCTCTAGACCCATCCCCTCAATTTCATTGCTTCGGCGATCTTCTCTATGGCTACCATATAGGCAGCTGTTCTGTTGTCTACTCCCTCGTCCCGGGCCTTTGAATGGACGTGCTTGAATGCCTTTGTCATTTTCTTGTCCAGACGTTCGTAAACCTCTGCTTCGGACCAATAGTACCTATTCCTGTTCTGTACCCACTCGAAGTATGAGACGGTGACACCACCCGCGTTACAGAGAAAGTCGGGGATTATGTAAATATCGTTCTCCGTCAGTATATCGTCCGCCTCGGGGGTGGTAGGGCCATTTGCCGCTTCCGCAAGTACGTCGGCCTTGACTTTGTCCGCGTTTTCCTCCGTCAGGACGTTTTCAATGGCGGCCGGAATCAATATATCCACGGGTAGTTCCAATAACTCGGCATTTCCCTTCTGCCCGTCTCCCAGGTACTCCGTTCCCTCTATGTCCTTGGCAAAAACCCCGTGCTCCTTCATGTGTCTGGAAATATTTTCGTACTCCAACCCGTCCTCGGAATATATAGCCCCCTCGGCATCTCCAATTGCTACCACCTTGGCTCCCAGCTGCTCTTCTGCCAGCCGGTGAGCATGGGAACCGACGTTCCCGTAACCCTGAATGGCAATTTTCGTCCCGTCCAGGTTCATTCCCAGTTCCTTGGCAGCCTCCCTTATGTTATAGATAACCCCCCGAGCAGTAGCGTCTCCCCGTCCGAGAGATCCACCTATACCAACTGGCTTCCCGGTTATAACATCCGGAGCGTTAACCCCCTTGATCTTGCTGAACTCGTCCATCATCCAGGCCATTGTCTGTGAGGTAGTATAAACGTCGGGTGCGGGAATATCCTTCTCCGGGCCGATAAAGTCGGATACCGCGCAGACGTACGACCTGGATATCCTTTCCATCTCGTCCTCCGACAGCTGGGTCGGGTCACAAACTACTCCACCTTTTCCCCCTCCATACGGTATATCCGCCACGGCCGTCTTCCATGTCATCCATGCAGCCAGGGCTTTGACAGTATCTAGTGTCTCATCCGGATGAAACCTCAGACCCCCTTTCGTCGGTCCGAGTGCGTCGTTGTACTGGACCCTGTAACCCTTGAATGTCCTCGAAATACCGTCATCCATCTTTACCTGAAAATTAACCACGAAAGTTCTCATCGGCTCCCTAAGTGCCTGGTGGACTGACTCGTCAAGATCGAGCGCCTCGGCCGCCTTATCAAGCTGTTGCTGGGCCGTTTCAAATGGGTTGACTTCACTCATTTTATTTCCCCCTCTTGGAGTTAGATCTCTAGCTATAATATTGTTACCGGAATCACAGTGCAATGTAAAACAAATAAGCGCACCTATTTTCCGGGACACTTTCCAACGATTTCTTCATCTATATCCTTATCGCCGTAAGCCTCGTCGAAGTAGTTCGAGAACTCCCGGGCGAGTTCCTCAGCCCGTTCGTCGTGTTCTTCCGGTTCGTCCCACGTCCGCCTTGGATCGAGCAGCTCGTCCGGAACTCTCGGACAGCTATCGGGCCGCCTCAGGTGAAACGGGCCCGTACCGTCCTCGTCCCAACCCTCCAGCTCTCCTTCCAGAGCGGCTTCGACCATTGCCCTCGTATAGGAAAGATCGATTCTTTGTCCCTCCCCGTAAGGGCCACCGGTCCAGCCGGTATTGATAAGATATACATCGGTATCGTGTTTATCCATCTTCTCGCCAAGCGCCCTGGCGTATTCGTCCGGTTCGCGAGGCATGAAGGGCCCTCCGAAAAAACGCGAGAATACGGCCTTCGGCTCGGTCAGTCCCGTCTCCGTACCGGGAATCTTGCTGGTATATCCCATTAAGAACCAGAGCATGGCCTGGTTCCTGTCGAGTTTCGAAAGGGGTGGCAGTACGCCGTTGGCGTCGGCGGTCAAAAAAAGAATCGTCTCGGGGTGGCCGGCCGTAGAAGAAGGTTCTACGTTGGAAAGATAGTCCAGAGGGAAAGAACCCCGGGAATTTCTGGTCAACCTATCGTCCTGGAAGTCAAACTTCCCGCTGGGATACATGAGAGCGTTCTCCACGATCGCCCCGTGATTTCGATACTCGTCCTCGTGGTTTACCGCATCCCATATTTCCGGTTCCTCCTGCCGATCCAGCCCTATCAGCTTTGCATAGCATCCGTTTTCGAAGTTAGCGATACCGCTCTTTCCCCATCCATGCTCGTCGTCCCCCAGAAGAGCACGGTTCGGATCGGCTGAAAGGGTCGTTTTTCCAGTTCCGGACAGACCCAGTAACAAGGCCGGATCCCCCTCCTCGCCCACGCTAGCAGAAGCGTGAAGCGGCAGGACCTCCTCTTCCGGCAACAGGTAATTCATCGCCGTAAACATGAGCTTTTTAACCGTTCCGAGATAGGCCGAACCTACAATTATTCCCAGTAAGTTCTCGAAGTCGGTGGCCACGATCATCCTGGACGTCCGACCATCCGGCTTCTCCCTCAGCTTTCCCTCGTACCTATCGCGCTCCAGTTTGTCGTCGGGGAGAACCACCAAGTCAAACCGGCGGTCCCCGAAGACGCTTTTATCCAGGTCGTCCGGTCGGGGGCGAAACATGTTTAAGGTGAAGAGCGCAGTCAGAGCCCTATCCGTTACGGTCCTCGTCGGTAACGCGTATGAAGAATCGGCTCCGATAACCCTGTCCGTCAGGTAGAGAGTTTCTTTTCGGTGGAGCCTTTCCAGGCAATCCCGGTAGACGATGTCAAAGACTTCGGGCTCAAGCGGTATGTTATTTGGAGAGCTCCAGTCGATACTATCCTTTACTTCCTCTCGCCCCACTATAACCGTGTCTTCCGGACTTCTCCCGGTTGATTCAGGCGGCGTCCAGGTGGCGAGGGCACCGTTTTCGCTCACGAAAGCTTCGCCCCTTTGGACCGATAAATCGATCAGTTCGGCCCGCGGCGGATTTCGTTTCAGGTCGGAACTGCCCTCAAGTACTTCTTCTAACCCCTCCTTGATGCTCATAACCCCCCTCCTTTTAGTTCAGAGAATCAGAGTTCGCTCCAGGCTTCCGCCATCCTCTTTACCCCCTTTTCGATTTCAGCCGGCTTGAGTGCCGGGAAGGGAAGCCTGACGAAGTTCTCACCCCCCTCATTTGGGAAAAACCCCTCCGGGGAGGAAAGCACTAGCCCCTTCTCCTCGATCTTCTCGTAAAACATATCGGCCCGGGCCGACTCGGGTAGCCAGAGGCCGACGAAAAACCCACCTTCGACCTCGACCCAGTCCGCTTCCGGAAAGAACCTTTCCAGGCTTTTGAGCGTCGCCTCCAACCTGGGCCGATAAAGATCAATTAGCTCGTCTATTCTGTCCGAAAACCAGCCTTCCGTGATCAAACTTTCAACTATTCCCTGGCTAAGCTGATTCGGAGATATATATGTATCCTCGGCGTATCCCCCTAGCTTACTTACAGTACCCGGGTCCGAGACGAGCCAGCCCACGCGGATTCCCGGGCTAATCAACTTGCTAAAGGAAGACACCTGGATTGTAGAATCCGGACCAAGTTCCCTTATCGTCGGGAGCGTCTCTCCCCTGTACCGCAGATGCCGATAAGGCGAATCCTCGATTACGGTAAAGTCAAAACCCTCGGCCAACTCCACGATCCGGCCCCGTTTATACTTTCCGGTAGTAGTTCCCGTCGGGTTTTGAAAATCCGGAATCACGTAAAGGAGATCCGGGCTACGGCTCCTCGCCACGTCCTCCAGTTCTTCCAGGTTTAGCCCGTCTTCCTCGAGTTCTACTCCCGCAACTTCCAGCCCGGCTCGCTCGAAAATGGTAAGCGCCCTGTCGTAGGTAGGATTTTCGACGATCACGGTATCCCCGGGGCTCAGGTAATGGGAAGCAATCAGGTCGAGCAGCTGTAAAGATCCGTTTCCGATGAGGAGGTTCTCCTCGGAAGCTTCCGAATAATTTTCTGACAGGGCCCTCTTTAAGGGAGGATAACCGGTTGAGTTACCGTACCGGAGGAGGCCCTTTTCGGGATCTTCTAGCAACTGAGGGAAAACACGGGTCAGTGCATCATAGGGGAGGGATTCTTCCGAGGGTATACCGCGGTTAAAATAAATCGTCTCTTCTGCTGTTTTATTCTTTTTCATGTTTTCACGTTAAACCCAGAAGCTTTTGGGAAATCCCGGGTCAGTAGACTACCTCAAAAGGGGACAATCATCAAGCAACCCCGGATTCCGTCTTTCTTTCCCCCCATCCATCGAAAGCCCTCACTCCACGACAGTCACCGCTTTGGCACTCAAGATCACGTTCCCAGGGACAACCAGCCGAACAAGTGCCACCTGCTTTTCCGTAATTTATAAAACTCAGGTTCTTTCCTGTCAAATTGGCCCACCTCCGTACATAGTGTAGCACTTTGTGTGTAAAA
>JBKGZT010000043.1:0-11442 GCA_046543235.1 Candidatus Acetothermia bacterium | reverse complement strand
GCAGGTAGAGCTTACGGAAGGTCTGAAAGGAGTGGTCGACGGGGGTAAGCTGGAGGTGGCTCTTAATTGAACCTTCTAACGAAAAAAAACACCTTCCAGGGTGGTATCCACCCCACGGACAACAAACTGACCAGAGAGGAGAAGATAGAAAAATTAAAGCCCGCCCGAAGTCTCCTGATACCACTCAGCCAGCATATCGGAGCCCCTGCGAAGCCAATTGTGGAGAAAGGAGACCGGGTTAAGAAGGGACAGAAGATCGGTGAAGCCGGGGGTTTCGTCTCGAGCCCTATCCATGCTTCTGTTTCCGGCGAAATAGAAGAAATAGGCGATTTTCCCCATCCTTCGGGAAGTACGGTACAGGGGATAAAGATCAATCCGGACGGCGAGGACGCAGTAGTGGATTTCGACGAGGCCGATCCGACAAACCTCTCCGACGACGAGATACTGGATAGAATTCAGGAAGCCGGTATCGTCGGTATGGGAGGAGCTGCTTTCCCAACTCACGTCAAACTCAGCCCTCCGGAGGACGTGGAGATTGACACCTTGATAGTAAACGCTGCCGAATGTGAGCCCTACTTGACCGCTGACTATCGCCTCACCCTGGAAGAGCCGGAGAAGCTGGTAAAGGGAACCCGGGTGATTGCCGATTTGCTAGACGCAAACAGGATCTATTTCGGGATAGAGGACAACAAGCCCGAGGCCGCGGAAGCTCTGGAGGAATTCACCGAGGAAGAAATGGAGGTTTCGATTTTGCCCACCAAGTATCCACAGGGCTGGGAAAAGACGCTTATCAAGGCTTTAACGGATCGAGAAGTGCCGCTGGACGGCCTGCCGCTCGACGTAGGAGTGGTAGTCCAAAACGTGGGCACCGTCAGCGCAGTATGGGACGCCGTAAGATACGGTAAACCATTGACCGAAAGAGTCGTTACCGCGACTGGGGCTTTCAAAAATCCGGGTAATTACCGGGTGAAGGTGGGCACGCTCTGGAACGACCTGGTCGATCAGCTTGGAGGTCTAAATAAGGGAGGGGCGGCCAAGCTGATAGACGGAGGTCCGATGATGGGAGAGACGCAGCCAAACCAGGAAAGCCCCGTCGTAAAGAGCACCTCCGGCGTTCTGGCTCTCGAGGAAGAAATGGCCGTGAAGCGAGAAGCTTCACCATGTATACGGTGTGGAAAATGCGTCGACGTTTGCCCTGCAGGGCTATTACCTACCTCAATCTACAAGAGCGTGGAATCCGGTGATATAGAAAAGGCGGAGGAGTTAAACGCGACCGCCTGCTGTGAATGCGGTTCTTGTACTTACGTCTGTCCAAGCGAGATCCCGCTGGTACAGTGGATAGTTCAGGGCAAAGCCGAGATCGAAAAAAGGGAAGACGAAGAAAATTAGTACGAGCCGGTATCCAGGTCGATGTCTCCCCGGCAATTGTTTTCCAACCGTCTTTTGATCTCCGCTCTCCGGTCCTCCCGGGAGGCGAGCGTCCTATCGTAACTCACGAGCCAGATCAGACTGAGGAGGAAGAGGAAACCCGATATTCCACCCTGTAAAGGTGTATCATAGGTACCCCCGAAGAAGATATCGCTAACCAGGGTCCCAATTCCTAGTCCTGACATCAGGGCAATAGCAGGAACGCCGAATACCAGGAAAGAAACCTTCCCGAAACTCCTCGGTTTTATCACGACCTCAACCCAATCCCCTTTAACGACCCCGATCGGGTCGTTTGCGCTAACCGGAAAGGAATTATCCGAACCACCACAGGTTCCCTCACAATCATCACAATCCAGGTTTTCAAATACCTTTACTTTAACCCCGTTCCGATCGCGCTCCGTGACGACCCCTTCTCTTATCTCGACGTCTTCACTCATGGAGTGGTCCTGTAGGGGAAAAATTAAGAATCTGAAGACTCTTTCGGTCCCTCGAACCGGATTATACAGCCCGGCGGACATTTTTCGATAATGGTATCGAAGTCGGAATCCTCGTCGACTTCGGAATAATCCATTCGGGAGAGGTCGTTCTCGACCGTAAAGACACCCTCGGGTCCCATCTTCTCGCACAGGCCACAGCTGATACAGCCAACCTCACACTTTTCCCTGATAACCGTTCCATCGTCTTCGGAGTTACAGGCGACTTTGACGAAATCCCCGGCAAGTGCGACCTCCTCGATCGAAATTATGTCCCTCGGACAGGCTTCGACGCAGTTTCCACATGCCGTACAGGCGTCCGGGTCCACCACGGGTAAACCGTCCTCCATTTCTATCGCATCAAACGGGCAGGCTTCCTCACAATCACCGTAACCGAGGCAACCGTATTCGCATTTCAGGTCGCCGCCGGTCGTCAGCTCCGCCGTCCGGCACTTTTCCACCCCTTCGTAATTCCCCGTCCGTTTTTTTTCCTCCGTACCTGCACCGCAGTGGACGACGGCCAATCTTGCCTTGCCGGACTCCGCGGAAACCTCTATCCCGAGGACATCGGCAACCTTCTTCGCTACTTCTTCTCCACCTGGAACGCAGCTATCGGGGGGTGCCTCGCCTTCTGCAACCCCTCGGGCCAGTTGCTGGCAACCGGGATAACCACAGGCGCCGCAATCGAGCCCGGGCAGGACTTCCTCTATTTCCATGACCTTGGGGTTCTCTTCGACTTTCAGCTTATTGTGCGCAAAGCCGAGTAGTCCAGCAAAGAGGAGCCCCAGCCCGGCCATTGTGGCTGCTGATATTATTACTACCGGTCCGAACATCTCACTCACCTAAGTTGGAACCAATCCGGAAAAACCCATAAATGCAAGTGCCAGCAATCCCGCGACGAGCAAAGTAATTCCTGTTCCCCGGAAAGGTTTGGGTATATCTTCTTCCCTTAGCTCTCCCCGGATTCCGGCCATGATCACCAGTGCAAGCGTAAAACCAACCCCAGCCCCGAATCCAAATATCGCGGATTCGACAAAGCCGTAATCCCTCAAAACCATGAAAAGGGCCAGTCCCAGGACCGCACAGTTCGTCGTAATCAACGGCAGGTAAATACCGAGGGTCTCATATAACCGAGGCAGGTTCTTCTTGAGGAACATCTCCACCAGCTGGACGAGAGAAGCGATAACGAGTATGAACGAAACGTACTCCAGGAACTCGACGTTGAAGGCTTCCAGTATGAACGTATTTATGTTCCATGTGATTATAGCCGTCAGGGTCATGACAAAAGTCGTAGCTATTCCCATCCCGAAGGCCCCTTCCATCTCGTCCGATACCCCGAGAAAAGGACATATACCGAGGAAATAATGCAGGACGAAGTTCTGAGTAAGGACTATCGCAACGAATATAAAGAAAAGTTCCATCTTCACTCACTCTCCGATATCCGGTGGAAAAGGGCAACCAGCAGGCTAAGGCTTATAAATGCACCTGCCGGCTGGACCATGATGATCATCGACTTGTACCAAGAACCCAGAATGCCGATTCCCCCGATCGTCCCCTGGTAGAACAGCTCCCTGACACTTCCCAGTACGACCAGAGCAAATACAAAGCCAACTCCCATTCCGAAGTTATCCAGCAGCGTCTTCCCGACGGGTTGTTTCGAAGAGAAGGCCTCCTGCCTGCCGAGGATTATACAGTTCGTAACTATCAAAGGAAGATAAGGTCCCAGCTGGCTGCTTATCTCAGGAATGTGGGCCTCGAAGAGGAGTTTGACTACCGTGACGAAGGATGAAATGATGATCATAAAGCTCGCTATCCTTACTTGATCGGGGATAAGCTTTCTCAGTGCCGATATGACCAGTCCCGAAGAAACCAGGACGAAAGTAGTCGCCAGTCCCATCGAGAGGCCGTTGATCAAAGAAGTAGTCACCGCCAGAGTAGGACACATCCCCAGCACCTGGACGAATACGGGGTTTTCCTTCCAAATTCCTTTTACGAACTCTTTGATCATCTCACTCACTCCTGGATAAAAGATCCCTGACCTGACTCAATTCCTTGTTAACTATATCCACCACGGCTTTGGAGGAGATCGTAGCCCCGGTAATGGCCTGAATTTCCCCTTCATCAGGGCTTTCTGACTTTACAAGGCCTACGCCGTTTCCCGCTTCCAGCCCTCTGAACTGGTTCTTGAAGTCCTCCCCGCGTATTTTCCCACCGAGACCCGGCGTTTCTTCAGATGCGAGTATCTCTATACCTTTTACCTCGTTTAGTTCGGACCCTACACCCACCATGAGCTCAATCGTTCCCTGGTAGCCCCCGCCGCTTGCCGTAAAGGCATAACCTTCCAGGTCTCCGGAAGAACCATAACTCTCGTAAATGACCTTGTCATCAACCGTCCTCTCCTCGTATTCCTCGGTAGACTGAATTACGTAAAATACGGCCTCGCGCAGTGCCTCCTGCTGGTTTTGTTTTATCAACGGATCCGTGTAATTTGAAACCATGGAAAGAGCAATCCCGCTTATCAAGCCAAGCACCGTCAGCGTAAGGACCATCTTAACTATCCTGTTCACCCTTTACCACCGCCGAGCGGGGTGGGGGTAGTAAACCTGTCGATAAGCGGCCGGAAGGCATTCATCAACAGGATCGAATACATAACGCCCTCAGGGTAGCCCCCCCATATTCTTATAACTACAGTTATAACACCAACACCGGCCCCAAAGATCCACCTGCCACCCTTGGTTACAGGAGAGGTCGTCGGGTCCGTAGCCATGTAAATGGCTCCGATCATGAATCCTCCCGCAAGTAGGTGGAAGAGCGGAGAGGCGTATTCTCCAGGGTTCACTCCCCAGAGTATTCCCGTCAGAACCAATAAAGAAGCAAATGCAGCCGCCGGAATCCTCCAATCCATATATCCCTTCACCAGCAAGTATATTCCACCTAATAGAAGGGCCAGAGCAGATGTTTCTCCGAGAGAACCTGCCACGTTTCCGAAGAACAATCGGCCGAGCGGAGTAATGATCCCGTCGAACTTGGCAGCTGCCAGGGGGGTTGCCGAGGTCACCGCGTCAAAGCCCGTGGGTTGCGTCCAGGTCGTCATCAGCACCGGATAAGCTGAAACCAAAAAGGCTCTTCCGATCAAAGCGGGATTGAAGATGTTTTTTCCCAGCCCGCCAAATAGTTGCTTGCCAATTATTATGGCGAAGGCACTTCCCAGACCTGCAGCGTAGAGAGGAATCTCAGGTGGCAGTACCAGGGCGACGAGGATTCCGGTTACCAGGGCGCTGTTGTCGGAGATATCCACGTCTTTTCCGAGAATCCACTGCATCAGAGCTTCCGAACCAAGGCTTACTAATACAGTAGTAAGGAGCAAAAAAACGGCGTCAAGCCGAAAGTAATATATCCCCGCCGCGACAGCGGGCAGGAGAGCCAGAACAACTCCACGCATTACTTCCGGAGTCTTTTTTCCGGAATGTATATGAGGCGAATACGAGGTCCTATAGTTGGAACTCCGATCGTTTTCCATGTAGTAAAAAACCTCTCATCATGAAATCACGGAATGGGCGCTTCCCTTATCCCCCAGCTATGGCGGAAATTCTTGGGCGGTATCCCAAGCTAATTCAATCGGGTAAATAATTGCTTGCACTTATAATAACAAACGACCTTTTTACTGACAACCTTGATTTTAGCGGTTTTCCCGCTCGGAAGTACTCAAAGTCACAGTCAGAACCCCGTCCTTTTTGGCGTAGTTTTTGACTGCGGAGGAGGGTGCATAGGGTAGCATTTTACCTAAAACTAGCTTTGGAAACTTCGGCCTCCGGCTGAAGGTAAGAGCTCAACTTATATGAGATCAAACCCGCAACCAGTCCTTTAATTCGCTCAGAGTAAGAGTGTTAAGCAGGTTACCCGATTCGCACCAGCCCCGTCTCGCGATATACACTCCATACTCCATAAAGTCCAGGTGATTGATCCTGTGGGAGTCCGTACCGATGGATAGCTTGACCCCGTTCTCGAGAGCCCGCTTGACCATATTGTCGTCAAGGTCCGTTCGGGCGGGGGAGGCATTTATCTCCAGAGCAGTATCCGTTTCCCTCGCTCTGGCAAATATCCGGTTCCAGTCCAGGTTGAAACTCCCCCTTTCACCGATCTTTCTACCCCTTGGGTGAGCGATAATATCGACGTTCTCGTTGTCGATAGCTCGGGCCAGACGGCGGGTCATTTTCTCTTTCCCCATGTCAAAGTGGGAGTGCACGCCCGCCAGAACTATATCAAGTCTTTCCAGGGACTCGTTTGAAAGGTCCAGGGTACCGTCTTTTTGAACGTTCGCTTCAACCCCGGCCAAGAGCTCTACGTCTTCCAGTTCCCGACTTACTTCCTTAACTTCTTCCAGGTGCCGAGTTACGTCCTCGTCCAACAGTCCGCCAACTATTCCGGCCGTTTCCGCGTGATCCGTCACCGTTAGGTAATTATACCCCCGCTTATGGGCCTCCTTACCGAGAATTTCCAGCGGTATCTCCCCGTCGCTGCTTCTATCGCTGTGACAATGCAGATCCCCTTTAATCTCGTCCTTCTCGACCAAACATGGCAGACGGTCGTTCTCCGCGGCTTCTATCTCACCCCTGGCTTCTCTCAATTCGGGTGGGACCCACTTTAAATCCAGCTCCTCGTAAATCCCCCTTTCTGCTTCTCCCGAGACCCTGTCCTCCGACTCCTTCTCGAAGAGCCCGTACTCGTTGAGCTTGTACCCTCTCGCAATAGCCCGTTGCCTCATCCTTACGTTATGCTGCTGGGAACCAGTAAAGTACTGCTTTGCCGCTCCCAGACTAGTCCGTTCAACTATTCTAAGATCGATTCTGAGACCATCGTCCGTCCGTATCGAGGCCTTGGTATCACCCCTGCTAAGCACCTCATCGGCCGAATCCAGCCCAGCGAAGACATCCATCGCTTTTTTTCGGTCACCAGTTGTCGCCAGGATGTCGACATCCCCGACCTGGTACTTTCGCCGTCTCAGCGACCCAGCAAACCCGAGATCGTCAAAGGCACCCGTCCCTTCCAGTTCCTCCTTTATTGCTATTGCAACCGGCAATACCTCGGATATGTGGGCCTTCCCCTGGGATCTTTGGACAATCTCGAGCCCGTCCATTATCTTTTCCTCAGACTTCGGCCCGAAGCCCTTAATCCCCCTTATTCTATGGTTCTCCCCTGCCTCCTCCAGTTCCTCCAGTGTTGTGACGTCGAGCTCCTGCCATAGCTTCTTCATTTTCTTCGGCCCCAGGTTACGGACCTTGAGAAGGACCGGGTCAATCGGTATCTCGTCTTTCAAATCCTCGTGATACTCCAGACGGCCAGTTTCAAGTATCTCGGCAATCTTTTCCGCTATGTTTTCCCCTACTGACGGTATATCCTCCAGTTCGCCTCTGGAATGGACTTCGGATAAATCGTCGGCAAGAGATTCTATCTGTCTGGCAGCCCTTCGGTAGGCTCTGGGCTTATAATCCACTCCCTTGATTTCCAGCAGGTCAGCAACTTCGTTCAAGATTTCGACAACCCGATTATCTTTGGACATTTCTCCTACCTCCTCCAGACTTCGCCTGTTGAATTCGGTTAGCGTATCTTTCAATCCAGCTAAGGATTGGGGAATGGGACATGACAATGGTTATATCCTTTTCCCGGCCCTCGTATTTGGACGAATGCCAATTAATCCAGAAAAGGGGTGATCATTCCCGTCGTGGGTCGAAGATCCCGAAGTCCGAGAACGAATGGTAAATATTGGACGCAGGGGGGATTTCTTTCAGAAGAAGAACTTTCGCATCTCAAACCCTGGAATTAGGTGATATTTATCCGGGGCCAGGAAAACCGTGATGGACGCTCCCGTCTCTATTTGACGTCGCGTCGACCTTCAAACGCCTTTCCCAGCGTTGCTTTGTCCATAAATTCCAGCTCTCGACCAACCGGAATGCCCTGTGCAATCTGAGAGATCTCGACGTCCAGTTTTCTTAACTTCTTAACGAGAAACATGGAAGTGGACTCTCCTTCCGTCTTCGGTTCCAGCGCAAGGATTACCTCCTGAACTTCTTCCGACCCCACCCGTTCGAGCAGTTCGTCGATCGTAAGGTCTTCCGGAGAAACGTCTTCTATTGGATTGATCAGCCCTCCAAGTACGTGGTAAAGACCCTCGTATTTCCCGGTCGATTCGACCTTGGGGATATCCCAGGGTCGACTGACGACACAGATCTTACCCCGGTCTCTTTTCGGGTCTGAGCAAATCTCGCATTCCTCCCCGGTGGCGAAATTCCCACAAACCCTGCACCGTCCGACTTCCTCCGTTAACGCGTTGATGGAATCGGACAACTTTTGGACGTCTTCTTTGTCTCTGGTCAGCAGGTGAAAAATCAACCGCTCAGCCGTCTTTTGGCCTATACCGGGAAGCTTCTTTAATTCAGCTATCGCCCTCTCCAGAGGTTCTATCATAAGCCAGGTATGTTCGGCATATCCAATCCGCCGGCGATATCACCCATCTCTTCTTCTTTAAGCTCCTTGGCCTTTTCCTTCGCGTTGTTCACGGCCGCGAGTATCAGATCTTCGAGCATTTCGGGATCGTCCGGATCTATTACTTCCTCCTCAATGCTAATATCGATTACCTCTTCGTTTCCGTTCATCACTACCGTAACCATCCCGCCACCCGAAGTCGCTTCGACTTCTTTTTCCGCCAGTTCTTCCTTCTTCTTTTCCAGTTCTTCCTGCATTTCCTGGGCTTTCTGCATGATGTTATTGATGTTTCCAAATCCTTTCATCTTAAGACCTCCAATTTATATCCTTCCTTCCTCAACGACATTGCCGCCGAACTTTTTCTTCACGAGCTCCGATTTCTCATCCAGCAGGCTGGTACCGGAACCCTCGGTTTCCGAACTCTCACCATTGTCCTCGCTGTAAATTATCCGCAACTCATCTATATCGTCAAAAAAATCATCTACTACGGATTTAAGATAAGAGAGGTTGCGTCTTGTTTCCAGGCTCTCCTTGTGAAAGGAAAATTCCTCGCTAAACTCGAGATATAGGTCCTGATTTCGGATCACCGGCACCGCCTCTTCCAGAAAAGCGGCGATCGAGATCTTATCCTCTTCTATCCGTTCCACCATCTTCCGCCAGCGTTCGGAGTTCTTTAAGTTAGAACCCTTCGCTTCCTCATCCGTCTCCGAGGACCCCTTCCTCGCTTCGACTTCTTCCGGACCTTTCTCCTCCCCTTCAACGTCTTCCTGTTCTTTAAGAACTTCTTCCGATTCGGTTCGATCTCGGTTTTCATCCCCGGTTAACTCGGCCTCAGCTGGCTCTGGCCCAAGGAACTGATCGACCAGCTCCAGAGTACCGATCTCCAGCGCAACCTGTTTGTGTGACGAACGTTTCAGGTCCTCGGAGGTATCAAGCAACCTGCGGGATAAACCAACCAAGCTTTTTACCTTCCTCGGTTCGTCGCTATTCCTAATTCTAGCCCTCAGCTTTTCGAGTACCTGCTCCAGGAACAACTCGAGATCTCTTCCTCGTCCCGTCAGGTCATCCAGGATCTCCAGGAGCTCGCCCGCCCGGCCTCCAAGCAAACCATCGATATACCTTTCCGTCGTCTCCCCCTCCACCAGCCCAAGTAGTTCGAACAGGTCCTCCCTGTCGATCTCGCCCTCTGCACCGGAGGCCATGACCTGTTCTAATATTACCAGACCGTCCCGCATCGAACCGCGAGCCCGGTCTGAAATTAATCCCAGCGCCTCGTCAGTTATCTTTACCCCTTCGACTGAGGCCACTTCTTTCAGCCTCTCACGGATATCTTCCCCCGAGATTTCCTTGAACTCAAATACCTGGCAGCGCGAGACTATGGTCGAAGGTACTTCTTCAGGTTCGGTGGTAGCAAATATGAAAGTGACCTTATCCGGTGGCTCTTCTATCGTCTTTAACAGGGCGTTAAAGGCCTGGTTGGTGAGCATGTGGACTTCGTCAATTATGTAAACCTTGTTATCCAGCTCGGCGGGAGCAAAATTTACCTCTTCCCTCAACTCCCTTATCTTGTCGATCCCCCTGTTAGAAGCACCGTCTATTTCTACTATATCCAGCGCCGTACCTTCTTCTATCTTCCGGCAGCTGGAGCAGCTATTACACGGCTCACCTTCCCGGGGATCCTCGCAATTAAGTGCTTTTGCCAGGATCCTGGCGACGGAAGTCTTTCCCGTTCCTCTGGGGCCAGCGAACAGGTAGGCGTGAGAGGTCTCACCGCGCTGGACGGAGTTCTTAAGTATTCTTACCGTCCCTTCCTGACCGATTACCTCGCCAAACTTCCCGGGCCTCCATCTGAGATAAAGGGACCGTTCTCCGGTACCGGTTCTACTCACCTGTATCACCAAGTTAGATCCGCAGAGTGCCACAACCGTCACGCAACAAAATATACCCGAAACCGAGTCAGGTTCTAAAGGGTGTTTAACACCGGACTCACGAACCGGAATCGGGAAACTACTTTATCCAGCCGCTGAACGGTGGGTTCTATACAAAACTATTCAGGCTCGGCTGGTTGGTTAGGGGAGAAATAAACAATCAAGTTAAGATTATCTCTACCGAAGCCCAAAAGGGCTTTCGGTAACTGGAATCTACTGCCAGGGGCTCCCGTGCTCGTCGCCGTACGGCAGGAGGCCCAGGTACCGAGCACTTTTAATTGCTTCCGCCGCCTTGCGCTGGTGTTTTTCACAGAGCTTGGTGGCACGCCTCGGGAGAATTTTTCCGGATCTGTTGGTAAATCTCTTGAGCTTATTATACTGCTTATAATCGAGATCTATTTTGCCCTCACAGGCCATACACCTATTGGATCTTCTTCTTCCCATGATTTAGTTAACCACTCCTGTTTTTGCTTATTTTGTCAGATAAATGTCAAAAAACAAAGTCAAGTACCCACGAGGCAGTATTTCGTCGATGCAGTTAACTCTTCACCGGCTCCGCTACCTCTTCGTCCCGAAAGACCTGGTACCTAATTACGCCTTCCTCGACGTTTGATTTCTCCGATATCGGGTCAATGGCATCCGAAGAAGCCCGGAATTCCACAAGGAGGTAAAACCCCTCGGTAAAATCATTTATCTCGTATGCCAGCCTCTTCTTTCCCCACTCTTCCACACTTTCGACTTCTCCTCCTTCACTTTCAACTATTCCCTTCAGTCTATCCTTCTTGTCCTCCAGGCCCTCTTCATCGTACCTGGGATCCAGGAGGTACATCACTTCGTATCCTCTTAAGTTATTCAAGCTGTCACCTCTTTTAGTAACGAGAACTTGTTGGCACCTAAATTTACCAGACTGATTACTTACTGTCAACTGTTTTTCAATACTGGCTCTTGAAAGAAGATGGGTCTCTCGTTAGAGTTTTTATGCTCTGGGTCCATAGCTCAGCGGTAGAGCATCCGGCTCATAACCGGGCGGTCCTAGGTTCGAATCCTAGTGGGCCCACCATTTTTTTCGGTCGTCGTCGAACGATCACACTTGAAATTACACCCCCTTAAGATTATTATTCTTAAGCATT
>JBKGZT010000005.1:0-37947 GCA_046543235.1 Candidatus Acetothermia bacterium | reverse complement strand
TTGCTAGCTTCAAAGGCTGAGAGGCATCTTCTTCAGTCATTCTATACACCTCTTTAATAACATCCGAACCCGCGCCCTTGAGCCAACCAGTTTGATCGTGACGCCTGAAAGACCACCGGTCAAGCTGCAACTCGAAACTGGCCAGCCGAAAGTAGAAGAAAATGAGAAACCCAACGGCAGGAGTGGACAGGTACTACGGAACTTTGAACCCTTCCTTCTGGTTCGGCTTCGCTCGGAAGGACGTAAGCTCACCATTAACATTGCGCTCTTCGACCTTGAACTAGCCGGCCCGTCCCCTATCTTTAATGGGCTAAACCGCGAAATTCGGGTAACTAAAAAAGGTTCAACTAGCGACAGTCTTCTATCCACCTAGACGGGATGTTAAAAGGGGGGGTTAATTTTATGAATAATTATTATCGTGATCACAATATTTACATTTACAGCCAAGATCCGGGCTTTTCATATACAAACGACTCGGCCTCCCGCGCTATTTTCCGCTTTGAATTCTCCGGTCGAAAGTAAGGAACCTTTACGATGGAAAGAAGGGAGCTCATTCAGGAAATCGAAGAAAGGATAGTATTCATGGAATACGAACCTGGGAAGAAGCTGAAGGAGGACGAACTGTGCGAGGAGTTCGACATAGGTAGAACACCTCTTAGGGAAACGCTGATAAAGCTGGAATGCAGAGGCCTAATCCGGACCGTTCCGCAGAAGGGAACCTATGTCTCGGCGGTAAGCCTCCAGAAGTTGCGGAACGCCTACGAGGTTAGGAATTATCTGATCAGGCAGGCCGGGGCGAAGGCCGCAAATAGGATCAAGCCTACGGGCCTGGGAAATTTGAGGGAATTGGTAAGCGAGATGAGGACTGAAGACGACCCGAAAAGCCTGATAAGGCTGGATTTCCGGGCCCACGAACTAATCAATCAAGCAGCCGGTAATACTCCGTTAACAAAAGAACTCAGGAGGCTCAGGCAGTTGACCCTTAGAGGCCTGGCTGCCCCAAATTTCAACGAACCCATGGGGGGTTTTGCCGAGGAATTCTCCAAGCTTGCGGAGTCGCTTTCGGACGGGGACGGGTCGAGAACCGGGGAACTGCTCGGAGAGCATTTGAAGAACTTTCTCGAGAAACTGAGCAGGAGGTTCATCGCCACGGAACACGGCAGGAGACGGAAGTAGTTCTTCTGGAATTCCTTCATCTAGGTCTGTCAAAGTGTACCTGGACCTATCCGCCGGGGTTAACGTCAGTTTCTTCCGCTTTTCATAGCTTCCATCTCGGAGAACAGAAAAGTTCCCCACCTGTCCTTTTCGACGAGGCCGAGTCTTCCTTCTACTCCCCGAAGGTTCCTCTTCTCCGGAGGAATACCCCCCCGATATAGGGCTTTTCCCAACTGAGGACCCGGCTGATCGACACCGAGTGGTTTGCTCCCTTCCCGTTTGAGCCCTTCAGACGGACCAGCTACTGCCGATGTCGTTACCCTCGCATCGTTTCTTCCCGAAGCCGGTCAGCTCGAGCAGAAATTCGTCTTCCGTCACGCGCTTCTCGACGTGACCCTGATCCTTCAGGTACTCCGCCGCTTCCTCCACCTCATCTCTGGCGGGAACGCTATCGTCTTCCTCGTCGAACAAGCTTTCGAAATCCAGGGCCTGTTCACCCTCTTCATTGTAAGCCTTGCAAAGATGAAACCAGATGAAATCCTCCACGTCGTCGGAGCTCAGCGGCCCCCTGTTGTAAGCCATAACAACCTCCCTTTATTTAACCTCGTGATCCCTACTGTACACGTTCAAGCCTGCTTAACTTTGTCATCCTGGGAGTATATCCGTACGAATTGTAAAAACCACCCTACCGTGAGTGCTAACGAAGAGGGTCCCTCGTATTCAACAAAAGGGCTTTTTAAGATGAAGCCGGCCCGCAGTGAAACCAGTGCGGCAATCAACAGAACTAACTTCGGCGGACCTTCCACACGAAATCTCCTGGCTTCCGGTCCAACTCACCCCGTGTATCAGTTAATCAGCCGAAAACGGGCGAAAGCTTTCCCGCCTGGGACTTCATCCAGCTAAACTTCCGATTCGGCTGGTTCACCCGGAGCCCACTTGACCTTATGATCCAGACCGAGTTCGTTGACTTCCAGGTAACAGTCCCTGTGGTAGACGTTTTCTCCTTCACGAACCGCCATGTAGTCAATGGCTTCTTCACACTCGACACAGAAGACCGGTGGATCCTTCACGATGAACTTCTCGGGTTCCTCGTGAGGGTCGATATGCTGATCCGGCATTTTTAAACCTCCATCTGTTTTTGCTTTCTAGTATATAAATCACCGGTTATAATTCAAGTCCTGACAGGCCATAACAGTGTTTCGAAGTAACGAACAGAGAGTTTGGACGAACCTCCAAGTTGCCTTACCCTTTCCCGTCGGACAAACAATCGGAGGTTGATTTACGATGACACCAGATAAGAACGCGGGATTTGACCCACGTGACATCGAAAGTTCGGAAGAGGTCGATATAAAGTTCGAGACATCCGAGGACCACCGAACCGTTTACGCAAACGGAGTTTACGGCGGCATGACCTCGCGGGGGGACATGCACATGGATTTCGTCACTGATCGTTCGGAACGTCCCGATAGGCAGAGTTTTAAGATCAACAAGGACGGTAGCCTGGGTCGGCAGGTGGACGAAAAAGGGGGCGATGACGTCATCAGGGAACGGCAGGTCAGCGTCTTCCTCAAACCAGACAACGCTTTCAGTATAGCCACGTGGATGATAGCAAAACTACTACCTCCCAACGTGGAGCCCAAACACGTGAGGAAGGTACTAGAGGAGAACTTCGACATCCGGAAGACAGATGGCGGAGGATAATCAGGCAAGTCGTGCCGTACCCGATATCAGGTCGACCGGGGAACTATCGACTGATCCGGTTCGTTCCTGAAAACAGAGTCGTTGATACCGACCGCGACATCCACTAGCCTGTAAGCGGGAAGAGGGCGTTTGGGATCCGTGGTTATTTTGTTACCTGGACCACCAATCATCCAACGGGGGTATCGTGCAGTACCAGCAAATACATCTTTCCTTATTGACCGACGCAGGAGGGGACTCCTATACGTTCCTAGGGGTACCGCTGGGCCGGGCCGTGGAAGAAGGAGCGGATTCCCTTGCCCACAGTACGAGCGTGGAGATCTACCGGACACGGGAAGGATTGTTTATAATCTACGTTTCGCACCGGAAAAAGGACGGCGAGATCGATTTCGCCGACGTGGGGAGCACCGAGGAACTCGACCTGGGATCGGTTCGGGCCGCCCTGAAAGAGGCCGAGATATACCCCGGAACCGTTTACAGTAAGGCAGTCTACCACTCCTACAACTCGTTGAAAGAGCTGGAGTAAATGGAAGGCGGCGTTACGGGGAAGCCTCTCTCTGCCCTGAAAGAACTGAAACTTAAATCCCCGTTATTTTCCGCGGTTTTTGGCTTCTCGCTCTTCTATATGGGGGCCTGCCTGGAAGGAGATTGCCTTTGTGTTGATGAAACTATCGACGACCTTCCTTCGACCGGAGTAGAGGAGCCGCTGGAGGGTTCCTCTTGATATATCCATCTTTTCCGCTGCTTTGGACTGGTTCAAACCTTCTTTATCGCAGAGCCTCATGGCCTCAAGCTCGTCCAACTCAACTTCCGTCAGCGGCAACTGGTTCATGGGAACGCCTGCGGGCTTGAAAACTTCGGAACCTTCGAACTTTCTGCAACGCCGTGCCTTCTTTCTCCTTGGCATAACAGTTTAAATATATTGAAAACGGGCAGGGACTGCAACACGGAAGACCCCTATTTTGCAACTCGCCACCGGAAAAGTTATCCTTTCTCCTGTCAGATGAAGGTTTTCAGCGTCTCATACACGGAACGGGAGCGATGTTTTCACGATGAATTTCGGAGATGAAAAAAAAGTCTTAACCGTATTTCTCCTCCTTATAGCAGTCTCACTGATTTTTTACCAGGTAAATAGACGGATGCGCTGGGACGCAAGCAACAGGAACTACTCCTTGGTCACCGGGTACAGTGACCTCTCCCGGGCAAGTTCGCTCTACGGGATCAGCGGATTAGAGCTAGCCTCCAAACTGAAAGAGGAGGGCCTGGAAGCCGTCCTATTCCGGAAGGATCTGGCAGCAGACGGGCCGGACGAGCTGGAACCGGTTGAAAGGTTTCGGGAGGCCGGGTTCGGGGTCGGCCTGGAGATCGAAAACCTGCAGCTTCTCGACGATTCTGAGGCCCGGAGTCTATCGAATACTATCGAGAGAATCGACCCCGATTATCTGTTGCTGCGGGCCGTCCGGGACGTCGTAGTTCCACCTACTTTAGAGAGCTATATAGAAACGAAAGGGGTACTGCTCGGCACGGTGGAATTCAGAGACAAAGGGTTAACCAGGCAGCTGGTAAAAAGCGATGAGCTAAGCCATGTAAGGTTTCATCGTGTATTTGACGAGGAGGTAGGGTCATTGACCGAATCCGAGCGGAT
This sequence comes from Candidatus Acetothermia bacterium, assembly GCA_046543235.1. Lineage (GTDB taxonomy): Bacteria > Bipolaricaulota > Bipolaricaulia > M55B111 > M55B111 > JAGXLP01. The sequence goes on along the minus strand of JBKGZT010000005.1, from coordinate 33,449 downwards.
AGCGAGGTACGTCCGTGCGGTAGAGGAAAGAAACATCGGGGCGATAGAGTACAGGCTCCCGTTAAATGTCGGCCTCGACGAACAATTGAATTCTCTCGAAAAAGTCCGGGGTAAACTGAAGGCTTCCGGATACAATGCGGTTCCTTTAAGTCAGGCAAAAGGGACGGGAGCGGCCCCGGACTCGAGGACCTGGCTTTCGTTCCTCCTGATCGTCAGTTTGATCGGGGCCGGTGTACTTCTCTCCTTCATGGGGGAAAAGCTCTCCGGTAAGACGGCCCTTGCCCTTATCATCACCCTCTCGGCCCTGACCTCGGTAGGACTTTTGGCCGCCCCGATACTGACGAAACAGGTCGCTGCCCTCCTGCTGGCTCTTGGAGCTCCCCTTCTCGCCTACCGATTGCTCAAAAGATACGGCTTTACGAACCTTTCGAAGAGGGTGCCGGGGCGGACTTACCTGGACTTTCTGGCCGTCTCCCTGTTTTCGTGCTTCGCGGGCCTGGCTATATCGAGCCTCCTTCTGGACGATCTCTTCATATTAAAGCTCCACCAGTTCCGGGGAGTAAAGGCCTCGCTTTTTCTCCCGCTGGCGGGACTGCTCCTCCTTGGGTTTTATTCGAGAGATTTCGAACTATCGGCAATTAGTTTTAGCTACGGAAAAGTCCTTGCCGGGGCGGCCCTTCTGGCACTCTTTTCCTTCCTGCTCGTCCGGAGCGGAAACTTTAACTTCCTCAACAGCACTGACCTGGAAGAAGCCATCCGGAGTTGGCTCGATAGCACCTTCCTCGTCAGGCCGAGGTTCAAGGAGTTTCTGATCGGCCATCCTGCCATGATAGGTTGGCTATATCTTTCCGGAAGGTCTATCGAAAAACTTCAATTTTGCAAGTTAGGCCTTTTCCTATTAGGATTTACAGGTCAGGTCTCGATTATCAACACGTTCATTCACGTTCATACCCCCATCAGAGTATCCCTAATCAGAACGGCAAATGGTCTGGCCGGGGGGCTAATTCTGGGTACTGGTTTACTCTTCTTAATCACCGGAGGGATCTACCTCTGGAAACAGCTGACAGAATAACGATTTCCGGCTATTACGGCTTCGGCAACCTCGGGGACGAGGCAATACTCGATTCAATCGTGTCGTCAATTCGTGATCGCTTCGGCTCCGAGGAACCGGAGGTAGTTGTGCTCAGCAACGCTCCGAAAAAAACCGAGAGCGAACACGGAGTCCGGGCGGTTAATCGCTGGGGAGTTTTAGGGTTGATCAGGACGATCAGGAAGACGGACGTCCTGATCAGCGGTGGCGGCGGGCTGTTTCAAGACAGGACCAGCTCCTTATCGCTCTGGTACTACCTCGGAATAATCTATCTCGCCAGGCTTTTGGACGTTCCCGTGTACGTAGTTGGTCAGGGAATCGGGCCGGTAAACAGACGATACAACGAGTACCTGCTTTCAAGGGCCCTATCCGGCGTGGAAGGTTTTCTAGTCAGGGACGACCGGAGCCTAAAGGTTCTGAAATCCTTAGGGGTGGATGGCAGCCGGGTAAAGCAGGGGAGCGATCTGGCTTTCCTGCTTGACCGAAAACGCGAGGACCGGGAAGACTTTCTCCCTCAGCCGGAAGACAACATAGTGGCCGCCGCTCTCAGGGACGACGTGGAAGGTAGGACCGACGTTCTGCGAGCAGTCTCCAGTGGCCTCGAGATGTTGCACGAAGAATACGGCGTCACGATAGTCCTCTTCTCGTCCGAATCCCCGGCTGATAGGCAGCTAAATTCCGACCTACAATCCTACACGGATGCGCCAACCAAAGTTCTGGACGTCGACCACCTTTCTCCGATCCAGCTAATCGACATGATGGAAGATCTGGATCTGGTCATCGCGGGCCGCCTGCATACGTTAATATTTTCCTTCATCAGCGGTGTACCCGTCCAGGGGATAAGCTACGACCCGAAAATGGACTCGCTAATCGAGGAAATAAACGAATCCTACGAGACCCCGGACTTTTCGCTCTGGCATCCAGAAGAACTGATCGAAGGTACAGAATACCTATCGGATCTGAAAGAAAACTACGAGAACCGGGAAAAGTTAAAATCGGCCGCGGGCCGGGTAGGAGTCAGAATGGCGGAAAAAGCTGAACAGGGTATGGAAGTAACCCTAGACTGGATCGAAGAGGAGCTGAATGATCAGAGTGAAACGTTCCGACTCTAGCCCTCCACTCCACGAGCCGGTAATGGTAGAAGAGGTCCTGAATCATCTTGCTCCCGGTGAAAAACCGAATGACGTCTTCCTCGACGGAACTACCTCCACGGGTGGACACGCGGCGGCAATCGCCGAAAAGCTCGGGGCGGACGGAACCCTGATCGGACTGGACCTGGACGAAACCGCCCTGGAAGTGGCGAGCCAGAGGCTAAAGAAGCTTTCTCCTCAAATCAAACTCTACCGGGGGAACTACAGAGATATGGAGTCTGCCATGGAGAGGGCGGGGGTCGAAGCGCTAAGCGGGGTCCTTTTCGACCTCGGGTTTTCCACCTTTCAGATCGAGGATCCGGAAAGGGGGTTCTCGTTTCAATCGAGCGGACCTCTGGATATGAGAATGGACAGTGAAGGTAATACCACGGCGGAAGAAATAGTCAACGAATACTCCTTCGAGGCCCTGAAAGACCTGATCCTCCGATACGGAGAGGAGCGCTGGGCGGACGGGATAGCAAAAGAGATCGTGAAGAAAAGAGAAGAGGAGAGGATCACGACGACCGACCAGCTGGTGAACGTAATAAAAGCCGCGCTACCGGAGGGTGAAAGGTGGAGTCGAAAGATACATCCCGCGACCAGGACCTTCCAGGCGCTAAGGATAGCCGTAAACGACGAGCTGACCAACCTCGAAGAGGGGCTCGAGGCAGCTTATAATTCCCTGGAAAAAGGCGGAGTCATGGTCGTCATTGCCTACCACTCCCTGGAGGATCGCCGGGTCAAGAGGTTTCTTGCTCACAAGGAAGAGGACTGTACCTGCCCGCCCGACCTGCCCATCTGCCGCTGCGAGGCGGAACGGGAAATCGAGATCACCGCTAACGGTATAACGCCGGACGAGAAGGAGATCGAGGAAAACCCCAGATCCAGAAGCGCCAGGTTGAGGGCCGGCAGAAAGCTTGCCTCCAAAGAGAGATGAACATCAACTTAGCCGACGGTATTCTTCCCTGGATTAAATTGGTTTTGGCTGCCCTGGTGATCCTGTCTTTGATCTTCCTATACCTCTGGCAGGGCTGGCAGGTTATCTATCTCCAGCGCAGGGTCGACGAACTGGACGAGTCCGTGGTCCCGCTCCGGGAAAGAAAAAAGGAGCTGTTGATGGATAGAGCCCGCTATTTTTCCTACGAACGGATAGAAAGGATCGCGAAGGAAAGGCTCGGCATGGTGGAACCGAGAATCGAGGAAGAAACTTCGGAAGAAACGGAGTAGGTTGCAGTTGATAAACAAAAATAGATTATGGTTCATCACGGTCCTTTTCGTTGCCGGTATCGGCCTGGTGGTCTGGCGGCTGGTCACTGTCCAGATCCTGGAAAGGGAGACCTGGAAGGAAAGGGCGGAAGCGGTCCACAAGCAGAAAGTAACTGTCCAGCCCGAAAGGGGGAGAATTTACGATAGGGACGGAAATCCTCTGGCTATCAACCGGGCCGCTTACGCGGTAGCCGTGGACTCGTACAACATGACCCAACCCGAACTCTTGATTCAGATTCTGAGCGACGAGCTGAACATCCCCAGAGACGAGATAGAATCGCTCGTCTATCGCCAATCCTCCTTCACCTGGGTAGACAGAAGGGTGGACTATGAGACGGGCAACAGAATCAAACAGCGGGTCGAAAACGCCGGTATAGAAGGGCTCGTTCTTCTCGATTCATCCCGCAGGGCCTACCCGCAAAAAGAACTGGTCGGTTCGATCGTCGGTTTTACAGGGGTTGAAGGCGAAGGTCTTTCCGGCGTGGAGCACTCGCTAAACGACGCCCTCGAAGGAGAACCGGAGGTCAAGAGGTTAACTTACGGAGCAAATAGGTTCCCCTACAGACAGCAAACACTGGTTGAAGGACGGCCCGGTTACGACGTCCAACTTACCCTCGACTTAAAAATTCAGCACACACTAAAACAGGAGTTAAAGGAAGGAGTCGACCGTTTCGAGGCAAAGAGGGCGTGGGGCGTGGTAATGGATCCTCAAACCGGCGCCGTACTCGGAATGACCCAGGACAGCGGTTTCGATCCGAACAATTACGGCGACTACGACCCAGAAAAAAGAAAGAACGTCCCGGTGACCAATTCGTTCGAACCCGGTTCCATTATGAAGGTATTTTCCGGATTAGCAGCTCTCGACTACGACGTCGTGGAGCCGGATACGACCGTGAACGGTGACACTCCCCTCGTCCTTCACGGCCACCCGATCAACAACGCCCAGTATAGGGATTACGGGACCGTGCCGTTTACCGAGGTCATCAAACACTCTATCAACACGGGGACAATCAGAGTAGCCCAGGAGCTCGGCGAAAAAAGGCTTTACGATTTCCTCAGCGACGCCGGCTTCGGGCAGAAAACGGGTATCGAGCTTTCCAGCGAACAATCCGGCCAGTTAGAGCATTTCAGTCAGTGGTCCGGACTCTCAATCGGCTCTATTCCCATAGGACAGGGTATGTCTGTTACGTCCATCCAGCTCGCGAGTAAAATGGCAGCGATCGCCAACGGAGGTAGCCTTGTCGAACCGACCCTGGTAGAGGAAATTAAGGGGCCGGAAGGCGAGACGATCGAGGAACTGGGCGATTCCGGGACCAGCCGCGGACTAATTGCCGATACGAACTCGGTCGAAGAGATGAATGAGATGCTCCGCCAGGTAGTGGTGGACGGTACCGCCCAGGAAGCAGCAATCCCGGGTTACAACGTCGCCGGAAAGACGGGAACAGCACAGAAAGCGGCTGGCGGTAGTTACCTTTCTGATACGTACATCTCGTCGTTTGCCGGTTTTTTCCCCGAGAACGATCCGAAATATCTGATTTTGATAGTCATCGATGAAGTTGGAACCACTCCCGTCTGGGGTGGGGCGACGGCGGGCAGAGTATTCAAGGAAGTGGGAACGAGGTTGATCAAATCCGGTGGTAGCTAACGACTTCGTCGGGGTTGATAGTTGCAGGTAGGTCGCAAGTTGCCTTTTTCAGCTCACCGGTTAAAATATCCTCAGGAGGGGAAATAAAATGAAAAAATTCCTGTCGGAAAGAGCAAAAAACACGGGCCGGTCCGCCATACGGGAAGTATTGAAATTTACTCAGGACTCGGAGGTAATATCCTTCGCCGGAGGGCTACCAAAACCGGATACATTCCCCAGTGCGAGTCTAGCCAAGTCGGCCGAAAGGCAGTTAAAGAACAACTACCGGAAGTCCTTACAATACGGGACTACCGAGGGGGTAGTTGCTTTCCGCGAGGAAATGATCGACTGGTTATCGAATTTCGGGCTGGAGCTGGAACTCGAGAACGTCATTTCGACCAATTCGTCACAGCAGGCGATCGACCTCGCCTGTAAGGCATTTCTCGATCCGGGTGACGTCCTCTTCTGCGGCCTGCCAACTTACCTGGGAGCAGTTCAATCCTTCTCGATTTTCCAGGCGGAGCAAATTGGGGTCCCGCTCGAGGGGGACGGTATGGATCTCGATGCCCTGGAGGAAAGGATAGTCGAAACGAAAAAAAGCGGGAAGAGGGCCAAGTTCGTCTACGTCATACCCGATTTCCAGAACCCGGCCGGAGTCACCATGAGCGAGGAAAAGAGGGAAAGGATCGTAAGGATAGCCGAAGAGCACGAGCTGTTGATAATCGAGGATACCCCTTACTTCGGGGTCAGGTTCTCGGGAGAGTTCAAAAAGCCGATAAGTACCTACGACGAGACGGGGCGGGTCATAACCCTCGTCTCCCTGTCGAAGATCCTTTCCTCGGGGATGCGTCTGGCTGTTACCGCCGGGCCTGCGGAGCTAATCAGTGAGCTCGTCACGATGAAGCAGGCAACCGACCTCTGCACTTCTACTACCACACAGTGGATCGCCGCCGACTGGTTGAAGGAAAACGATCTCTCGGAGCACCTGGAGGAGCTACAGGGCTACTACAGGGAGAACCGGAACACCATCCTCGAGTCGATGGAGGAGAGTTTTCCGGACGTAGAAGGTCTAACCTGGACTAAACCCAACGGAGGACTCTTTACCTGGGTAACCCTCCCCGAGGGAACTGACTCTCAAGAGCTATTCGAGAGGGCTCTGGAAGAAAACGTCGCTTTCGTCCCCGGACATAACTTTTACGTCGACAGCGGTGGCAGAAATACCATGAGGCTCTCGTACTCGCTGTTGACGACGGCCAAAATCAAGGAAGGAATAAACCGCCTCGGGAGAGTTATAAGTCGGGAGTTAGAATCCGTCCCGGGTTGATCCAGGTTGACCAGGAGCAAAAATACACCAAATGAGAGGTGGAAAAATGCCGGCTCGCGTTAGAATACCCATTGCGGTTCTGGTTTCGCTTTCCCTGCTGACGGTGGCGGGGTTCGTCCGCGGCAGCACTATCGAAGAACTAGAAAAGCGGGCAAACGCGGATTTCATACCTGAATTACGGAAGGCAGCTTCTATTGCCCTGAGGAAGAAGTACGTACAGGAGGAATTCGAGTCCTCCAGGCTGGAAGAAATAGCCAAAGAGGCGAGAACCAGGGAGCTGAAAGGGTCCGCCATTGCAGCCCTGGCTAGGAACTTCGAGGACGTAAAGAGGGTGGGCTCGCTTCAGGAGGCAAAGGAAAAGTCGGAGGAGCTTGAAGAGATCGTGAAAGAAGGGGAAACCTCCGAACTGAAGGAAGCGGCGAGCCGGTCTTTGGGGATATACTACCTGGCCTTTAATCTGAATGATATCGAGGGTTATACGATGAGGGACCTGGAGAAGATGGCAAAAACGGACGAGGAAAGTGGACTCCGTCGGGCCGCGTCGACGGCTTTGGAGTCGATCTATCCAAATTCCTACTCGGCCGAGGAGTTAAAAGAACTTATCCGGACGAGCGAGAGCGAATTGATAAAGGAGGCCGCAGCGGGCGCTCTAGCCATAAGATATTACAGCAGGATTTCCCCCGATATCTCCTTAAACCACCTTCGAGAAATCGCTTCAGACGAGAACAAGAACGTCTGGTTGAGAAAAGCAGCGGGGATAGCCTTTGGAGAGATGGCCAGGGGGGACCTGGAACCGGACGAACTGAAATCCCTTACCCGAAACGGAGAAACACGTGAAATCAGGGATGGAGCGGCCAGAGCCTGGTCCCTGGTCCTGGCGGATTCCGACAGGACGAGAGGTGAACTTGAACGGATGGCCGGCGCGGCTACCGGCTACGCCCCGGAAGCCTACCGCTCCGCGTTAGCTTCGGCTCTGGCGGAAAGGCTTCTGGATAAAGATCGGAATAAAAGGGGGGACTGAGATGAACAAGTCTGGAGCGGTCAAGTACTCCACTCTCGTTTTTCTTCTGCTAACCCTGGGTGGATTCCTGCTAACCTCACCCGGGTGTCTCGCCCGAGAAACGTTTCCTCCGAAGGATCCACTGGTTGTTCCGATCGGGGAATCAAGCGAACTTTGGGAGATGGGAGATCTGAAGCCCGGGAAAACCGGGGGAAGGGTTCAGTTTTCTACCGATAAATTCCCGGATACCTTTAACGACCTCCTGGCCGGCTCAAAGGCTTCAACCGACGTAACCCGAATGATAATGGGTTCGGGGCTAATCGGGAAAAACCCGGTCAACGGACGTGTTACTCCAGGTCTGGCTGAATCATGGGAGGTATCCGAAGACGGACTGACCTACACGTTCCACCTGCGAAAGGGCCTCAAGTTCTCCGATGGTCACCCCCTGACGGCGGAGGACGTAGTCTTTACCTACCAGGAGTTGATTTTTGATCCAAAAGTCGAGACGGACACCAGGGACCTGCTACGGGTCGGGGGAAAGTTACCGGAAGTAAAGAAGGTGGACGAGCTGACGGTTCGGTTTGAGCTTCCGGAGCCCTTCGGGTTCTTTCCCCGCCGCGTCAGCACAGGGATTTACCCGGAGCATAAACTGGCTGATCTATCCGGCGAGGAATTCAACGCCTTGTGGGGGAGAAAGACGGCGGAGGAGGATCCCGAGGAGATAGTAGGGGCGGGCCCGTTCAAGCTTCAGGAGTTCGTACCTGGTGAAAAAATCGTGATGACGCGCAACCCCTATTACTACAAAACCGACCCGGGGGGTACACAGTTGCCCTACTTAGACGGTTACAGCGTTCTGAAGGTAAAGAACGACGACGTCCAGTTCCTCAAGTTCAAAAACAACGAGACTGACCTCCTTCGACCACAGATAGAGGACATGCCCTACCTGCTTAGCCGGTACGACGAAGAGGACTGGAGGATATACACTGGTGATGACAAAAGAGGCGCCCCTATGAGCGCGGAATTTATGACTTTCAACTGGAATACGGAAAACGAAGAGCTCGTTGGTCTATTCCGGGAGACTGATTTTAGGAAAGCCGTATCCCTCGCCATTGACCGTAACGAGATAATCGAGGAGGTTTTTAACAGTTTTGGCCAGCTCCAGTTCGGACCGATATCCCGGCTATCGCCTTATCACAACGCCGAGCTGAAGGATAACCTACCTTATGAATTTGACTCCGACGAAGGGAACAGAATTCTGGACGAGCTCGGAGTCCGGGACGAGAACGGCGACGGGATTCGGGAACTTAGCCCGGGGAATCCGGTAGAGTTCGAAATCCTGGTCAACAAGGGCAATCGGGTCAGGCTTCGAACCGGAAAAATCATTGTAAAAAACCTGAAGAGAATCGGAATAGAGGCCAGCGTGATGCCAGTGGGGTTCGAGGAGTTCTCTTCCAGGCTGGTTGGGGGGGACTACAGTGCCGTAATCGTCAGCTTGATGACCAACCCCGCGGTACCCGTAACGCTTTCCGACATCTTTACCACTTCCGGTCCACTTCACCTCTGGCACCCTGGAGCAGACGTGAACCCGACCCAATGGGAAGAAGAGATCGACAGGTTGTTTGGACAGGCGCGGCGGGCTTCGAGCTTCTCCGAGAGAAAAAGCTACTACGACGAATTTCAGGAGATTTACGCTCGGGAACTACCGTTGATCTACGTCGCAGGCGAAAGTTTCCTGTACGCCACGAACGAAGACCTGCGAAATACGAAGGAGTTCAGCAGGCTGGGAACCTTTCTAAGCTTTGCCGAATACGTCTGGGTGGAAGAATAAAAAGAGGGGGAGCCTGACGGCTCCCCCTCGTCAGGTTACATCCTAGCCCTCAAGAGTTACTCTTCGGAATCCTCCAACTCTGCCTGAGCTGCTGCCAGCCTGGCTATCGGCACCCTGAACGGCGACGCGCTGACGTAATCCAGACCAACTTCCTTCGCGATTTCTATTGAGTCGGGGTCTCCTCCCTGTTCGCCACAGATACCGACCGACAGGTCCCCGTTCGTGCTTCTGCCCCGTTCGGTAGCCATCTCCATGAACTCCGCAACTCCCTGTCCGTCGAGGGTTTCGAACGGGTTGTCCTCGAGCACCCCTTCTTCCAGGTATCTTTCGAGGAACTTGCCGGCGTCGTCCCTGCTGTAACCGAAAGTGAGCTGGGTCAGGTCGTTTGTCCCGAAGGAGAAGAACTCGGCGTCCTCGGCTATCTCGTCGGCAAGGACGCATGCCCTCGGTATTTCGATCATCGTGCCTATTTCGTATTCGAGTTCAGCACCCAGCGATTCCAGAACGTCCTCTACCACCGATTCGATCGAATTCCTGACTCGCCTCATTTCCTCCGGCTCACCGACAAGCGGCACCATAATCTTGGGCTTGACGTTCACGCCATCGTCCTGCAGGCTGGCTGCCGCGCGAGCAATCGCCTCGACCTGCATCTCGTAGATCTCCGGCATGGTAATGCCCAGCCGGCATCCACGGTGACCGAGCATCGGGTTGAATTCCTCCAGTTCTTCGAGTTTGCCCTTCACTTCGGAAGGCTCCATACCCGACTCGGACGCAAATTCCGCTATTTCGTCCTCGGAGTCCGGCAGAAACTCGTGAAGCGGGGGATCGAGGAGCCGGATAATAACCGGCAGACCTTCCATTTCTTCGAGTATTCCCTCGAAGTCCTCTTCCTGGAAGTTAGCTAGTTCGGTCAGGTACTCTTCCCTTTCCTCTCGGTCCTCGGCCATGATGGTCTGCCTTATGTAGGGGAGGCGGTCGTCACCGAAGAACATGTGCTCCGTACGGCAAAGACCGACGCCCTCCGCTCCGTAGTCCCTGGCTTTTCCGGCGTCTTCGGGAGTATCGGCATTGGTTCTGACGCCGAGTTTCCGGACGCCGTCCGCCCACTCCATCAGGGTCTGGAAGCTCTCTTCCATCTTCGGCTCGACGGTCGGAACCTCTCCGAGCATGACCTCGCCCGTCGTCCCGTCGATAGAGATATAATCTCCCTTTTCGACGGTCGTCCCGTCGTCATCAAACTTTTCGGCTCCGTAATCTATATCCAGAGCTCCACAGCCGGCGACAGCTGGTTTACCCATGCCACGGGCAACCACTGCGGCGTGAGAAGTCATACCTCCACGGGAAGTCAGTACTCCTTCAGCTGCTTCCAACCCGTCGATGTCCTCGGGGGAGGTCTCCGTGCGGACCAGGATGACGGGTTCCCCGTTTTCGCTTTTCTCAACTGCCTCCGCGGCAGTAAATACGACCTGCCCGACTGCAGCTCCCGGAGAAGCATTGATCCCCTTTGCCAGCACTTCTTTCTCCGCCTCCTCGTCGAAGGAGGGGTGAAGGAGCTGATCGAGCGATTCCGGGTCAATGCGGTTGACCGCCGTCTCCTTGTCTATTAGTCCTTCCTCGGCCATGTCGACCGCTATCTTGACGGCTGCCTTGGTCGTCCGCTTGCCCGTCCTGGTCTGCAGCATGTAAAGTTCGGAATCCTCTATCGTGAACTCGACGTCCTGCACGTCCTTGTAGTGTTCCTCCAGTTTCTGGAAGATCTCCTCCAGTTCTTCCCAGGCCTCCGGCATCTCGTCCTTGAGGGTCTTTATGTCTTTGGGCGTCCGGACACCGGCCACGACGTCTTCTCCCTGAGCGTTCTTCAAGTATTCCCCGTACCGCTTCTTCTCGCCCGTCGAGGGGTTTCTGGTAAAAGCGACCCCCGTCGCGGAGTTCTTCCCGGAGTTTCCGAATACCATCGTCTGGACATTGACCGCCGTTCCCAGAGCGTCGTGAGGGAGATCGTTTATATTGCGGTACTTGATTGCTCTCGGGTTGTTCCAGGAACCGAATACGGCGTCGATCGCACCCCAGAGCTGATCCATGGGATCGGTCGGAAACTCTTCGCCGAGGTTTTCCTGGTAAATATCCTTGAAGACTTCCACGACCTCCTTCAGGTCATCGACGTTCAGATCGGTATCGTTCTCCGCGCCCTTCTCTTCCTTTAGTTCTTCCAGGGCCTCGTCGAATTCCCGAGCATCGATACCCTTCACTACCTCTCCGTACATCTGAATTAATCGACGATAGGAGTCCCAGCCGAACCTTTCGTTTCCGGTCCTCTCGACCAGTCCTTCCAGAGTTTCCTCGTTCAGACCGACGTTCAAAACCGTGTCCATCATTCCCGGCATCGATACGGCCGCTCCCGACCGGACAGAAAGCAAAAGCGGGTCCTCAGGATCGCCGTACTCCCTTCCGTTTTCCTCTTCTAGTTGCCTCAGGTTTTCCTCCACTTCGTCTTCCAGGCCTTCCGGGTAAGTCTCGTCGTGCCTGTAATAATACTGACAAACTTCAGCGGAAATTGTGAAACCCGCGGGTACTGGTATGCCTATATTGGTCATCTCTGCCAGGTTGGCACCCTTACCCCCGAGGATGTCCTCGAGCTCTTCCGAGCCGTCGGCTTCTCCGCCACCAAAGAAATAGACGTATTCCATAAATTAACCTCCCGTTAATTCTGTGGAAATTATCGAAACAGTGCTTCTACGAACTCTCTTCTGTCGAACTCGTGCAGGTCCTTCTCGTCCTCTCCAACACCGATCATCCTGATCGGGGCGGATAACTCGTCGACGATCCGAAAAATCACCCCTCCCTTGCTCGTTCCGTCCAGCTTGGTCAGGATGATACCTGTCAGTCCGATGGCCTCGTCGAACTTCTCCGCCTGTGATACTCCGTTCTGACCGTTAGTCGCATCGATGGTCAGAAGCTTTTCGTCGATCGGCCTCTCCAGTTGCTTCTCGATCACGCGATTTATCTTCTTGAGTTCCTCCATCAGGTTGTGCTTTGTCTGAAGCCTCCCCGCCGTGTCTATCAACAGCAGGTCGGCGTCGTTGTTGAGTGAATACTCGAGGGAATCATAGGCAACAGCTGACGGATCGGCGCCTATGTCATGACTTATCGGGGTTGCTCCGACCTCCTCGGCCCAGAATTCCAGCTGTTCGATGGCAGCAGCCCTGAAGGTATCGGCAGCTGCGAAAACGACCTCCTTTCCCTCTGAAACGAACTTCTCCCCGATTTTCGCAATAGTCGTCGTCTTGCCGGAACCATTAACGCCCATAACCAGCATCACCGTTAGACCATCCTCCCGGAGTGTTAATCCCTCTTCGGCCCCGGAAAGTCTCTCCTTCAATTCTTCCTTGAGGAAGTCCTCCAGCCGTTCCGGGTCGGTCACTCCTTCTTCTTCCACCCGTTCCTTTACCCGGTCGATTACCTCCATGGCGGTATTGACGCCGATGTCCGCGGTAACCAGCAATTCTTCGATCTCGTCGAGCAGTTCGGGCTCTATCCTGCTATAACCACCGATTACGCTCTCTACCTTTCCAACCAGGTTATCCCGGGTTTTCTTCAAGCCCTGCTTCAGCCTACCAAACCAGCTCATCTACTCTCCCCCTTCCTGCCAGTAAAACCATTACATTTCCTCAGGCGCCGAAACGCCGAGCGCGTCCAGCAGTTCCCGAAGGACGACCTGAATCCCTCGGCAGAGACCGAGGCGGGCCCGACTGAGTTCCTCCTCGTCCACGAGTACCCGGTGCTTGTTGTAAAACTGATGAAAAGCCGCGGCCAGGTTTTCCCCATAGCGGGCCAGGTGATGTGGCCCGTAATCCTCCGCCGAAAACTCTACGATATCGGGAAACTCGTCCAGCTCCTTGATAAGTTCCTTTTCCTCCACCTCGGACAGCAGACCCGGGTCGATTTCAGCCGGTTTTAGCTCTCCTTCAATTCCGGCCCCATCGGCCTTTCTGAATATGCTCGCGATCCTTGTATGTGCATACTGGAGGTAGTATACCGGATTGTCCATAGATTCGTCCTTCGCCAGATCGTAGTCGAACTCGAGGTGGCTTTCCGGTTTCCTTTCCACCATGAAGTAACGTACTACGTCCCTCCCGAGGTCTTTCACAAGGCTCCGGAGGGTGACGAACTCCCCCTCCCGGGTGGACATCTTCCTGACTTCCCCCTCGCTGGAGAGGCTGACGAACTGGTTTATCAAAACCTGGTAAAAGTCATCCGGTAAATCCAGCCAGCTCAACGCCGCCTTCATGTTCTCCACGTGCCTCTGGTGATCGGCGCCAAGAAGAACCAGCACCCGGTCGTATCCTCTCTCGAACTTGTCGAGATGATATGCTATGTCAGGCAAGAGGTAAGTAGGTTCGCCGTCACTTTTTACCAGCACGACGTCCTTTGGCGCTCCCTTTTCTTCCGCCTTCAGCCAGAGCGCCCCCTCTTCCCTGTAAGTGGCGTCCTTTTCAGACAGGAGATCGAGGACCTTCTCTACTTCGCCTTCCTCGTGTAAGCGGGATTCCCTGAACCACCCGTCAAATTCCACTCCGAGCGAAGCCAGGTCGTCCTTTATTCTCCCGATCATTTCATTCAGACTTTCGTCCTTGAAAAACGAAGCCGTTTTCTCGTCCCACTCGTCGTATTCCTCCCCCTGTTCGGCGGCCAGTTTTTCGCCAAGATCTATCAGGTATTCACCCTTGTAACCCTCCTCGGGAATCTCCACCGGGTCACCCAGGGCCTGCTTATAGCGGGCCCAGAGGGTACGAGCCAGGATATCGATCTGCCTACCCTCGTCGTTGAAATAATACTCGGTTTCTACGTCGTAACCGAGCTTCTCGTAGAGCGAGGCCAGTACGTCTCCTAAAACGGCCTGTCTGCAGTGACCTACGGTGAGCGGACCAGTCGGGTTGGAAGAGACAAATTCGATCTGGATATTCTCGCTCCTGGATTTCGAGTATCCTGAAAGCGGATTAGATTCCTCGAGCAACCGGGTGAGGCTTCTCCCGTAGAGATCGGAGGAAAGTTCGAAATTGATAAAGCCCGGACCATCAACCGAAACGTCGGAAAACCCGTCCTTCTCGAGCCCTTCGGCGATTTGCTCGGCCAGCTGACGGGGAGACTCCTCTTTTTCCGAACCGAGTTCAAGGGCTATACTGGAGGCGTAATCCCCGAACTCCGGGTTGGAAGGTTCGTCGACGCTAATTTCCTCCCCCTCGAGTTCGAACCCGAGTTCTCCCAATCTCTCGGACAATACCCTTCTTATTTCTTTCTTGATCATCTCAAATTGGAAATACGGAAATAATTGGACTACATGAAAGAGTTTAGGGAGAGAAGAGAATCCGAAAAGACCTCTTAGTTATTCCTCTTTTAGATTGATGACGAACTTCACCCCGGTCTTTTCCTCCCCATCTATTTCCAGGTCAATAAATCCCGGGATCACGCTGAGATTTTCTCCTTCCCCATCCAGCAAACGGCGAGCGATCGCTATCGCTTTTACGGCCTGATTTACCGCTCCCGCTCCGATGGTGCGTGCTTCTACTATTCCGTCCGATTCAATCGCTCCCGCTATTGCTCCGGCGACGGAGTTAGGATTTGAACTCGACGCTACTTTTAATATTTCCATATCCTATACCTCCCGACGGGTTTTGCGGCCAATAGCCTAGAGCCTCTTTTGGCTAGACTCGGCATTAACCTACCGGGTAAATCAAGCCACGATTGATTTCCCTGAGCCTACTTATCGCGTTTATTCGGGTATTTATTCAGGAAGAATTTTAATATAAGGGGGTCAAAATATCAACTTTTGGTGTCCTTTCCCGGGAAACACTGGGAATAGCGATAACTCAATTCCTCACCATCTTAGAGATCATGTCCTCGATGGAAGTAACTGGCGAATGAACTCCACCGGATAGGTCCGCATAGGTTTGATCGACCCCCCGAGAGGGAATTTGAGAAACCGAAACGTAGTTTATTAGCTAGTTAAGTTATTCCTTGTAAGGGGAAAGAACTAAGAAAACTAGGATTTGAGCCTCATTATCGTATCAAGATTGACTCTGTCAGCTTCCTCTCCGTCCAGTTCTTCTTTTGGGGTTTCCAGAATGAACGGGAGATCCTCCAGTCGGGGGTCATTTACCAGGGCGGAAAAACCGGCTTCGCCGATATTCCCACGACCAATGTGCGCGTGCCTGTCCTTGTTGGATCCGATCTCGCCGACGGAATCGTTGAGATGGATTAACCCGAGAGTCTCAAGCCCGACTTCCTGATCGAACTCTTTCAGGGTAGCGTCAAGGCCCCGCTCCGAGCTAAAATCGTAACCGGCGGCATAACCGTGGCACGTATCGATACATACTCCAACCTTCTCGGGGCGACCCAGCCCGTCCATCACTTTCCCCAGCTCGGAAAAATCCGCTCCAAGAGTTGTACCGCTTCCGGAGGTGTTTTCCAGCAAGAGTTCGACGTCGGAATTCACGAAGGTATCGGTTCCGATCACCTCTTCCAGCGCCTCCACCAGCCTGGAAAGCCCCGCATCCCTTCCCGAGCCGGTGTGAGCACCTATGTGAGTGTTTATCGCCTCGATACCGAGTTCATCGGCCCGCCTTACCTCCTCACGCAAACCCTTCTTCGACTTCTCCCAGAGGTCGTCCTTAGGCGAAGCCAGGTTCAATAGGTAACTCGTATGGGCGACGACGTAGAGTATTTCCCCCTCCTTCCTCTTTTCCTTGAACTGTTTTACCTCCTCCTCTTCCAGGTCCCTGGTGCTCCAGGAACGTACGTTTTGAGAAAATATCTGGAAAGCGTTGACGTCTAACTCCATAGCCCGGTCCACCGCCTTATCTATTCCCCCGGCGATGGAGAGATGAGCTCCTAGCTTCATGCCCAGTTCCCCGGGATTAGTACTCATCCAGATCAAACAGCCGCCTGGCGTTGTTGGTCGTCATCCGCGCGACTTTTTCCGGAGTTAATCCTTTGATACCCGCTACCTTTTTCGCCACAAACTCCACGTAACCCGGCTCGTTCCGCTTCCCGCGATTCGGTTCGGGTGTCAGGAAAGGCGAGTCCGTCTCGAGGACGAGCCTATCCAGGGGTAGATCTCTCACCGCGCTCCGCAGCTCACCCTCTCCGTCGAAAGTAACTGGACCGCTCAACCCGAGATGAAAGCCGAGATCGATAAACTCCTCACCCAGCCCCCGGTCGCCGAAAAAACTGTGAATAACACCCGAGGGCAGATCCTCACGGCCATGCAGAATCTTCAGGAGATCCTTAGTGGAATCCCTGTTGTGGATCGAGACGGGCAGACCGGCTTCGACGGCAAGATCCAGCTGAGCCCGAAACGCCCTTCTCTGGTCCTCCTTGGGCGAGTTCTCGCGGTAGTAATCTAGGCCTATCTCTCCAATTGCCTTCACTTCTTCGGCACCGGAAGCCCTGGCGAGCTCTTTCAGGGCGGAGGCGTCGAGCGCGTCGGCTTCGTGAGGGTGAAAACCGGTTCCCGCGTAGACGTTATCGTACTCGCTGGCCAGCTCTATCGACTCGTAACTCGAGGGCAGATCAAGCCCCATGTTTAGAAACGCCACCCCGGCTTGCCGGGCTCTATTAATTACCCGTACCCTGTCGTCATCGTAATGACCCATATTGGCGTGAGCATGCGTGTCAATCAGTTTCGGCTTCATCGTCCTTCCCCCTCCCTATCTTCCAAGCCGGAGAGAACGGAGCCGACTAATTCGAGCAGATCTCCGGGCTGTAACGAGTACTCGCTCCCTTTCCTTGTCCCAAGCCGGCCGATCCGGCAATGGAGCCAGGCACCGAGTCGCGCAGCGGAAAACGGCGAAAGTCCCTGTGCGAGGAAGCTACCGATAAACCCCGTCAGTACGTCTCCGCTGCCGCCCTTCGCCAGACCGCTATTGGGACAGCTGGCCAGGGCCAGGTCACCCTCCGGTGAAGCTATCGCGGTTGGGGGGCCTTTGAGCAACAGCGTAACACCCCACTCCTCTGCAAGCTTCGGGACAAGCTGAAATCTCTTTCGGTCCACTTCGGCCGGTTCGGACCCTATTAAGCGGGCCAGCTCACCCGGGTGCGGAGTCAGAACTGCCTCGTTTAACCCATTCAAACCCTCGGTTTCCCCGGAGAACGCAACGATCCCATCCGCGTCCAGGACCAGAGGAACGCTCACTCGGTCGAGAAACTTCCTTACGGTTCGTGCCGCCCCTTTTATTCGGCCGATCCCGGGTCCTACGGCCAGACCTTCCTTACCCTCGGCGGCGTCGAGCAGGTAGTCCAGGGCTTCCGGTCCAATTGACCCCTCGCGATCGGGAACAGGGACGGTCAATACCTCCTGCAGGTTCGTCTCGAAGACGTCCTTCAGGGATTCCGGTCCGGCGAGAAAAACTAAACCGGCACCCGACCGGAGACCTCCTCTGGCGGCAAGCATGGGAGCACCGGACATACCCCGGGAACCGCCAACGACAAGCAGACTACCGAAGCTGCCTTTATGGCTGACTGACGGCCGTTCCGGCAGCAGATCACGGGCCGTCTCGTCGTCGAGGGTGCCCCAGAGTCCTGGTATCTCCTCCACCAGTTTATCCGGATAGCCGACCGAAACCAGCCTCTGGGATCCGACGTACTCCTCCGCTCCCGAGAGGAGGGATCCAAGTTTGTAAAGGCCCATTGTCACGGTAAGATCCGCCCGGACGGCCTTCCCCGGTGGATCTCCGGAATCGGCGGGCAAGCCCGAGGGGAGGTCTATCGCCACCGTCTTACCTTCCGCGTCGTTGATCCGGGAAACCAGGTTCGGGTACTTCCCTCTAAGTTCGCCCTTGATACCGATACCAAAGATCGCGTCGACGATCAGCGGCGGATTAGACTCAATCGACCGCAGAAGTCCTTCGTACCCGGGACGACAGTAACGGACTTTCTCGGTCATTCGCTCCAGAATTTCGGCGTTCCTTCTGGTCTCGGAAGAAAGATCGTTTCTATCACCCAGGACAAACACCTCGACCTGATGCCCCCGGTCCAGCAGGCGTCGCGCCACGACCAGACCATCGCCCCCGTTGTTGCCCTTTCCGGCAACTACCAGGATTCTATCCGGAAGAGGAGCCAGCTCTTCCTCGATCGCCTCAACCGCGTTTCGACCGGCATTCTCCATCAAAACAGGAGAAGCTATCCCCCAGTCCTCAATAGCTCTCCGGTCCAGTTCCTTGACCTTTTCGGATCTCGTTACGTATTTCATGGAGTCATTTTAGTACACCAGGGAACTACGAACAAGCATCCCGGAGCTTGGTCGGCCCGGGGGTCGGCTCTGGAGGGTCTTTTCAAAAGTTCGTCAGTCGGGAAATAGGCGGGTTCGGTTGACTGCAGGCCCGGATGGAGTTAAAATACCTTTGAATTGTTGAGCAAATTAGTCTACTTTTATATAGAGGAACGACAATCGAAATTTTAAATACTCAGGTGATACGATGCTAAAAGTCAGAAACCTCAGGGTCCGCTCCGACGGAGACGAGATACTGCACGACCTGAATTTCGAAGCAGAAGAAGGGGGGTTGTACGTAATCATGGGACCTAACGGCAGCGGGAAATCTACCTTCTCTAAGACACTAGCAGGACACCCGGACTACGAGAACTACGAAGGCTCGATTCGCCTAAAAGGAGAAGAGGCCGAAGAGCTTACACCCGGAGAAAGACTTAAAAAGGGATTGATGCTGGGTTTTCAGCACCCACCCAAGATCGAAGGCGTGAAAATAGAAAGGTTTCTCGAAACCGTACTTAAAAACCGTAACGGCTACAAAGACCCGGAGAGCAGGAAGGAAGCCATAATGAAGGCTGCCGACTCCGTGGGCTTTGACGAGGAGGAACTGGGCCGGGGGATAAACGACGGCTTCTCCGGGGGGGAACGGAAGCGACTCGAACTAATGCAGGCAAGGTTGATTTCGCCCGACCTCCTGATCCTGGACGAACCGGACAGCGGGATAGACGTCGACTCACTGAAACTGATCGCCGAGCAGATAAACTACCTCCGGAACCGGGATACGGCGATCGTACTGATAACCCACTACGGGGACACCCTGAACGATCTGAACCTGGCCGGAGCGGAAGTTCATCTCTTCAAAGATGGACGAATCGTCACCTCTGGCGACGCCGGGCTGGCCGAGGAAGTCGAGAAAAAAGGCTTTAACGAGATATACGAGGAGTGTGGTTGCGATTAATACTTCGACCAGATTACAGGATGTTCCGGAGATCGATAATCAGATCAAGGAATTGACCGAGGGAAAGGAAGAGCCCGGATGGGTGACGGAGAAGAGATATCAAGGAATGCGGGGATTCAAATCGGCCCCGTCCACCGACCCGATCATCTCCGATCCACTGGAATTTATAGCCAGGCGGGACGAGACCCCGGCCGACGAGATCGAGAGCCTCGACGACCTGCCACGGGATACTAAAAAACTCCTGGATGAACTGGGTATAAGCGAGATGGAACAGAGGGCGCTACAGGGATTGACTATTCAGGACGACACCGGGATGATAGACTCCTCTTTCCGGCAAAAGTGGGAGGAGAGGGGAGTGATTATGGCCCCGATGGAGGAGGCCTTAAGGGAGTATCCGGAGGCAAGGGAAAGGTTCATGCAACTTTACGATCCGGAAGAAAGCAAACTGGCTGCCTATCATACCGCCATCTGGAATGGCGGCGTCTTCCTCTGGGTCAAAGAAGGTGTGAAAGAAGAGATCCCTCTCCACCTCTTCTTCCTGATCCAACAGGAAGCTCTGGCTCAGGCACCACATATCGTGATCTTTGCAGAGCCTCACAGCGAGATTAAACTAATCGAGGGTTGCACCTCTCCGATACTTTCCAGGCACTCGCTTCACCTGGACATGACGGAACTTTACGTTGGAGAAGGGGCGAGCGTGGACCTGACGGTCCTCCAGAACTGGCCGGAATACGTTCACACAAGGCCGACTCAGAGGGGGAAGATAGCGAGAGACGGCGAGCTCTCCATAACCTCCGTGGGGCTCGGTCCGGGTAAATCCAACATAACGGATCCGAAGTACTGGGTCGAGGAAGGTGGGAGGGTAGAAATCAACAACATCCTCCTTACCAAAGAGGATTCCCACGTCGATCTCGGCGGAGAGATCTATCTTGAAGGAGAAGAATCGACTGGAATCAACAACAGCAAGGCGGTTATCATGGACGAATCCAGGGTGATTACCCGCGGCACGATAAACGCCCGAAACTCCCGGACAAAAGGACATATAAGCTGCGACGCTCTCGTAATGGAGAACGGCGCGGCAATGGAAACATATCCCGGCCTCTCTTCGGAGGTCGACGACGCCGAACTCTCCCACGAAGCGGCAATCGGTAAGATAAAAGAGGAGGAACTCTTTTATCTGATGAGTCGGGGACTGGACGAGGACGAGGCAACCCGTTTGATCGTCCAGGGGTTCATAGAGCCGGCAATCGAGGACCTACCCGACGAATACCTCTCGGAGATAAGGAAGATAATCGAGCTCTCGGTCGAAGGTGAAATGTAAGAGCTAGAAAGACTAAATTCCCTATACACACGTTTTTCATTGCCGAACCATCTCAATTCGTTCACATTTTTGAGATCCGTCGTGAGACGCTGGGAAGCTTTCTGCCGGGCTTCCCAGCTATTTATGTTTTGGGTTCTAAGCTGGATATCGGTGAAGAAAATGATTCCATCTCATCAGGATCGGAGGACTTGATCGCGCCCCGGGGTGGTTTTATAATTTTCCAACATTAGGTAAACCTAAACTTCAACCTAAACTTCAAAATGAGAAACAAAAGTTTCGAGGATTATCTCGAGAGCATATACAATTCTCTTAACCGCCGGGGCCATGCTAGGACAAACGAGATCGCTCGCGATCTGGGCGTCAAAGCACCTTCCGTGACGGAGATGTTCCAGAAACTGGAGGATAGGGGATATATCAACTATAGAAAATACGAGGGAGTTACACTTACCGAGGTAGGGAGGGAAGTTGCCAAAGACGTCTCCCGGGTCCACGAAAACACCCGAAAGTTCCTCGAGATGCTTCAGGTTTCCCCGGAACAGGCAGACGAGGATGCCTGCAAGGTAGAACACTCGCTGAGCGAGGAATCGATAAGTCAACTAAACCGCTTCATCGAGTTCGTCGAGGGATGCCCGGAGGACGAGGTTCGCTGGCTCAAACACTTCAGCTATTACTGTAAACACGACGAATTTCCACCGGAGTGTTCCGAGGGGCCGGAGCGGGAAAACGAAGGAGACAACTTATAAAGAATGACGCTATCCAGGCTGGATTCGGAACAGCACGTTCGGGTAATAGGGATTTCCGGAGGGAAAAGCATTCGACAGAAGCTGGCTCTTCGCGGAATTTCCGAAGGAGAAAACCTCCGGATAATATCCAATAGAGGTCCCGTGACGGTCAAGGTGAACGGAAACACCGTAACCATAGGGCGGGGAATGGCAAGCAAAGTAAAGGTGTGTCGGACTTGACCCGGACGAAGACGAAGAAGCTCTCCGAACTCGAGTACGGCCAGAAGGGACGGATCAGGGAAATAGAACGTGGATTGAAGCGACGTCTGGTCTGTCGAGGGGTCCGGGTTGGCAAGGAAATAAGAATGGATACGAAGCAGCCGATAAACGGTCCTGTCGTGGTCACGATAGGAAAATCCACTACCTCCCTTGGCCTTAACCTGGCAAAGCGGATCACCGTAGAGGTGAATAATGACGGTCCTACTGATGGGGCATCCCAACGTCGGTAAGAGCGCGGTGTTCAACCGGCTCACCGGAGCGAAAATAACGGAATCCAACTACCCCGGAACGACGGTCGACTTTACGGAAGGTTACGCCCGCATAGAAGACAAAGAAGCAAAGATAATAGACGTCCCCGGTACCTTTTCCACGGAACCAAAGGACGAGGCCGAAAAGGTAGCGATGGAAATCATGAAGGAACACGAAGGGGCCACGGTCGTCGCAATCCTCGACTCGACCAAGATCGAGAGAGGCCTTTACCTTGCCTTCGAAATCCTCGAACGGGACTACCCTCTGGTCGTCGCCCTCAATATGTGGGACGACGCGAAGAAAGCAAACATCAGTATTAACGCGGAACGGATGGAAGAAATACTGGGGGTACCGGTCGTACCGACGATAGCAATCAGCGGGGAAGGAATAGCGGAGCTGGTCGACAGAATACCCGAGGCAACTCACGTGGACGTCGAAGAACTAGAGCAAAGAATCGAGGAGCTTTAAGTGAAATTAGAGGCGGAAAGAAGATGGGAGCTAATAGATAAGCTAGCTCGGGAGACGATCAAATACGGAACGGAGGAAATCACGATAAGGTCCCTCCTGGCCGAGCTCACCGTAAAGCCGCTGACGGGGATTCCTTTCGGGATCGCGGTCCTTTACGGTTTCTGGAGCTTTTTCAACGCCTTCGCCGGCTTCTTTACCGACGGCTTTTTCGTCCCGCTCTTCGACGAACACTGGCTGCCGTGGATCCAGGAGGTATTCCCTCTCGAGGGATCATGGCTTTATTACGTCTTCGTCGGTGATCCCGGAGCGACCAATTCCTTCGAGGCATTCGGGATCCTCACCAGCGGACTCTTCGTCGCCATCGGGGTGGTTTTGCCCGCGATAATGGCGTTTTACCTGGTCATTACCGTCCTCGAGGACTCGGGATACATGCCCCGTCTGGCGGTCCTCGTCGATACGGTCCTCCACAAGATAGGACTGCACGGGTTCGCCGTCGTGCCGATGATACTTTCGCTTGGCTGCAACGTACCCGGCGTCGCCGCCACCAGGACCCTGGAGACGAAGAAACAGAGATTCATGATGATGGTCCTCCTGTCTATTTTTATCCCCTGCGGGGCCCAGATAGGAGTTATGCTATCGCTTATTCCCGAGTACTTCGGCTACATCATGCTTTACCTGCTGGCGGGTTTCTTTCTGTTCGGCTTCCTGCTCGACAGAATTATTCCCGGCAAGTCCCCGGAAATCATGACGGACGTCCCGCCCTTCCGTGTCCCCACTACCTCCAACGTGGCCAGGAAACTCGGAGTAAAGGTAAAGGGTTTCCTGACGAACGCGATCCCGTTCGTCCTGCTCGGCGTGGGGTTGGTCAACCTGCTCTATCTGGGCGGAGTGATATCGTGGTTGGCGGACTTCCTTGCCCCCGTGATCACGGGCTGGTTCGGAGTCCCAAAGGAGACCGTCGCCCCGCTGATAGCCGGATTCCTCAGAAAGGACCTGGCCGTGGCCCAGCTAACCGCGATCGATATGTCGAACTTCCAGTTGGTTACTTCCGTCGTGCTTATCTCGATTTACTTTCCCTGTATAGCGACATTTTCCATGATAATCAAGGAAGGAAGGAGAAGCGGCGGTGTGGTGAAAGTCCTGGGCGGCAGCCTGCTGGCCCTGGGTGCGGTCGTCTTCTTATGGGGAGGACTCCTCCACCTGATCGGTATACTCCTGGGGGTGACATGAAGTGAGGGACAAAGCGACTTCGACCGCGATCGCCTTAATCGGCATCCTTACTTTGGTCCCCGGCTTTCTGGAAATAATCTTCTCTCTGGCCGGGAGGAGCTACACCTGGTCTTTTATCACCTTTAGCGGCGAATTCGTGCTCTGGCGGGGAGTAATCCTGGTCTCCTCGGGATTTATCTACCTCTTTGCGTTAAACCAACCAGACCGCGTACAGAAACATGCTAGAGGAGTCCTTGCCAGCCTGATGATCTGGATCGTGGCCGGGGGGGAAGCACTGTCTTTGATACTGGGCTCGATTCCTGGAGAAGGAGGACGGTGGATCACCACTTTGGAGGACTTTGCCAGCAGCTACCATGAACCCGTCGCACCATCGCTTTTGCTTCTTCCGATAACTCTGGCGTTAGTCCTCTGGATTTATCTGGAAGATGGTAAGTATGAAAAAGGAAAATAAGGTGCTTGAACTGCTCAAGCGGGGTAAAACGGTGGACGAGCTTGCGGATTCCCTCGACATGCGCGAGCAGACACTCCGGGCCATGATAGAACAACTGGCCCACGAGGGGATGCTCGGGGACGCGACCTGTGAATCGGGGTGCAACTTCTGTCCTTACAGCGGAAGCTGCGGGGGTTCCTCGGGACGTGAAAAGTTATACGTCGTCGACGAAGAGGAGGGGGGCTGATTCCACAACACCCTCCGGCGATTTTCTCTTCGATCGCGCGGAACAGCCGTGCCCTCTCTGCCTCGAAACGAGAAATCAGAAGTATCATCTGAAATTAAAGCAGACCAACTTATATACTTATTCATAATCCTGCCTAAACGGTGATTGACAAAATGGAAGAAAAACCTTGGAGCAGGTTTACTCCTGAGGAAATCTACGACGAACTTTCCACCTCGCCGGAGGGGCTGTCGGAAGAAGAGGCTAATGCCCGTCTGGAAAAGTATGGGAAAAACGAGCTGGAAGAAGAAGATCAGGTTTCGCCGCTGAAACTGTTCTTCGAACAGTTCACCGACTTCCTCATCCTCATACTCCTGGTGGCCGCAACCCTTTCTCTGGTTCTGGGCCACCAGGTGGATTTTTACTTGATCATCTCGATAGTTATCGGTAACGGTATCTTCGGCTTCGTCCAGGACTGGAAGGCGGAACAGTCGATTCAGGCGCTAAAAGAGATGGCATCGCCGGACGCCGTGGTCTACAGGAACGGTTCGGTCAAAGAGGTGCCTCGCGAACAGGTCGTCCCCGGGGACGTCATTTCGCTCGAACAGGGATCGGCAATTCCCGCCGATGCCAGGCTAATCGAAGAGGAAAGCCTCAAGGTGGACGAGTCGGCCCTGACGGGGGAGAGTGAACCCGTGAAGAAGGACCTCCAGCCCGTCGAGGCCGGCAGCAACCCCGCCGAAAAGACGGACCTCGTCTTTAAACAGACCAACGTAGTCAGAGGTCGGGGGAAAGCCGTAGTGGTTTCTACGGGAATGGATACGGAAATCGGGGAAGTGGCCAGACAGATTCAGGAAGTAGAAAAGGAACTGACACCTTTCCAAAAGGAAGTAAACAAACTCGGGAAGAGGCTGGGCTTCATCCTGCTCGTCATCTCATCCCTAATTATCCCCATATCGATACTGATTCACGGGATAAGCTGGCTCGACGCCGTGCTCACCGCGGTGGCACTTGCAGTAGCCGCCATCCCGGAAGGACTACCTGCCGTCGTTACCCTCTCCCTTGCGATGGGAACGAGGAAGATGGTGGACAGAAACGTATTGACCAGACGGCTGACCGCGGTGGAATCTTTGGGGTCGGTGGATACCATCTGCACCGACAAGACGGGTACGCTCACGGAAAACGAGATGTCCGTGCGAAAGCTTTACGCCGGCGGAAACGAACTCGATGTTTCCGACTCCGACCCGTCGGAGTTACCCAATATAGACGGAGGGTCGGCGGAGGAACTCCTGCTTTCCGCGGGAGCTCTCTGCAATGACGCCACCCTTGAGGGTGACGATAGCCGGGGAGATCCAACCGAGATAGCTCTGCTCAAGTCAGCCCGGAATGCGGGTCTGGAGGTCGAAGAGCTGCAGGAAAATCACGAAAGAGTGAGAGAAGTACCTTTTTCCTCGGACCGAAAACGAATGACGACGGTCCACCGAACCGAGGGAAAGGTGACCTCGTTTACCAAAGGTGCCCCGGAGATACTCCTAGAACGGAGCAATAGCTACCTGGAAGGCGGCGAGGTCAAGGAGTTAACTCCGGAAAAACGGAGCAAGTTAAAAACGAAAGTGGACGAGATGGCGGAAGAAGCGCTCCGGGTTCTCGGTTTCGCGAGCAAGGACCTAGATGGAGAAAACCCGGATACCTACTCGGAGGGAGAACTCGAAGAAGGTCTCACCTTCATCGGTCTCCAGGGAATGCTCGACCCCCCGCGTGAGGAAGTGGCAGACGCGGTAGAAGCGTGCAGAAAGGCGGGCATCAGGACCGTCATGGTAACCGGCGATAACGCCATTACAGCCAAAGCCATCGGTAGCAAGCTGGGCTTTACCGGCGACGTAATAACGGGTAAGGAAGTCGACGAACTCTCGGACCGGCAGTTGCGAGAACGGGTGTCCGAGATCGACATCTATGCCCGCGTATCCCCTTCGCACAAGCTAAAAATACTTAACCTGATAAAAGAGGAGGAGGGCGACGTGGTCGCGATGACCGGTGACGGGGTCAACGACGCTCCGACGTTGAAGCGCTCGGACGTAGGTGTTGCCATGGGTATCAGAGGTACCGACGTAGCAAAACAGGCTTCCGACATAGTCCTGCTCGACGATAACTTTACCTCGATAAAGGAAGCCATCGCCGAGGGTAGGGCCATATTTGACAACGTCAGGAAGTTCGTTTCACTCCTGCTTTCCGGGAACCTGGCCGAGGTCTTGACCGTCTTTATAGCCTCGATGATCGGACTCGGTCTGCCTCTGACGGCCCCGATGTTGCTCTGGGTCAACCTTTTAACGGACGGGTTGCCGGCAGTTGCACTGGGTGCGGACGGCAGATCGGCCGGGATTATGGGGCGGTCCCCCCGGGAAAAAGGGGAAGGAGTAATAAATGGTTACATGGTTTACGTCATCCTGGGAATCGGTTTGAGTCTTACTACGTTGATCCTCTTTTCCTTTAACCGCTTCCTGCCCGACCTGCGTACGGCGCGAACCGTCGCCTTTACGGAACTCGTACTGATAGAGCTGGTCGAAATTTGGCCGATAAGGAAGATCTTCGGCGAGCCCATCAAGCGGAACAGCTGGCTCAGACTGGCGGTACTGTCTTCCATCCTCCTCCAGTTCGTCGTGATTTACAGCCCGCTCAACGGTTTCTTCGGTTTGGTCCCTCTCGGTTTCCACGCCTGGCTTGTCGTGGGATCAGCCGTGCTGATTTTCGTGGTATTTATCTGGCTCTACGTCAAAGCGGGAAAAAGGTTCTTCGGTTTCCGAGGAAAAGGTTCCCGGACCGAATGAGGCGTTTCCGTAGGATATTAAGGACCCAGGCGAAATTCAGGTTCCAAGAGTTAGTTCGATTCCTTCAAAAATACTTCACACTTTCTTTACATCCCCCCGCTAGGGTATAATTAGAATCGTCAATAAACGACAAGGGGGGATTACCATGCTCAGAAGGTCAGTCAACTTTACGGTTTTGGTCGTCATCGGGCTTTTGATAGCTTTAATCGGAACAGGGACCACGGGGTTAACGGCAGAAGAGGAAAACCTAGTAGATAACCAACAGACCGCGATTACGCGGGCGGCGGGGAAAGTCGGACCAGCAGTCGCCAGGGTCGAGGTGCGTAAATCGGTTTCCCAGCGATCGCCGTCTGAGTTCTTCGACGACCCGTTCTTCAGGTACTTCTTTGGAGAACCCCCGAAGGAGGAGGAACGCCAGGTCGAGTCGCTCGGGTCCGGCTTCGTGATCAGCTGGCAGGGTGAAAAATACGTGCTGACTAACGAACACGTGGTATCTAACGCCCAGGAGATCAACTTGGTATTTAGCGACGGGGAAACTTACCAGGCGGAAGCGGTGGGCCAGGACGAGATGATCGACGTTGCGGTCCTGGAAATTACGGAAGGTAACACGGAAAACCTGCCGACGGTTGCTCTGGGGAATCCCGAGGAAACGCCCATCGGAGGATGGGTCGTGGCAATCGGCAATCCGGAAGGATTCGAGAATACGGTAACCGCAGGGGTGCTTAGCGCCAAAGATAGAACCATCCCGAGGCCAAACAGCGAAGGGAGCTACCAGAACTTGCTTCAAACGGACGCGGCGATCAACCCGGGAAACTCCGGCGGACCCCTGGTAAACACGAACGGCGAAGTAATCGGGATAAACACCGCGATAATCAGACGCAACCAGCAGGGGGTACCGCTTACCGGCCTGAACTTCGCGGTATCGATCGATTCCGTCAAGAGAGTCATACCCGACCTGGTCAGAGAAGGAGAGGTTACCCGAGCCTGGCTGGGTGTCTGGTTCCAGGACGTTACCCCCGAAATGGGGAGAAAGTTCGAACTGGAAAACGGAAACGGCGTTCTGATTTCCGAAGTAATTGAGGACTCACCCGCGGACAGGGCGGGATTAAAGGCAGGAGACATAATAGTTGAGATCAACGGCAAAGAGATCGACGGTGGCTCGACCTTCCAGCAGGAGATAATGTACAGAAGTGTCGGAGAAAAGATCGAGATTACCTACGCCAGGGAAAGTTCCAAGGACACCATCTCGGTCGAGCTGGGCAGACGGTCCGAGGGTTCCGGCGAAGGAGAACCCGAGCCGGATACCTACACGGACGAGAGTTTTGGGTTCACCCTCCAGGAAAACTCAGGGGGTCTCAGGGAAGAATACGATCTCTCCGTCGAAGCAGGCTTGGTTATAACTGACCTGGAAGGATCAGTTGCCTCCGAAGAACTGGAAGTGGGGGACGTCCTCCTTCAAGCCGGAAGGAGCAATGTGGACCTCGTAACCCTGGAGTCGATCGAGGACTGGAAGAAGGTGACTTCGGATCTGAGTCAGGGTGAATCCCTGCTGGTAAGGGTAATCAGGGGTACCGGATACAGATGGATGACGCTTACTCCCTAACTGGACATAACGCCTACCCACCGGGACCCGGAGGAAAACCGGGTCCCGGAACTACGGCTTTGAGGCAACAATGAACAAAACTATACTTGTAGTAGACGATGACGAGGACCTGGTAGACCTGTTAAAGAATTACCTGGAGAAGGATGGATACGAAGTACTGACAGCTTACGACGGACAGGCCGCCCTGAACCTATTTCGGCTGCGGGAGGTAGACTTGATCGTTCTAGACCTCATGCTCCCCAAGGTCAGCGGCCTCAACGTCTGCCGTGGCGTCCGGAACGAGTCCAACACTCCAATAATAATGCTGACGGCTAAATCCGGTGAAGAAGACAGGATCAAAGGGCTGGACCTCGGTGCGGACGACTACGTGACGAAACCTTTCAGCCCCGGAGAACTTCTGGCCAGGATAAGAGCGGTGCTGCGGAGGGCTTCGGATGATGGCCCAAAAGAGGTCAGCCACGGAGATTTAACCGTGAACTTCGAATCCCATAAGGTCCTGCTAAACGATGAAGAGGTGGATCTTACCCCGACGGAATTTGACATTCTCTCCACCCTCGTCAAACAGCCCAGGCGAGTCTTCTCGCGCCCGGATCTCATCCACGCGGCACTTGGTTACGGCTACGAGGGCTTTGAAAGGACCATAGACGTCCACATTAAGAACATCAGAAAAAAAATAGAGCCGGACACGGACGATCCGACTTACATCCGGACGGAACATGGCGTAGGTTACAAATTCGCACCTCCAGGAAGGACGGACCAGCAGGAAGAAGATGTCTAATAGCTTACGGATCAAACTACTGGCCAGCTTCTTCCTCGTGATAGCGATAGCTGTCGGAACGATCTCTTACATAGCCTCCAATTCCGCAATCAACCAGTTCGACCGCTACGTCAGTAGCGACCAGGCGGAGAGGTACCAGCGCCTGGCTCTGACTTTTTCAAATTACTACCGGTATCACGGTGACTGGGACAACGTCACCAGCCTAACCGAAAACGTGGCGGAAGTATATAGCGAAAGAATACTGCTGACGGATCCCGAGGGCGAGGTAATAAGCGACACCAAGGGCGAACTAACTGGAACCACCGTCGACGAGAACTGGGCCCGCAGAACCGTAACCATCAGCCTTGGAGATGTCGAGGTCGGCAAGATATTCATAAAATCCCGGGAGCGGTCTCCATTGCAGGAAACCTTCATAAATTCCGTAAACAGGTCCGTCGTTACCGGGGGGTTAATCGCCGGATTAACGGGAATAGTGCTTGCAATCCTGTTTTCGAGAAACATTCTGAAACCGATTCGGGAACTAACACGGGCCACGAAGAGGATGAAGGGTGGAGACCTGGATCAGAGGGTGGATACCTCCTCCGGCGGCGAGATCGGCAAGTTAGGCGAAGCATTCAATTCCCTTGCAAAGAGACTGAAAGAACAAAAGACCTTACGAGAGGAGATGGTCAGCGACGTCGCCCACGAGCTTCGCAATCCTCTTTCAAACATTCAGGGCTATCTAGAAGGGCTCAAGGAAGGGATGGTAGAACCTACCGAGGATGTATTTGACTCCCTACACCAGCAATCCCTTGTCCTGAAGAGGCTGGTGGACGATTTGAGGGATGTAAACAGTGCCAGGGCAGGCCAGTTAGAATTGGACAGAGAGCCGGTGGTGCTGGAAGACATAATCGAGCGGGAGGTAAGAGCCACAAAAAACACCGCCGATCGGGCCGGAGTTACGGTCCAGGAGAACTTCGAGGAGTCCACCCTCCTGGAAGCGGATCCGGAGAGGATATCTCAGGTGGTTCGCAACCTGCTCGACAACGCTTTAACACATACTCCGTCGGGAGGAAGGATACAGGTGGAGGTTTTTCCTAGTTCCACGTCCAACTCCGTCACCGTCCGGGTTGCGGACGAAGGAAGCGGCATTCCCGAAGACGAGTTACCCCACGTCTTCGATCGCTTTTACCGGGTGGACAAATCACGGTCCAGGGGAACGGGAGGGACCGGTCTCGGCCTGACGATTTCTAAGGAAATCGTGGAATCTCACGGAGGTGAGATTTCCGTGGAAAGCGAGGAGGGGGAGGGCACCGTGTTCGAATTCACCCTACCGGTAAAAAACCAGGGGTAACATAATCATCACTCAGCTCAGCCAAAAAATACTCTATCTTCCCGCCAGAACATAACTTAAAACGCAAAACTCATACGCAGATGAGCTTAAAAAGGCGAAGATCTGAAGATAGCCAATTTACCAATTGACCACCTGAGAGACGGCCGCGGCCACTTAAAGATATCTTAAACGAGGGGTTGACGGAAAGGGGGTAATTGAGTACACTTTTCCTGCGTTAGCAGTCATAAGCCAAGAGTGCTAATTAAGGTTTATAATAACTCAACCAATAACAAAAAATAGAGGAGGTAAGTATGGATATCAAACCATTAGGAAGAAGAGTGTTGGTCCAGAAGATCGAAGAGTCGGAAGAAGAGGAAGAAGTTACCGAAGGAGGCATAGTCCTTCCGGACAGTGCCAAGTCCGATGACAACTTCATCAGGGCAGAAGTACTGGCAGTAGGTACGGACGACAGCATAGAGGTCGAAGTCGGGGACGAAGTTGTACTCTCCAGCTACTCCGGTACGGAGATAGAAGTCGACGAAGAAGAGCTGAAGATTATCAAGAACAACGACATTCTCGCCAAGATCGAATAACCAAACTCAGGAGGTCAATAAAAAATGGCAAAAGAAGTAAAATTTCACGAGGACGCTCGCAGAGCGCTGCAGGAAGGAGTAAACAAGCTCGCTGACGCAGTTAGGATCACTCTTGGTCCGAGGGGTAGAAACGTTATACTCGACCAGGATTTTGGTGCTCCCGACATCACAAACGACGGAGTCACCATCGCTGAAGAACAGGAATACAAGGACAAGTTCGAGAACATGGGTGCCCAGCTGGTTAAAGAGGTTGCAAGCGAGACCAACGACGCGGCCGGGGACGGGACAACTACCGCCACTATTCTCGCCCACGCGATACTCGAGGAAGGCTTTAAGAACGTAGCAGCAGGCGCCAACCCGGAGCACCTGAAACAGGGCATCAAGCGAGGGACGGAAAAGATAGTCGAAGAACTCAAAGGGAAGAGCAGGGAACTCTCATCCAAGGAAGAGACCGCTCAGGTAGCGACCATCTCGGCTGACGACGAAGAGATCGGTCAGATCATCGCCGACACGATGGAAGAGGCCGGAGAAGACGGAGTCATAACCGTTGAGGAATCCGAAGGTATAGAAACCTACTACGAACTCGTTGAAGGTATGCAGTTCGACAGGGAATACCTCTCCCCTTACTTCGTCACCGACGACGAGAACATGGAGGTCAACCTAGAGAACCCCTACATTCTCATAACGGACCAGGAAATCAAGAACGCTCAGGACTTCGTACCGGTTCTCGAGAAGATCGCTCAGACGGGTGATCCTCTACTCGTAATCGCGGACGACGTCGACGGCGAAGCATTGACTACCATGGTCATTAACAAGATCAAGGGAACTCTCGACAGCGTGGCCGTAAAGGCGCCAGGCTTCGGTGACCGCAGGGACGAACAGCTCGAAGACATCGCCACGTTAACCGACGGTCAACTGATAGCCGAGGATCTCGGGATGGAAGTAAGCGACTGCACCGTCGATATGTTAGGTAAAGCCGAAAGGGTAAGGGTCACGGACGAAGATACCACCATAATCGGCGGCAAGGGCTCTGCCGAAGCGATCAAAGGTAGGGTAGACAAGATAGACAACCAGATAGCAGCCAGCGACTCCGACTATGACAGGGAAAAACTGGAAGAAAGAAAGGCAAAACTCGTAGGCGGAATCGCCGTAATCAAGGTCGGTGCTGCCACCGAAACCGAACTGGATGAGAGGAAAACCAGGATGGAGGATGCCCTGGAAGCCACCCAGGCAGCAGTCGACGAAGGTATCCTGCCGGGCGGCGGGATAACGCTGCTGAAAGCCGCGACGAAGGTCGATGAACTCGATCTCGAAGGCGATAGAGCAGTTGGTGCCAAGATCCTGAAGCAAGCGGTCAAGGAACCCGTAAAACAGCTGGCGGAAAACGCAGGTCACGAAGGCTCCATCATCGCGGAACGGATTCTGGAAAAAGACGAAGGAGTCGGCTTTGACGTCGTATCTGAGGAATACACCGACATGCTGGATGCAGGAATTATCGACCCGACGATGGTTACCAGGTCGGCAATTCAGAACGCCGCTTCCGTGGCAAGTATGTTGCTTTCGACCGACGCCCTCGTAGTTGACGAAGAGGATGACGATGAAGGTGCCGGCGGCGGAGCACCCGGCGGCGGAGCACCCGGCAGTGGAATGCCCGGCGGTGGAATGCCCGGCGGCATGGGTATGTAAACCAACCAAACCAAACCGAACCAATAATCCCGCAGCGGGGGAAACCTCGCTGCGGGTTTTTCTATTTCATAGTGTAGCATTTTACGTGTAAAACTAGCTTTGGAAACCGTTCAGGAAAATCCCATCGGAGGGGAGCGAGCCGAGATCGGAAAGGGGGATTTCCCCGCTGGGGAAATTGATCCCTGATTTTGTCGAACGGTTTCCAAAGCTATAAATTCATTTTACATAGTTGCTTCTATACTATCTCC
>JBKGZT010000042.1:0-11816 GCA_046543235.1 Candidatus Acetothermia bacterium | reverse complement strand
GTTTTGTCGAACGGTTTCCAAAGCTGTTTTTTACACACAAAGCGCTACACTATGCAGCCAAGCCGACCGTATTATGGATCGTTGAAGCCTCATATTTATTTGAGGAACAATTCCCCCTGCACAGGGTTGTACCGGGAGATTGATAGGGACCTAGACGGAACCAAAGGGATCCATAAAAAACCTTACTAATCCCTTTTTGCTTCTGTGGTCCCTAAATGAGAGGAAAAAAAGATTCTATTGAGGTAGATCGTTGACGGCTCTTTCTGCGTCCTCGTTTAAGACGTCCGCGTAGACCTGGGTAGTCTGAATTGAGGAGTGGCCGAGCTGGGATTGGACCAACCTGAGGTTGTAGTCGCTTGATTTGTAAAGCATCGAGGCATAGGTATGCCTGCAGGAATGGATGGAGAACCGTTCCGGCAGGCCCGCTCGTTTGGCCCACCGCTTAAAGACGTGATAAACGGCCTGTCGACTTAAACGATCCGATTCCCCGCTTGGTGATAGGAACAGGAAGTCATCGTCACCGGTTGGCTCGTTGTGGACTTCCTTCCACTGGATGTACTCTTTGAGGTGATTCTTAAGTTCATTGCCGATTGAGACCCCCCGCTTCTTGTCTCCTTTGCCGCTGCGGACGATAATTGAAGAGTTGCCCTGATTTATCAGTAAGTCGCCGATTTTCAGATCACAGATCTCCGAAACCCGCAATCCTGCGTCTAGCGCGATATGCAAAATACACCAGTCTCTCACAGGGATATATTTGCCTTTTTCCCTGCCCTCCCTTGCTGCCCCCCGAAGGGTCTCCTTCAGCCGCTTAATTTGTCGCTCAGTCATGAAATCTTCCTGCGTCAGCTCTAAACTCATGATTTTTACCTAATTTGGAGTTATTTTGCCTTTTTTCGCCCCGTTCCCCCTCATTCTTTCTTTCTCCCCCCAGGGGAGAAATGAACACCTGAGAAACTTTTTATTTCTTCTCCCCTTTTATGGAGAAGAACCCAAGTTAGGGGCGAAGACCAAATAAGCTTATTTTATTTTAAAGCCTTATATGATCCGAACAACTACACGCGTTTGCCGGAAAAAGGACGTACGTCGGATTTTTAACATAAGATACCTTTTGTTAAAAATATGGTGAAGCCCCCAATTTTAGGGATATACCAAGAGTAGTTCAGGTCAAAACTGATAATCCTCAATTATTTTTTTCTCCGACTCCTTTTCCCCTACTTCCACGTTTACCTCTATGTACTCCCTTATACCCGAATGCTCGAGTTTTGGTTTAAACAAGTTGTCTAGCTGAAAGATCCCGGCCGAGTTAGACATCTCGATGATTATGTTGACCGGCTTCTTACTGCCTTTTTTAATCGTAACTTCTTCTATTGCGGTCGCAGAAACCGAGTGAATCGTCAGATCCCCCTCGCTGAACGGAATTCTAGCTCGTCCCTGTTCCATGTCTAGGGCGTCTGCAACCTTGACCGTCCCCGCTTCGAGGGTCAGGGTCTCCATTTCGGTGTCGTGAGCGTAGCATGCATGAAGTATTTCCCCTTCTATGATACCCAGTTCGTACCCTTCATATATATCTTCCAATATTCCCGGGATCAAGGATTCGGCTATGCCAATTCCGAACTCCTCGTGATGCACTCGATGAACTGCGTGGCCTAGATCGTGTAATACGGAGGCCAGTACGATAACTACCTCGGCGTCGTGTTCCGTCATGCCATGTGCCTTCACTATACTAGGCGTCGCGCCGCTACCGGTGATGAGGCGAAACATCCTTAAGGCCGAATTGGCAACGATCTTGGAATGTACCGGACCGTGGTCGTTGATCCCCATTCGATCGACGGCGTTTACGTTGGCAACCGTCCAGATGCCGTTTAACCGCCCGTTATCCTGGATGGACTTGATCGCTTTCTTAAGCTTGGTGTTGCTCCTGGTGGGAACCGTAAACTTCATCTATATCACCGTTGTTCGGTTTCGTCCTTCATAACCAATCCGTCCACCACATCTCTTTCTCGCTTCCGGCCTTCTTCTTGGTTTCTCCCGTCGGCGTCTGGTCGGCCAGTTCGATAATTAACTCTCGCTGAAATTGAATTTCTTCTCTGAGGTACTCCACGAAGTCGAGATCCTGTTTTATCTGGTCTTGTTCGGTACTATAAGAATCCGTATCATACCCTTGTATTTCATCAGGACTCGCATCTGATCTGATTACCTCTGCGGCTTCGGATAGGAGTAATCCGCTTTCGTACAAATCTTGTAGACGAGAGAGAATCGTTACACCTTCCTGACCGACAAGTATCTCGTTGTTCTCCCCCCGTTTCATGTACGGCTGAATTACCTCCTCGACCGCCTTGATCCGATTTCTTGCCTGGTGAATGGTGTCGAGTCCAAGGACCTCCTTGATCTGTCTAACGCTTTTCACCCTTTTCACCTCCTGAACGTGGATACCAATCATAACCTAATTCCTTCCCTAAACCAAACGATCCTCCAAAAATGAGTTTTAGGGAGGCCATTGAGTTTGACCTTTTGATTTGGCTTTTTCAAGAAAAAAGCCATCGGTGCGAGGCCGGGCTCGATCACATACCTGGCCCTGGAGTGATTCGCTGGCTTTCCAGCGAGGAGTAACCGGTAAGTGCTGTGGGTTTTCCCGGCAGGTGGAGGTGGGGCAAAGTCTCTGCCGGTTTTCCTGTAGGACCGGAGGACCCGAAAATATAGTTGACTTGAGTGAAATACGGTTAAAAATTATAATCTTGATGATCGTCTTTATGATCGTCTTTACATTTAGAGGGTTTAGCTACGGATGAAAAACTGAGTTTTAACGATACGATAAATGGATCAGATGAGGTGAAATCATGCCTGATAAAAAAAGCGAACTAGAACTAAAAGTCGCCGGGGCCAACCAGCAGGACTTCGGAAAGGGGATAGCCAGGATTAGCACTGATAGCATGAAAGAACTGGGCATATCCCGGGGAGACATAATAGAAATTGAGGGAAACGATAAGACGGCCGGCATAGCCGTTGAAGGCTACTCCCAGGACGAAGGACTCGATATTTTGAGGATAGATGGTCTGATGAGAAACAACGCCGCTACCAGCATCGGGGACCACGTAAAGGTCAGGAGGGCGGAAGTCAGCGAGGCAAAGAGGATCACCATCGGCCCCGCATCGGATAACCTGAGGCTTCAGGGAAGCGGTCAGAGCCTTAAGAAGGTCCTCGGGGGAAGGCCCTTAACCACGGGTGACGTATTGTCGACGACAATAAGGCGCTCCAAGAGCCCGTTTGGTTCGGATCTGATGACGGAAAGCTTCTTCCAGGACTTCCTGGATTCCAGTAGCTTTGGGCTTGGAGAGATCCGGTTGCAGGTGCTAAGCACCAATCCTGGTGGGGTAGTAAAGGTCACGGATAGGACCCAGATAGAGCTCAAACCGGAATACACGGAAGTAGAAGAGGGGGAGCAAAGCGTCGGCGTCGGCGTCACTTACGAGGACATAGGTGGTTTGGATGATATCCTGCAGAAGATCAGGGAAATGGTCGAACTTCCGCTGAAAAATCCCGAACTCTTCGACAGGCTGGGTATAGACCCGCCCAAAGGTGTATTACTCCATGGACCACCAGGAACGGGTAAAACTCTGCTGGCCAAAGCCGTGGCAAACGAAACGGACGCTCACTTCACCTCGATAAATGGGCCCGAAATAATGAGCAAGTACTACGGTGAATCGGAGCAACAACTCAGGGAGGTCTTTGAGGAAGCTTCCGAGAACTCCCCCGCCATAATCTTCATCGACGAACTTGATTCACTCGGAGTAAAACGAGAGGACGCTTCTGGAGAGGTTGAACGAAGAGTCGTAGCCCAGCTTTTAGCCCTGATGGATGGATTGAAACCCCGCGAAAACGTCGTTGTGATCGCTGCTACAAATCGAGTAGACGCAGTGGACGAGGCATTGAGGCGACCGGGTAGATTCGACCGTGAAATAATGGTCGGCGTCCCGGACACAGATGGTCGAAAGGAAATATTCATGATTCATACCCGTGGTATGCCTCTGGCGGAGGACCTCGATCTGGATGAATTCATCGAGTTGACCTATGGGTTCACCGGCTCGGATATCGAGGCTTTGGTGCGGGAATCCGCCATGAATGCGCTTCGTCGCTTGTTGCCGGAAATAGATCTTCAGGAAGAGGCCATTCCTTCGGAAGTACTTGAGGATCTCAAGGTTACCAGGGATGACATGTTCCAGGCCTATAAAGGAATTAAACCGAGCGCGCTTAGGGAGATACTGGCGGACGTCCCTCAGGTGAGCTGGGATAACGTCGGCGGGCTCGACGAGGTCAAGCAGACGATGTCGGAGATAGTCGAACTTCCGTTAAATAATCCGGAGGCGTTCAGGCGAATAGGTATAGATCCCCCGCGGGGCGTCCTTCTTTACGGTCCGCCTGGAACAGGTAAGACGCTGCTGGCCAAGGCAATAGCCAACGAGAGCAATGCGAACTTCATTACCGCCAAGGGGAGTGATCTGCTCTCCAAGTGGTACGGAGAATCGGAGCAGCGGATAGCCGAGGTCTTCGACAAGGCAAAACAGGTTTCCCCGGCGATCATCTTCCTGGACGAACTCGACGCCTTGGCTCCGGAAAGGGGCGGAGGGGCCGGTGAACCAAGGGCGACCGAGAGGATAGTCAATCAGCTCCTTTCGGAGATGGACGGGCTGGAAGAATTGAAAGGGGTAGTGGTCGTAGGTGCTACCAACAGGCCCGACATGGTGGATTCTGCGTTGCTGCGTCCCGGAAGGTTTGACGAGCTGATCCACGTTCCCGTTCCCGATAAAGAAGGTCGGCTGAAGATATTCGAGGTCCATACCGCTCCAATGAGTCTGGGGCCCGGGGTTGACCTGGAAAAACTCGCCGACCTATCCGATGACTTCACCGGTGCCGACATAGCGGCCGTCTGCAAGAAGGCCGGGCGCCTGGCACTTCGGGAGGACGTCAATTCCCAGCAAGTCCAGATGAACCACTTCCTTGAGGCCCTAGACGATACCCCTGCCTCGGTTACTTCTAACACGAGACAGAAATACGAAAACATCGAGAAGCGCCTCAAGGAAAAGTCGGGAGATATCGGCTTCAAGCCGGAGTCGGAAGAAGAATAGACCGACCGGAGGTACGGCCACTTTTTCGGTAAAGACCTTCCAGGGGTTTGCTATCCCGTGTCAGATACCCTATAAATACGAAATATGTGTGAACCGTGTGAAAAATCGGAAACGTCCAGAATTTGGAGGATGATTTTACTTGTTAAGGGATAATTATTGTGGCTCATTGAACAAAGAGAACCTGGGGGAGGAAGTTTCCCTTACCGGCTGGGTGACCAAACGGCGAGACCTGGGTGGGTTGTTGTTTATCGACCTGAGAGATAGAACGGGGATAATCCAGCTGCTCTTTACGCCGGATAGAAAGGATCTACACGAACGTGCCGGTGACCTGAACCGCGAGGACGTGGTCAGGGCAAAGGGGACGATAATCGAAAGGGGAGAGGAAAACGTGAATCCCGACCTGGAGACGGGACGGATAGAGCTGGAGGTGGAGGAACTGGAGGTCCTGAACTCCGCGGATAACCTGCCGTTTTCTCCCTCCGACGGCCTGGAAGTAAACGAAAGGACCCGGCTCAAGTACCGTTATCTAGATCTGCGGCGGGACGAAATGAGCGAGAACTTCGCCCTGAGGCACCGAACCTTCAAACGGATCAGGGATTACTTCGACGAGGAAGGTTTCTGGGAGGTCGAGACACCCGTTTTGACGAAAAGCACACCGGAGGGGGCTCGTGATTTCCTAGTACCCTCCCGGCTACACAGGGGAAAGTTTTATGCGCTGCCCCAGTCTCCCCAGCTCTTCAAACAGCTTTTCATGGTTAGCGGCTTCGAGAAGTACTTTCAGATAGTCAAGTGCTTCCGTGACGAGGACCTGCGGGCGGACAGGCAGCCCGAGTTCACCCAGCTGGACCTCGAGATGTCCTTTGTCGACGAGGAGGACGTCATCGAGGTGACGGAGGGGATGATCAAGAAGGTATTCGACGAAGAACTCGGCCTGGACCTGGACCTCCCGTTGCCCAGGATGCCTTACGAGGAGGCCATGGACAAATATGGGTCCGATCGTCCGGACCTCCGGTTCGGTCTGGAACTCGTCGATCTATCCGAGGTCGTTGCGGACTCGGACTTTAACATATTTTCGGGAACCGTAGCGGACGGTGACGTCGTTAAAGGGCTCTGTCTGGAAGATCCGAAGGACTACAATAGATCACAGCTGGATTCCCTCGAGGACTTCGCCAAGAAGCACGGCGCTCTTGGGTTGCTCTGGGCGGACGTGACCGAGGAAGGTCTTGATGGCCAGTTTACTTCCCACCTTTCGGATGAAACCGAGGAAGCCATCATAGACCAATTCGGAGCGAACCCCGGCGATCTACTGTTTATCGTGGCTGACTCACGGAAGACCGCCAACGATGTTCTGGGCCAGTTGAGGCTCAAACTTGCCGATGAACACGGAATGGTTCCGGAAGACGAGTGGGAGTTCGTCTGGGTTACCCGCTTTCCACTGTTTGGCGAGGCGGAAGACGGAGGAGTTACCTCCGAACACCACCCGTTTACGTCGCCGCAGGAGGACGATCTGGACAAGCTGGAGGAAGAACCGCTGGCCGTGGAGGCGAGGGCCTACGATATAGTCCTGAATGGGATTGAACTCGGTGGGGGAAGTATCAGGATACACGAGAGAAGGCTCCAGGAAAGGATATTTGACGTGCTTGGAATTACCGAGGAGGAAGCGGAGGAGAAGTTCGGATTCTTTCTGGAGGCCCTGAATTACGGAGCACCGCCCCACGGTGGCATAGCCCTTGGCCTGGACCGGCTCGTAATGCTTCTGGCGGGCGAGGACAGCATCAGGGATGTAATTGCCTTTCCGAAGACCGGGATGGCCCAGTCCCCACTAACCGGTGCCCCGATGGAAGTGTCGCAGGGCCAGCTGGAGGAACTAGGGCTAAAGGTCGATCGGGAAGAGTAATTTCAGCTCTATTCTTTCCACGGTAATAAATTAAGATTAAGACCAGGTCAGCCGGTAGTAAAACTTGGTTGGTGGGTGGCTGAGTTTGGCTCTTTCCGGTTTAGCAAGAATTTTCAGCGGCCTGGTCTTCCATGAATTCGACAATTCTAAAGTCCAGTTTATCGTCGTCTCGCAGCTTTTCCTCGAAGTTTTCCGTTCGACAGTACTCGAGAAAGGATTCCTCCGTAGAGTCGTCGTATTCACCTGTTAAGGGGCCCGAATAGTAGCCCAGTTCGTTCATCAGGTACTGGATCTTTTTGACGACGTCCTCGTTTAGCTCTACCAGGTCCTCCTCCGAAGGTTTGCTAAAGTAAAGCTGGTGCAGCGAAAGTAACTCGTCCAGCTTTTCGATCGGAGTCGGGCTGTCGTCGACTCTTAGGTCGATCTTTCTGTCGTTGAAACCCCCATACCCTCCTTCCTCTTCGACTACCAGGAGGGCCGCTGATTGTTTACCTCGTTTGTCTCCGCCGGCTTCGTCGGCCGCTTTCAGGGCTTCCACCAACCTCTCCGAAAGGGCTTTCCCGCTGGTTTCCCGGAACCTTTGAGCCATGGAGGTAATCGTCTCTTCGGAGACGAGGATGTTGCCCTGACATGTGAAGTTCTCTTCACTCCGGTGTCCCGCGTAATCGATGCAATCATCGCCGGTGAAGGCTGCTGAGTTCCCCTCGGTGTCGACCACTCCGACCTGCCTGATTCCTTTCTGGTCGTCGGCGTCGGTTAGTTTTTCTACGACGGTCGAGGGGTCCTCGCCTTTCTTCAGCATTTCCAATCCCTCGGGGCCGTAAGTCGTGTTTGCAGCTGATTGTGTTGCCACCGCACCGACTTTCGCCTCCGCCCAGGGAACGACGGCCCCGGCTGCCAGGAACTTGGACTGTACGGCGACTCCCAGTTCTTCGGTTTCGGGGTCAAAAGCGACTATAGAAAACGTGGACGGTACATTCATTTTTCTCATCCCTCCTCGATGTTGAGATCGAACTTTCCGTCCGGGTTAACCCCCAGCCGGTCAAGATCTTTGATCAGTTCGTCGATTTCCGTAAATTTT
This sequence comes from Candidatus Acetothermia bacterium, assembly GCA_046543235.1. Taxonomy (GTDB): domain Bacteria; phylum Bipolaricaulota; class Bipolaricaulia; order M55B111; family M55B111; genus JAGXLP01. The sequence continues at coordinate 3,715 of JBKGZT010000042.1, read as the reverse complement.
ATCCCGTTTATACCTAGTTTATTTGCCTGCTGGACGAATTCCTCCCTGTCATCGATAAAAATTATCTCCTCCGGAGCATGACCGGATTTCTCTATGACCTCCCGGTGACCGTCCGGTTCGTCCTTTAACTTCCCGACCCGGAAGGAAAGAGTGACGGCGGAAAAACTATCGAAAACCGGCATGTCCGTCATTACTTCATCGTAAAGTATCTTGGGAGCATCGGAGTATAACTGGAGGTTGTAGCCTCCTTCCAGATCGTGAACCAGGTCGAAGACCTCCTCCTTTGGACTTACGTTGTCCGCGTAGGCTCGTGCGAGTTCCTTTTCGGTCATCCGCAGCCCAATCTCCTCTTTAAGAATATTCAGAAGCTCCTTTGCCTCTACCTCGCCTCGGAAATGGGCCCGATCCAGTTCGGAACCGTCGAGCAGTTCCCTTAACTCCCCGGGGTTTTTCTCCGAACGGGACGCCAGATCCGCGAGCAATCCCTCCCCGTCGTAATCGTAAAGCACTCCTCCGAAGTCAAAAGTGATGGTCTTTATCATTGCAATCACCGCTCGTTTAACCTTAATAAGGACTCAATCCCTGGGTCGTCAGTAGATTATTAGTCTAGCCAAAGGAAAATCGTTTGTCCAGGGAAACAGCATCGAATTTCCAACGAACGGCATTGACCTCGCCTTTTACAGAACGTAATATTACGTAACGTAATAATGTAATTACTGACAAGGAGGAAAAAGTGCGCAATCCTGAAGGGTTTATGAGTCTCTTGTTGCTTTCTTTCGTGGAGGAGAAACCGCGCTACGGTTACGAGCTGATCAAGGAGATAGAGAAGGAGTCCGGTGGCTACTGGCAGCCTGGACAGGGCACCATTTACGGGGCCCTGGAGAGGCTGAACGAAGAGGGGTTGCTGGAGGAAGTCGAGGTAGAAGAAAGCGAGGATAACAACCGGCAGTATTACGGACTGACGGAGGAAGGGCGAGAAGAGCTGGAGGAGCTAAGAAACAGATGCCGCAAGGATATAAAACCCGAGGAGAGGATCCTTGGCTTTATGTATATATACAGGTACCTGGGCGGCGAAGAGGAGTTCGAAAACCTGCTGGACGAGATCGAGCAGGAGTTTTTCGTTTAAACATTCGGAGGTAACAATGAAAGCTTATACAAAAGAGAAAAGTGCTACAGGCGTGTTGCTGGTAGCTCTGGTCCTTATAACGGCAGTTGCTTTAATTCAGGTGAGCGCGGATGCGGGTATTTTTGGCATGGGAGAATACCCCGGGGGAAAGTTAAAAGCGGTCTTTCTCATCAGCGAGCCAAACAGCGAGGCTCCCGAACGGGAGTACACTATAGAGATAGAGCCCCAGGGTGACTCTTACGAAGTTACCGAAAAGGTCATTAGTCCCAACCGTGATAGGGAGGACGTTTCCACTGCATTTGGGGCAAGTGGAGGAGCAAGCGCTGGTGGCTCAGAGTACAGCGAAGAGGGTTCGGTCAGCATGGACCTGAGCCCCCTCTCCACGATAGACGACAGAAACATCGAGATAAAACCGAACGACAGGGTCCTATTACCCGACGGTGGCAGGCTGGTTACCGAAGACGTTGATACGATCGCCGGGCTGGAGGTCGTAATGGGTACATTTACACATTCAAATTACCCGGACCAGCGGGCACGATTTGGTTTTGCAGACCGTGATACGAGGGACCTGTTGCTTTTCCCTGCCTTCTTTGAGCTCATAGAAGACGGCGAGGTCGACTCGAGAATCGAACTGGTCGAATATAGCTATCAATCCTAAGTATGGGAGAAATAATGGTAGAACTGCAGAACGTCGCCAAGGGATATACGATGGGTAAGACCGAGGTTCGAGCTCTGCGTGGCCTGGACCTGAATATAACCAAGGAGGAGTTTGTCGCTATAGTCGGCCCTTCCGGTTCCGGAAAGAGTACTCTTATGCATATAATCGGGGCGCTCGACATCCCGGACGAAGGCCGGGTACTGCTTGACGGTACCGACATATCGGAGTACGACGAGAACGAACTGGCAAATTTACGCGGCAACAAAGTCGGGTTCGTATTCCAGACCTTCAACCTGATTCATACCCTGAGCAGCCTCGAAAACGTGGCGTTGCCCCTTACCTTCCACGGAGTAAGCAAGTCCGACAGGGAAGATAGGGCCGCCGAACTGCTGGAGATGGTCGGGCTCGGGGATAGGCTGGGCCACAAGCCGGCCGAACTGTCCGGCGGGGAGCAGCAGCGTGTCTCCATCGCTCGGGCGCTGGTAAACGACCCCGATATTCTGCTTGCGGACGAGCCGACGGGCAACCTGGATTCGGATACCGGCGAAGATATCATGGAGTTAATTAAGGGTTTAAACAGGGATAAGGGCATGACGATCGTCGTGGTCACTCACAACCCGCGGGATGCCGAATACGCCGACAGGATAGTGAATATGATCGACGGTAAAATTAGGGACCGGGAGGACAACGGAGGGGATAGTTGATGTTACTCGACTACCTTAACCTATCCTGGCATTCGATCAGAAACAGGAGCCTCCGTTCCTGGTTGACCATCCTCGGTGTCGTAATTGGGGTCACGGCTATTGTTACGTTAATATCGATCGGTCAGGGGATTCAGGACTCGATCCTGAGGGAGTTCGAAAAAGTCGGCTACAATACCGTCACCGTCCTGCCGGGAAACTTCGATACCCGGCGAGGCGGTTTCGGCAACTCGGGTGCCGATACCAGCTCCTACCTGGATAGAAGCGTTATGGACGAAGTTGACGGGGTTAAGGTCTCCGCGGCAATTCGGAGCGAGGACCTCCAGGTCGTTTCCGAGGGCCTTGAAGGGCAGGCTTTTTTGCGGGTTTCGGGCATGAGTCCTTCCGTGCTTTCGGATTTCGAAGACTATTTCGACGGATTCCCGATAGCCGACGGCGAGCGTTTTTCCTACGACGGGGACGCGAAAGAGGCCGTACTTGGACCCGAAGTGGCAGGAGAGCTGGGGGTAACCGCAGGTGAAACGATAGAAATAGAAGGCCAAGAATTTACAGTAAGCGGTATCCTGGGCACCGAAGACGGCGGAGACGGTGGCCAGTTCAACTTCTACGGAGATCTGGACAACGGGCTATTCGTCCCGCTTTCATCGCTTGAAGCGTTATATGGAGACGAGGGCAAGGCCTCTCTGATACTTGCCGAGGTATTCGAGGACGTCGAGGTAGCCGAGGTCGCCGACGAAATAGAGAAAGCCTATTCTCAGGTAGATACCGCCTCGTCGACCATCACCACCGAGGAAATAAGTAATCGGGTCAACAGCGCCCTGGGAACGATTCAGATCGCGCTGGCCGGTATCGCCGCGATATCCCTGTTAGTTGGTGGAATAGGGGTGATGAACACTATGTATACCGCAGTTCTTGAGAGAACGAGGGAAATAGGAGTTATGAAGGCCGTTGGCGCCAAGAACGGGCAGATCCTGGGGTTGTTCCTGACGGAGTCAGGGTTGCTCGGCCTTGTCGGCGGCTCAATTGGTACAGCTGTCGGTGTCGGACTGAGCCTTCTGGCAAGCAGATTCATCGGTCAGGCGCTGGAGGCGCCTTTTGTTCCCTCTTTCGGTCCGTGGCTGCTGATTGGCGCGATCGCGTTTTCCTTTGTCCTCGGTTCGATTTCGGGGGTTCTCCCCGCCCGCCAGGCATCGAAGCTTCAGCCGGTGGAGGCGCTGAGGTATGAGTAAA
>JBKGZT010000041.1:0-12008 GCA_046543235.1 Candidatus Acetothermia bacterium | reverse complement strand
CGAAGAGGAGATAGAAAAATTCGCCGGGGTATGCAGGATTGTCGGCGGAGTAAGGGGAGCTCGACTTGGCTCCATCGGAGCGCGAACCGGGGACTTCAATACCGTCCGCTACAGCGAGAAGATACTGGAAAGACACGGCGTGAGCGTGGAGACGGTAGACCTCTCGGAGATACTCGGTCAAGCTGAGGCTCTGGACGAATCGTCCGGCGAAGTCGAAAGGAGCCTGCGGGAGATAAAGAATTACACCAGTACGGATTCCATCCCCGATGATTCGCTAGTCAAGATAGCAAAGCTGAAGTGGGTCCTCGAAAACTGGGTCGAGGAAAACGAACTCGACGCCACCGCCGTCCAGTGCTGGTCGGCGCTAGAGGAGTACTACGGCGTAGTTCCCTGCACGGCGATGAGCATGATGGGCGAAAAGCTCTTCCCGAGTGCCTGCGAGGTTGACGTTATGGTTAAAACTAACCAGGGCGAGTCCGAGCCTGCAACTTGTGCCTTAAGGATCCTTCTAGCGAGGAGAGGAAACCGGCACTTAAAGTCTAACCAGCCGGCAGCTGATACCCTTGGTCTTCCGCTAATGATTCGAGCAAATCTCGGAAGGGCTCCAGATTCCTCCTCGCGATGACCTCCCGGTAGACGTAGTAGCTTGGCCGGGGACTGTAAACCTGCTCGTCGAAATTCACGTGGACCAGTCCAAACCTCTGAGAAAACCCGTCAGCCCACTCGAAGTTATCGACCAGTGACCAGTGGAAGTAGCCGTTGAGGTCGATCCGGTCCTGAAAACTCTCCAGGGCCTCCAGGTGGGCCAGCAGGTAGAGCGGCCTTTGGCGGTCAAGGGCGTCTGCGATTCCGTTTTCGGTGACGAACATTGGCTTGTCGTACCGATCGTCCAGTTTTCTCAGCACCTTGGCCAACCCCTCGGGGTAAAACTCCCAACCTTTGTTCGAGACAGCCCTCCCGGCCCTTGATTCCCCGTTGGGCTCGCAGCCGTAACCGTAACCCGGTAGCCTCCTCCAATCTATCTCCTGCGAACCGACCCGGATCGGCTTTTCCCTCCGCTCCACGACGCCCCGGGTGTAATAGTTAACTCCAAGGAAGTCACAATTGTCCATGATGGGATCGAGGAAGCGAAAGTTGTTATAGGCGAAGGCGTGCTCCGCTGTCTCGTCCCCGTCGAACCAGACCGTCGAGTAGATCAGACCGACAGGCTTATCCGTCTCTTTTTTCATCGCCTCGTAGGAGAGATTGTGGGCCTCGATTTGTTGTTGGAAGGCTTTTTCGTACATTTGGGGGGAGATGATCGATGGAGGGAATCCCGATTCCGGGGCGAGGTATCCCAACTCTGCTACCACGTTCGGTTCGTTCATCGTGGACCAGTAATCGACGTACTCGTCCAGTTTCTTCACGGTAAAGCGTGCGTACTTTGCAAACTCCTCCGGGAGTCCGTCGGCGGCCCAGCCGAGTTGATCGGTCTCCCTGTTTCGATTGATAGCCAGTGGGTCGTGGGCCCACATCGGGAGGGTAAAGTGATTGAGGTCGACCATCACCGTAATTCCCCGATCCTTCAGGTCACGGATTATCTTCCCGTAGTGGTCGATGGATTCGGTGTCAGCCACACTTCCCAGGTCGTCGAAATCAAGGCCGAAGGTCTCCTCCGGGAACACCCTCGACCACTCGATCCCGATCCTGATCGCGTCCATCCCGGCCTCCTGGGCCAGGTCGTGAAACTTTTCGTAATTCTCCCAGTAATTTGGCCCGTTACTGGGAGAATCCCCACTCACGAGTCCACTATAAGCGTTGATCTCGTCGGTGCACCACCGGTACCAGTCGGTACCCGTGTCACGTTCCTTGCCGCCCATCTCGAATTGAAACCCGGACAGGGATACCCCCATCAAGAAATCATCCGAATCAAGCATCGTTCACCTCCTAGTGACTTTCAGCGTTAACGGCGTACGTTCCGCATTCCCGCGAGAAGATCGCCGCGACATATGCTTCATCCACTTCCGTAAGCCAGAATTAAATCCCCCGGATTGCCTAAGCCCCAAATACCCTTATTCGTCGCTAAACAGTACGTAGTGGTCTTCCTCCACCTTTTCGAAGCCCTTGCCTTCGTTTTCCTCGTAGAAACTCTGGACGAGCTCGTCTATCTTCTCGGGTCTAAACTCCTTCGAGCGGTCCCACCTCTCCTCCGTATCGGGCACCGATTCGAACAGCATTTCTGTATAGGGATGGACCGGGTTCTCGTAGATTTTTTTGGTGCTACCTCGCTCCACCAATCGGCCCTCGTAGAGGATCAAAGTGGTGTCGCTGAGGTAATAACCGAGGTTCAGGTCGTGCGTGATGAACAGGATCGACAGTCCGCGGTCCCGGCAGAGGTCGATTAACAAGTTCAACACTCCCATCCGGGTGGATGCATCCAGCATGCTGATAAGCTCGTCCGCCACCAGCACGTCCACTTCGAGCAATAGGGCCCTCGCTATCAACAGCCGCTGTAACTGTCCCCCGCTCAGCTGGTGAGGATATTTCTCCAGCAGTTCGGGAGTCAGGTTTACCTCGTCTATCGCCTCCAGTACCTGTTCCTCCTTGTCGTCGGCGTCGGGCAGGAAGATTCGGAAGATCATGTCGAATACTCTTTCCACCCGGAAGAGTGAGTTGAGCGAGGAAAACGGATCCTGAAAAACCCCCTGAACCTGGCGGTAGTAGTTTTTCTTCTCCTCTTTGCCGGTCAGCTTGGTAACGTCGTTGCCCTTGAAATAAATCTTTCCTTCCGAGGGCGTATAGAGTTGCAAAATCATCTTCCCGATGGTGGTTTTACCGCTCCCGCTCTCGCCGATCAGGGAGACAATTCTTCCGGAGTTCATTTCGAAGGAAACGTCTTCCGCGCCGACGATCCTCTCCCGCTTGATAATCCCGCTGGTAAAGTACTTGGACAGGTTTTCCGTACGCAGGATGGCTCCCGAGCCGTCCGAATCAGGCCGCATAGTCATCACTCCCCACCTGTTCGTGATGCCAGCACCGGACGTAGTGGCGATCTCCCAGCTCGTCCCTCACCGGGGTCTCCTCGCACTTTTCCGTACTGTAATTACAGCGGAAGCGGAAACGACAACCGGGACCTACCTCGACCAGGTCGGGCGGGTTACCGCTGATCCCCGTCAGGCGTTCGTCCCTGTAATGGATTCCCACCCGGGGAAGAGAGGAAATCAGCGCTTCCGAATAGGGGTGGGACGGCCGATTCATGATCGTCGAGGCCTCCCCTACTTCGGAACTTCTCCCGGAGTACATAACCATTATCCTGTCCGCTATCTGGTACATGATTGCCAGGTCGTGTGTAATGAAGATCGCGGAGCCGATGATCCCTTCGTCCCGCAGGTTCGCCAGCATATTTGCGACGAACCTCTGGGAGGTCACGTCCAGGGCCGAGGTTATCTCGTCCGCTATCAGGAAGTCCGGATCCATGATAGTTGAAATGGTCATAATCACCCTCTGCTTCATCCCGCCGGAGAGTTCCATCGCGTACCGGTCCAGGACCGAAGGTTTGAGTTTGACCACGCCCAGCCTGTCCTTCACCTTGTCCATAAATCTACCGTCCGGCTTCACGTCGTGCTCGCGGGCGAGGTCCTTTACGTGAGTTTTAATCTTTTTCGTCGGGCTGAAGGCGTCAAGCGCGTACTGGGGAATGATCGAGATCTCCTTCATCTTCTTCTCTCGTAGCTTTCCCCGGGGGAGTTCCATAAGTTCTTCGCCGTTGAGGTAAGCTTCCCCGGATATGTACTGCAGCGGCGGCTTCCTGTTGATCAGCGTGTAAGCGAGCGTGCTTTTTCCACAGCCCGACTCTCCCGCCACGCCAAGGATATCGCCCCGCTCAACCTTCACCGACAGGCCGTCGAGGGCCTTTACGTCCCCTTTCAGGATGCGATAGTAAGCCGTTAAATCTTTGAGTTCCAGTATCGTCCTTGCGATAGTTACATCTCCCTCAATTCCGGATTAAAGAGCTCGTCGAGCCCGGTATTGATGAAGTACAGGGAAAACAGCAAAAGCATGATGAACAGACCGGGGAGAATGCCCCACCACCAGTAGCCGAGGTAGAGCGCCCCGTTGGTCAGGGCCCGCTGCATGACCAGCCCCAGCGATACACCCCGCGTTGGTCCGAGCCCGAGGAATTCAAGACCGACCGTAGCCATAATCGTGCCCAGGAACTGCTGGATAAAGACCATGAAGATATACGAGAACATGTTGGCGGCGATGTCCTCGAACATAATCCGGAAGACACCATTGGAGGACATCCGGGACAGCTCCACGTGCTCCTCGTTTTTGATGGACAGTGTCTGCGATCTCACCGCCCGGGCCGTCCACGGCCAAATAATCAACCCAACCAGCACGGCCATATGCACCACCCCTCGATAGGGAAGGTAGGCCGCCACAACTATGAGTATCGCCAGCTGGGGGAACGTGAGGAAGACGTTGGTTATCCCCATGAGGAATTCGTCTACCATTCCCCCTATGTACCCGGCCACCAGGCCGATAACAATCCCGATGCTGCTTGCCAGGATGCTACCCACGAATCCGACCAGGATCGTCGACCGGAGGCCGTAAACGGTCCGGGTGTATACGTCGTGGCCGAGGATGGTCAACCCAAAGGGGTTTTCCCAGCTGGGAGCCGCAGCGCTAACCGAAGAGCCGGAGCCGGCAAACTCGGTCAGCTCGTACTGGGCAAAGGCCGGTCCCAGCAGTGCGAAAAGACAGACCGCCGTGAACAGGGAAATCCCGAAGATTACCCGGGGAGTGGTAAAGATGAAGTGCAGGTTCTCGTTGTCCCTTATCCGCCCCAGAAGTTTTTTTAGCCGTTCGAACAAGCCTCTCTCGGATCCCAGCTCTACTTCAGTATCGATCACGGTCATGCCTCCTCGGTGTAAGAGACCCTAATCCTGGGATCTATAAACATGTAGATTATGTCTACGAGGAAGTTGGCCACCAATACCATAATGATCAAGGAGAGGAAGGCTCCCTGAAGGAGATAAAAATCCTGCTGGTTCACAGCATCGAGCATGAGATGGCCGAGCCCGGGGTAGTTAAATACTTGCTGAACAAGTATGGCACCGGAGACGGTCTGGCCCAGCTGAATCGCAAAACCGGTCACCTGAGGCAGGACGCCGTTCCGGAAGGCGTAACGTCTAACCAGGGTGTCCGACGCCCCGAGCGATTCGAGGTAGTTGGAGTAGTTCGATTCGACCTCGTATATAATCATGTTGCGCATTCCGATCGCCCATTGTCCAAGAGTGACGAGAAACATGGTGATGAAAGGCAGAAACCAGTGCCTGAGCGCGTCCACGATAAACCTCACGTTAAAGCCCCTCTCGATGCCCCCGCTGTGCGCCTGAGCCGTGGGGAACCAGCCTAGCTGGTGCGAAAAAATGAAGACCACGATAATGGCAAACCAGAAGTAGGGTGAGGAGATCAGAGCGTAGATGAAGGGCATGACGTAATTGTCCACCTTTTCGTTATCCCCGGCCAGAGCACCGATCTCGTTCCCGACTATCCAGCTCAGGACTATCGCCGGGAACAGGATAGCTATGTCGTAAACTATATTTTGGCGGACGATATCGATAACCTGCCGGGGATACTGTGTTATACTCGTCCCCAGATCTCCCCGAAGGAGCCTGGCCCAAAACGTGCCGTACTGCTGCAACAGCGACCCTTCCAGGCCGAAGGTCCTCCGTAGTTCCCGTTCCAGCATGATCCGGCCCTCGGCGGGTCCCCGGAAGGTAGCCATCATCATCTCTACGGGATCGCCGGGGATCAACCGGGGGGCCACCCAGTTGATCGTCACGGCGACGAAGAAGGTCAACAGGTAGATCAAGAACTTCTTTCCGAAATACTTTCCCATAATTTGCCGGTCTCCTCGAATCCGGCTAGGTCGATAAACCTGAGGCCAGCGGCCCGGAACTCCGGACCGTGGCCCCCGGTAATTAGCGTCTCTATCCTTCCGTCATTCAGCTGGTTCCAGGTTCAACAGCGCCTCGACTCCACCCATCTGCCAGATCCCGGCCCAGCCGCAGGCGACCCCCGTCGGGTTGTCCTCGGTCGGCCAGTTGGTCCAGTTGGTCTCAAGGGACTGGGAATAAGTGGGGTTGATCAGGATCGGGATGACGGGCATGTCCTTCAGCAGTATCTCCTGAATTTCGGCCGCCACCTCGTAAGCCCGGTCGTCCTCTGGGGGCGTCATGTTGAACTCGTCGATCAGCTCGAACAGCCTCTCGTTTTCGTAACGCCCGAAGTTCCCGTTCGTCACCTGCTCTCGGTCTATCTGATCGAACCCTACAGCCTCGAAGTAAGTGTAGGGCGTTCCACTTATCTGCGTCTCGTAGTCGTTGAAGACGACGTCGAAGTTGCCTGACCACATGTCGTTGTCGTAAATCGATTGATCGGTAAAGTCCGGAACTGCCTGGACACCGACCTCTTCCCACTGTTCCGCGGCAATCCTCATGATGTCCTCCCAGTCGCTCCAGCCGGCGGGTACCTGCAGGCTCAACTCAATCTCCTCGCCGTCGGGCGTCTCCCTCCAGTCGTCGTCGTCGCTGTCCACGTAGCCCGCTTCGTCGAGCATCTGCCTGGCGCGGTCCGGATCGTACTCGAAGCCGTACTCGTCGACGACCTCTTCGCTCCTGTATTCCGCCCAGGCGGCAAAGAGCCCGCTCGGATCGGAGACCTGAGCCGCGCCCTCGTAGGTTCGCTCCACGATGACGCTCGGGTCGAGAGCAAAGGCGAGGGCTCGCCGGAAGTCCGGATCCTCCAGTCCCGGTTTTTCCGTGTTGAGGTAGAGCAGACCGGTATTGCCGGCCAGATGGTAGGGTTCTTCGTCGTAATAGGTCGTCACGTTGTAACCCGGGTTCTCGACGACGCTCGGGGTGCCGGGCAGGAAGTTGTTGGATACGTCCAGCTCTTCCTGTAACAGCATGCCAAGTGCGATGTTGTTTCCGTATACCAACACGTCCTCGATGTATTTGGGCGCAAATTCACCGTGGACGTCGTTGCCCCACCAGTCGTCGACCCGTTCCCAAACCATCCGATCCTCGCTGGAGCTTCCGTAGGTATAGGGACCGCTTGCCACCATGTCCTTGTTCGAAATGTCGTCTATATCTTCTTCAGGGACCTCGCTCCAGACGTGTTCAGGGACGATCGGGATATCGTAGAGGAGGGTCTGCCACTCCTGATAGTTCGGTCTATCGAACCGGAACTCCACTTCGCGTTCGGTTATCGCCACTACTTCGTCCAAGTAATCCCAGATGGGCGAATAATAGAGGTCGACTTCGTTTGCTATTTCGAAGGTAAAGACCACGTCCTCGGCATTTAGTTTTTCCCCGTCGTGCCAGGTGGGCTCCTCGCGGAGCTTTACGTAATAGGTGTCATCCTTGATCCACTTGCCCATTTCTTCCGCCAACCAGGGCGTCCATTCGTCCTTGTGCGGGTTGAAATGATAGAGAGGTTCGTAGGCCAAACCTACCGTACCAGTTATCGGGTTGTGATAAAGCGGGTTCCAGTTCGACGGTGGAGCCCAGGTCAGTCCGGTGTAGATCACCGACTGTTCCCGTCGGGTTTTCTCCTGTGCCGGAGCCGCAATAACGAACGAAATCGATAGCGCCAAAATAACAGTAATCATTGAAAGAAGTTTGAAAGACCTGCTCATGGAAAATCACTCCGTTTTTATACATTTTTTTAGTTTTTTCCAGTCGCAATCAATTTCGGTCGATAGTACCACCTCCTATATGAAAATCCGCCGAATCACGTGGAACCCCTCACTATTAGCTTCGTATCCAGAACCTCTCTTATCGGTTCGGCTTCCTGCCCGGAGGCTTGTTCCATTTTTGCTTCGAGTATACGAACGGCTGTTTCAGCCATCTTTTCTACAGGCTGGGAGATCGTGGTCAGGGGGGGCTCAACGGCAGAAGAAGCGGAAATGTCATCGAATCCGACGAGCGCAACGTCCTCCGGAATTTCCTTCCGGGCTTTCTTTAAGGCTTTTAGCGCACCGATGGCCATTTTGTCGCTTGCAACAAAGATCGCCGAGACAAGGTTTCCAAGTAACTCCTGCACTCCTCTGACCCCGCTTTCCTCCGTAAAATCTCCTTCGTAAATCAAGCTCGACTCCACTCCCACACCCGCATCTCGAAGGGCATCCTTATAACCCTCCAGCCTGTCGAGGGCAGCGGCCTGATCCAGGGGACCGGTTATCGTGCCAATCTTTTCGTGGCCGAGCTCCAGCATGTACTCGGTTGCCTGTCTGGCTCCGCCGTAGTTATCCGCATCAACATAATTCACTTGTTCGTTCGGGTTCCGCCCGACGGAGACAAACGGTATTTCATCTCGGAGTAACTCATCCACCAAGGGGTCTTCCAGTGGGGTAGAAGCGAAGAGCAGACCATCCAAAAAACTATTGTTGACGATGTCCCCATAAAGCTCTTCCTCCTGGTCTGGGGTAGTCAGGAGGGAAAGCATAAGCTCGTATCCTCTCTCATTGCACTCTTCAGTAACTGTCATGATTAGTGGTGCAAAGAAGGGATCCGAAAAAAGCCGAGAAACCGACTCTGGTATTACGAGGCCAATGATGCCAGTCTCGTTTTTCGCCAAGCTTTGGGCTACCGCATGAGGCTGATAACCAGATTCTTCTATCGCCTTCACCACCTTCTCTCTAGTGTCACCGCTGACTTTTTGACTATTGTTTACAACCCGCGATACGGTAGCACGAGAGACACCAGCTATCTCCGCAACTTCATCGAGCGTGTCGGCCAAAGTAACCTCCTTTAACTTCGCAACTTTGACTCCTGTTAAAGCTTACAAGTATTACTTTAAAAACTTAGCTTTTATCTCTTAAAATAACCATGAAAGCCCTATCATAAATATAAAAAAAGTTCGGGATATTATCAAATCAATTTTTCGGTTTTCTCGTCCCTGGTTTTTCGAGGCGGTACTTAAAAAAGCGCAATAATCCGAGAACCCTTTGTATCTGGCTTGACTAGCTTTCTTCTGAAATTCCCGAGGATCCGAACCGGCTTGAGGTGAGGACGATATAACGTAATGACTTTACAGGTCTGGGCGTATCAGGAACTTGAAGGGTATCTATTTTTGGGCGAGATTGGCCAGGAATTTTTGTGACTGCTCGTTTTGCGAAATTTGATAGGTTTGTTCCAAACAGGAGGTACGAATGGTTTCCCGTAAAGCCGATGAAGAAGAAATAAGTGAATTACTATCAAGAATGACAGTCAAAGAAAAAATTGCCCAACTTGGCTCGGTTACTCCCGATAAGCTCCAGGAAAACGGTGAATTCTCGCGAGAGAAAGCCCGTGAATTTCTCTCCGAGGGCATGGGAGAAATCTCCAGACCCGGTGGTGGTAGCGACTTGCCTCCCAAGGAAACAGCGAGGCTAGCTAACGAAATACAGGAATTCCTGGAACAGGAAACTAGGTTGGGCTTGCCCGCAATCCTTCACGAGGAGTGCTTAAGTGGGTACATGGGTGCCGGAGGAACCACTTATCCGCAGATCATTGGTTTAGCCAGTAGCTGGAAGCCGGAGTTGGTCAAGGAAATAACTACCGAAATAAGGAACCAGCTCAGAGCAATCGGAACTCATCAGGCCCTTTCTCCAGTGCTGGACGTAGCCCGAGATTTTCGCTGGGGCAGGGTGGAGGAGACATTTGGAGAGGATCCGTACCTAGTTGCAGTTTTAGGAAAGGCTTACATTCAGGGACTGCAGGGTTCGGACCCAAAAGAGGGAATCAATGCGACAGCAAAACATTTAGGAGGTCACAGCTTACCGGAGGGCGGCAGGAACCACTGCCCCGTCAACCTAGCCCGGCGGGAGCTTAGAGAAAATTTCCTCTTTCCGTTTGAAGTAGCAGTAAAAGAGGCAGACGTTAGGGCAGTTATGAACGCCTACCACGACCTGGACGGAGTCCCCTGCGCCTGCTCAAAACAACTGTTGACCGAGCTCCTTAGAGATGAATGGAACTTTGACGGAATCGTTGTCTCCGATTATCACAGCATCAGAATGCTAAATACGGAGCATCGAGTGGCAAAAGACAAACAGGAAGCAGCTATTATGGCCATGAAGGCCGGTTTGGACGTCGAACTGCCTGTCACCGAATGTTACGATGATAAAATATCCACCGCCTTAGCGGATGAGTCTTTATCAGAAAAAACACTGGACCGAGCGGTAAGGCGGGTACTCAGAGCCAAGCTCAAGAAAGGTCTCCTGGATGGAGATAATATTGTTGACGAAGAGCAAGTAAATACTTATTTCGAGACAGTCGAACAGAGGCGGCTGGCAAGGAAAGCGGCGCGCGAATCAATGGTGTTATTAAAGAATGAAGGGGACGTGCTTCCCCTGAGAAACGACCTCGATTTGATCGGGGTTGTCGGTCCCAACGCGGATTCAACCCGAAACCTGCTCGGGGATTACGCCTACAGCGTTCACGTGGAGAGCGAAGAAGATACAATCCCCGTTACTACCGTTCTTGAAGGAATAAGGAACAGCGTATCGAGTGAGACCGACGTGAGCTACGCTGAAGGCTGTAAAGTGAAAGGAGACTCGAAAGACGATTTCGATTCCGCATTGGAGGTAGCCAGAAAATCCGAGCTCGTTATAGTCGTTGTCGGTGGGAAGTCGGGGCTTGGGCTAGTTGATCCTGAAAACCCGAAAGAAAAGTACCCCCACACGACGGGGGAAGGTAGTGATCGGACTGACCTAAGGTTACCTGGGGTCCAGCTGGATCTCTTGAAAGAAATAAAACGGACCAATACTCCGATTGTAACGGTACTCATTAATGGGCGACCTCTTTCTGTTCCCTGGCTCGAAAATAATGTGGAGGCAATATTAGAAGCTTGGCTCCCTGGAGAAGAAGGAGGTAACGCCGTCGGCGACGTATTGTTCGGGAAGAGCGATCCGGGCGGAAAATTACCGGTTTCCGTACCTAGAAGCGTCGGACAGACCCCGATGTACTACAGGAGGAGGAGACTATCCAAGAAAAGACACTACGTTTTTACACCCAATCGTCCCCTTTATCCTTTCGGTCACGGTTTAAGCTACACTGAGTTCTCATATTCTAAGCTACGAATAGTGCCGGAAAGAATCAAACCCCCTGGGAATATAAAGATTACCTGTAGGATATCCAACACTAGCGACCTGCCCGGCAAAGAGGTGGTTCAATTGTACCTGAGAGACGAATACGCCAGCATCACTCGGCCGGAAAGAGAGCTCAGAGGTTTTCAGAAAGTTAGAATTAAACCGGGCGGGGAAAGGCTGGTCTCTTTTCTTTTATCTACAGATCTTCTATCTTTTCGCGATAGAGAAGGAAATCCGGTAGTTGAACCAGGGGAATTTACCGTCATGATTGGAAGTTCTTCGGAAGACATAAGGCTAAAAGACGGATTTGTCGTAACAGGAGAAAAATACTGGCCCGGTCCGGATAGAAAGTACTTTGCAAAGACAGAGACAAGCTAACTTCCGCTCCCTTGATAGGATGTCAAACCTTGAGGAATAACACATCTTAGCATAGCCCACTATTCGAGATGTTTTGTAACCCAAAGAGAGCCGCCATCCTTCTCCATCAGGTAAACGAGGTAGCAATGCGGGACATCTTCAACGAATTTCTATTATCAAACCAGCCGGTAATCACTTATCCTTTAAAAAAGAGGGTCCATCCCAAACAACCTGTAGATTATTGGAGTGCCCGGCGGACAGTTCCTATCCGTCAGCCGGGATATCTCCGATATATTGACACCTTTACCTTTTAACAACTTGAACGAACTCTTTCCACCTTCTTCAACATTACTCTTTCCTCCAACTTGGGTAGGTTTAACTGTGGTAAGATCTACCCAGTTAGAGAATTGTAAGATATTTTCCAGGGTGGAAAGTCTTCAACAATAATTACTGGAAAGTTTTCGGTAATAATTTACACCTGCCTCCCTTCAGCCGTAGCCGTTTCTCGGGCAGCTTAACGGTCAATTCTGGATTT
>JBKGZT010000040.1:0-12023 GCA_046543235.1 Candidatus Acetothermia bacterium | reverse complement strand
AAAATACGAAAACCCTCCCGAACTTCTCGGGAGGGTCTTGACAATCGAGCAAAGCGCCGCCCGCTAACCGTTTTCACCGGATTCTTCCTTTTCCTTTAGTCCCTCAGTTACCCCTTCGGAAAGCAACCTCAAGTACTGGGAATCCGGAGAAATCAATATAGTGGACTCCTCCCCCGGGAAGGACTCCCTGTAGGAAGCAAGCTTTCGCCAGAACTCGTAGAACTCGACGTCCTGACTGTAGGCATCGGCGTAAATTTGTAGCGCTTCCGCTTCCCCTTCACCCTGGATGGATTCGGCCTCGTTCCTGGCTTCCGCCACGAGGACGCTGCTCCGCCTATCCGCCTCCGATTCGATTTCCTTCTCCTCTTCTTCACCTTCGGCCCGGAGCTGGGAAGCACGTCTTTCCCTCTCGGAGATCATCCTATCGAATACGGCCTGCTCGTTGTCTTGTGGCAAATCCGCCCGCTTTATTTTGGCGTCCACCAGCTCAATCCCGTACTCCTCCAGCTTTTCCCCGCTGGTTTTCGTAATATCATTCAGCATTTTCTCTCTTTCCTCGGAAGCGATCTCGTCGAATTCGCGACTGGCCAGGACGTTCCTCAGGTCCGAGTAAAGGATGTCATCTATCCTGGTCTGAGCCGTACCCAGACTAGCATTGAGGGATTTCTTGAACTGACGGGGATCCTCTATCTTCCAGACGGCGTAATTATTCACGGACAGACGCCGCTGATCCGCCGTAATCAACTCCCTAGGTTGTATATCGTAGGAGAGCAATCGAGCCTCCATATGTTCCACCGACTGAATGAAAGGTATCTTGAAGTAAAGTCCGGGCTCGGTTGCCACCTGTTTTATGTCGCCATATTGAACTATTATGGCCTGTTCGGTTTCGGGCACGATAAAGGTAAAGAGGTTGAACAAGATGACGAGTACGACCAATATCCCGACGAACCAACCCAGTTTTCTCATTTGCTCTCACCTTCCAGCTCGGACAGGTTCAGAAGTTTTAGAACCGAGGAACCGTCGGTAGAATCGGTAAGGATAACCTTCTTCATTTCTGGTAAGATCTCCTCCATCGTCTCCATGTAGAGACGTCTCCTCGTTACCTCCTGGCTCCCCTGTCCGTATTCCTCCAGGACCTGGAGGAACTTGCTTACGTCACCTTCCGCTTCGTTGACTCGTTCTGCCTTTGTGGCCTCCGCCTGGTTGAGTATTTCCGTAGCCTGACCTCGAGCATTTGGTATGACGTCGTTTGCATAGGCTTCCGCCTGGTTGATCTTCGTGTTCTTGTCCTCCTTGGCACTGGTGACATCGT
Organism: Candidatus Acetothermia bacterium; assembly: GCA_046543235.1. Lineage (GTDB taxonomy): Bacteria > Bipolaricaulota > Bipolaricaulia > M55B111 > M55B111 > JAGXLP01. The sequence continues at coordinate 10,711 of JBKGZT010000040.1, read as the reverse complement.
CAAAAGCAGGTTCAACAGGCTCCGGGGGTCTGGCGTCCTGTATCTTGACCACTTCGATGTTGATTCCCGCATCGTACTCATCGAGCAGTTTCTGTAACTCCACCTGAGTTTGGTTCGCGATTTCCGCTCTCTGGATAGTAAGAACCTCCTCTACGGTATGTTTAACCGCTTCCTCCCGGATAACCGCCTCTCCAGATTCCTTTACCAAGGAGTAGGGCTCTATAATGTTAAAAGCAAACTTCTCGGCATCCACCACGGTGAACTGAATTGCGAGTTCCATGTGAACTATATTGTCGTCCCCGGTTAGCATGAGCGCTTCTTTATCATCTACCCGGTATTGCGGGTTTGGGGGCGGCGAGATGGTCTCATATCCGATTTCCACCTTTCGCACGGACCTTACGTCGACCTTGTCTACTATCTCTATCGGCGGGGGTAGGTGATAGTTCAAACCGGAATTTACCGTCCTAACGTGCTTACCAAACCTCCTTACCAGACCGACTTCGGACGGTCCGACCTGGTAAACTCCCTGCAGCAGGTAGATTATTGCTACCAGACCAACTATAACCCAACCTGCTTTGTCGCCAAATTTCTTAAAACTCCTTTTGAATCTATCCCAGTCGGTTCTGCCACGGCGGTCTCCCCTGTCAAAATCGTAGTTTTCAGGCATAATCCACCCCTGTATTAGGGAATATTGCTAAAGTATAAAGTATCCGTTAGCCTTGTACAACTGAGTTAGAACCGTAGGTCTGGGAGGTACGTTTGAGCACAAGTCGCAAAACTACGACGATAATATCCATAATCCTCGGCATAGCGATACTAGGGGCAATACTCAGCTTTATTGGCCCCAAGAAGGTACTCAACCAGTTTTCTGCTCTGGGCTGGGACGGCTTCATAACGATGATTTCGGCGATACTTCTAACCTTTTTCTTCTGGACGGTCGCCTGGATAGTTATCATGAAAGGCTACGGCGTAAAGGCCCCTTATCTGCTGAGCTTCTGGGCACGCATAGGGAGTTTTGCCGTCAGCTACCTGACCCCGTCCATGCACTTCGGAGGCGAGCCGGTAAGGGCCCTGGTATTAGAACGGGAAAGCGATTCCTCCTACAGCAGGATCTTCGCGACGATCGTCGCCGAGCGGATAACCATGATGGCGGCACTCGTTTCCGCAATACTGATCGGCGCAATGCTGACGATCTACAGCCAGATACCGACGGACATGATGCTTTACCTGATCCTGATTTCGCTCCTCTTCCTCGTTCTACTGACGGCCCTTATCCTGAATTTTTCCAAAAAGGTCTTCATCTTCTCGAGGTTTACGGCTTTTCTAAAACGTAAATTACCCTGGACCGAAGTCCTCCAGAAGGCCGAAGACGGGATCAGACATCTGGAAAAAGAGATAAGCATGGCATTCGGCAAGCACATCAGACACACCGTAGTTGCACTGGTCCTCGACCTGGTGGCAACCTTCTTTATGTTCATCAGACCACTGATTTACTTTTACTTCACCCAGGGACGGGTGTTTACGATCGCGGAGCTGACGATGCTTTTTGCGATGATATCGGTGATGTCTTCGTTTTTCTGGATTACGCCGGGTGGAATAGGGGTTTCCGAAGGAGGTTACATCGGTATATACGCGTTATTCGGAGTAAGCGGAAGTGAAGCCGTGGCTTATTCCTTCGCGATTAAATCCATCCAGTTCGTCCTGGTGGGTTTAGGCCTTGCCCTCCTGGCGCACTACGGGATAATGAACCTATTGTTCGAAAAGCGTAAGGAAAGGGCTGAAGAGGCGGAAAGGAGTTGACACGGAATTGGAACTCCAAGGGCAGGGGCGATGAAATCGTTAAGAGTTAAAACCCTCTCCGGACTGCTAACCTTCCTTTTAGTCTTGTTCGGGTTTTCCCCTACGGTTACGGGAGAAGCGAGGCTTTCTTTCGGACCTTCCGGTGCCACATTTCTCGGGGAAGTAAACTTTAGCGATCAAACCCTAGGGCTGACCAGGACGCTTCAGGGAGAATACGGCCTCGGTCTGTCCCTGAGCGAGGAAACCCTACCTGCGCCGGAAAACTGGGAGTTCCGTCCGTTTGTATCCGGACTTTTTGAATCCGGTCAGGACCTCCAGTCAACTAGGATCGCGGCCGGGCTTGAGGCTTCTTACCTCGACTACCAAATCGGTGGTTGGGCTCTTTCCGCGGACACGGGGGTCTGGCTAAGCGGTTCCGGTTATAGGCTAAGCGGGGACGGTTCCTTCTCGGTCGGAAAGCTAGGTTTAAACTACGAACTGGGCCTATCCAATCCCGGGCCCGAGTCGGACTTCTGGTTTCCCTCCACGAAAGATTCGGACTTCAGCCACCTCTACAGGGTGGGCAGAATAGGCCGTAAATACCCGAGAGATAGCTACTTGAACCTTTCGGGAGGAAGACAATTTACCGTGGGTGAGAACCGCCTGAGTTGGACCCAGGGACTTTCCTTGGATTTTCTCGAGGAAACTCCTAGCCTTGCAATGGCCACGAGGGTAGACTACGAAAATAGTAACCTGTCTTTCTTATTCGACGAACTCCGTTTCGAGCGCCTGTCGCTCCAGCTGAAAGGTGAGAGGTTAAGCATCGGTTACACCTCCACCGGGCTGAGGGGTGGCTGGAGGGGGGTTTTTCTGGGCTACCACGGAGAAGTGGAGCTCGGCCTGGAATTTCTCCGTAAAACGGGCGTTTCGGAAAGTAAAGTAAACTTGTTTTTAAGGTGGTAACATGGTAAATCGTAAACCACAGGTTCTCGTCGTCGGTGGCGGTCCTGCAGGTTCCATTACCGGAAGGGTGTCTGCCGAAGGGGGCGCCGACACGCTCTTGATCGACAAGAAAACCGACCTGGCGGAATCCAGTGCCTGCGGCGGTCTCGTCAGCCTGGAGACCTGGGAGAGATTGGGAGCATCGGACCAAGTCATAGAAAACGAGATACGGGGAGTCTTCGTTCATCCACCGGAAGGTGAAAGCTTCGATCTTTCCGCTCCCGAAACGAAAGCCTACGTGATCGACAGGGACGAATTAAACGCGGACCTGGCAACCAGGGCAAAGAAAAAAGGGGTAAAAGTAAAGACAGGAACGGGTATATACCGTCGAGACGACAGGAGCGTCACGATTCGATCGGTGGATGGTTCCGAAGAAGAGAGACTCGAGCCCCGGGTGATAATAGGTGCCGACGGACCCCGAAGCGACGTCAGGAGGCTATTCGCACTGGAGAGGCCCTCCAAGTTGCTCTACGCAATTCAGGAGGAAACGGAGTTTACTTCCCGCAGGTCCGACTTCGTGGAAGTCTTCTTCGGCAAAGACCTCGCTCCAGGATTTTTCGGCTGGATTATCCCGGTATCGAGGAACAGGGCGCGCATAGGTTTGGCTACGAGCCGGGGGGAAAGGATAAAGCATCTTTTTGCCAATCTGGCGGAAAAGATCGGAATAGAACCTACGGACGCATTCAGAACCGGAGTAATTCCGATCGGGGTACCCGAGTCTCCCTGCAAAAACGGCGTCCTCACGGTTGGCGACGCGGCAGGGCAGGTCAAACCGACATCCGGAGGTGGGATATACCCGCTATCGATAACCGCCAGGATCGCCGGGGAAGTCGCGATCGAAGCCGTGAACGGCCTAGAAAAGCCCGGAAGGGTCTACTACGACAGGTGGATGAATGAGGTCGGAGAAGAACTGAAGAGAGAAATGTTGCTGCACCGAATCCTGGATCGGGTCTCGGACAAAAGATTAACGAGGCTTCTGAGTTTGTTGAAGCGAGAAGAAATCGCCAGCTGGATATCACGCAACGGGGAGATTGACCACCTCTATCCGCTGGCAAAAAAAATGATAAAGGATCCCACCGTCGTGACTACAATCTTGAAGACGCTACCCGGCGAGATCGGTTCGAAGTTGATGGACGAGTTGCGCTAACTTCGTTTTCTGGCCCTCTACCTTAAGCCACGGAGAGGAAATTAAACTCAACCCTTCGCCAAAACGTAATTTAGAAACTAATTTTTAAATAGCAGCCGGGTAGACTCCTTCTTGGGTCTATATATGCCTGACCAAGAGCCATCAAAGGAGTTTGAGGAACCCGAGAAACAGTCTACCCTGCTACCTAGAATGGATCTTTAAAAGACGAAATAAGGTTAAAAGGGAATTTCCTCGTCGTCGTCGGACGTCTTACCGGAACCCTCCGATTCCGGTTTTTCCGGAGGTGACTTCTGGCCGCCCCCCTGAGAGTCCCTGTCCTGACCGAATCCGAGGAACTGAACGTTGTTTGCGACCACGCTGGTCCACTTACGGTTATTGCCTTCGTCGTCCTCGTAGTTCGAAATCCTCAACCTCCCGGTTACTGCAACCGGCCTCCCTTTGCTCAGGTAGGTGGCACAGTTTTCGGCCTGATTGCGCCATGTGGTAATCGGGACGAAGGTGGTGTCTTCCTGCAGTTCATCGTTGCTGTCGCGGTACTGCCGATTTACAGCAATCGTAAAGGTCGTTCTCGCCACGCCGGACTGGGTATACTGAAGCTCCGGGTCTTCCGTCAGGTTTCCAATTAAAATAACCTGGTTAAGACTTGCAGCCATCTCTTCCCACCTCAGTTTTTTTTAAGCGTACGATACTAATTGGAGATGGTCAACTTATGCGATGGAGTCAAACTGCCTTTACTTCTTTTATCTCGGGAATATTTGCCTCAAGGACCTTCTCGACTCCCTGCTTCAGCGTCATCGTAGACATCGGACAACCGACGCAGGCACCTACCAGCTGCACTTTAACCACGTTATCTTCGGTAATTTCGTCCAGGATCACGTCTCCACCGTCGGCCTGAATCGAGGGCCTGACTTCGTCAAGGGCGTCTTCTACTTCTTCTTCAGTAATCATTTTTCAAATTCCTCCTCTCTCTATCTTAAACAAATGTTGATATAAATACTCAAGTTTTCACTTATTAGAGGGTAATCAACGCGCGGCCTCCTTACAAGCCGCGCGGGTCTTTCGAGGCGAAATATTGGGGTAAGGCTCAGGGAAAGAAGCCAATAATGAAAAAGCTCAACTTTTTCACCTTTTACGATCCGTTACGGGCAGCCGGGAAGACTCCTTGCGAGGGTCCGCACATGCCTGACAGAACGCCAGCGAGGGAGTTTTGAGGAACCCGCGCAAGGAGTCTTCCCGGCTACTTAAAAACCCTGAAAAACCTACAGCAAACACCGCGCCTCCTAACCATTCCCGGCAATATCGGCTTTTACGCCGTCGCTCGGGAATACGAAGAACCCCTCGGGCTCGATTCCGAACTCCTTCCGGTACTCCTTTTTGGAGTCCCTCAGGTACTCTTCCGAGCTTTCTTCCGGAACCACCTGGACCGAGGCTCCACCAAAACCCCCTCCCGTCATCCGGGCGCCGGGAACTCCCTCACGGCGGGCGAACTCCACCAGGAAATCCAGTTCCTCACAGCTAACCTCGTATTGCTCCTTCAGGCTGTGGTGGGACTGAAAAAACAGTTCCCCTGCTTTCTCGATTTCCCCTTCTGTAAGGTAATCGGCGGACCGCTTCACCCTCAGGTTTTCCTCCACCACGTGGCTGACCCTGTTCGCCAGCTTTTCCGGAAGGGCCGATCGGACGAACCCCAGGTCCTCCGGATCGAGCCGGCTGAGGGATTCAAGGTCCCTGTAACGGTCGGCCTCTTTGAGCAACTCCAGGGCCTCCTCGCACTCGGCCCGGCGCTGGTTGTATTCGCTTCCCCCGTGAGTATGCGAGACGGTCGTATCGAGGACCAGGATTTCGTATCCAGAGAGGTCTAGATTTACGTATTCATGGGAAGGCCGGGAGGTATCTATCAGCAGGGCCGTCTCTTCCTTCCCGTAATAGGAGACGTACTGATCCATGATCCCGGTGTTGGCCCCGACGAAGTCGTTTTCCGCCATCTGACAGAGACGGATCAGTTCCAGCCCTTCCAGGCCGAGGCCGAACTCCTCGCTCAAGGCAGTAGCCACGGATAGCTCGAGCGCGGCCGAGCTCGACAGGCCCCTTCCTACCGGAACCTCGGAGGCCAAATAGAAATCTAGCCCGGAAAGCAACTCCCGATCCCCTTCATCTAGCCCGGAAATTATCCCACGGACGTAATCCGTCCAGCCTTCCGTCTTTCGTATTTTCCCGCCGAGCTCGATCTCCCCGGCTTCATCCAGGTTGGCCGAGTAAAGCCGGATCGAATCCCGGGAGTTCTTTCTCGCCAGTACCCACGTCGATAGATTGACGGCAATTGGCAGGACGAGCCCCCCGTTGTAGTCGGTATGTTCCCCGATCAGGTTGACCCTGCCGGGGGCCCTGTAGGCTTTAGGACTTTTGCCGGAGCCGTATCTTTTCCGAAAATCCCTCTTCAGGTCTTTTAAATCCATCGGCCCCTCACTCGCCGGTCCCGGAGTCTGCTTCTCTCAGGTCGGCGGCCATCTTCTCAGGAGAAATCGAGGAGATGAAGGTCGACGTTCCGGTTTCAACTCCAGCTCGGTATTTTATCTTGTCTTTTGCCCGCTGCAGCGAGTAAAACTCGAGGTGAAAATGGAAGAAAGGGTATTCATTTCCGTCCACGGGAGCCTGATGAAAGCTTGTTATGTAGGGAAAATCCTCGATCGGAAACAGGTTCCTGTAACTGTTCAGTACGGTCTTTAGCCCCTTTGCCAGGGATCTTTCCTCCCCCTTCTTCAGGCCGAGCATCGTCGGAAAGTGACGCCTGGGATACAGATGTACCTCGTAGGGAAACCTGGCGTAAAAGGGGACGAAGGCCAGGAAGTCCTCGTTTTCCCAGATAATTCTATCCTCGAAATCCTTCTCCTTTTCCATCACTCGACAGAACAGGCACTCTCCCTTCGCCTCGTAATGGTCCCTGGCGCTTTCCAGTGATCGTCGGGGGAGCGGCGGCACGAACGGAAAGGCATAGAGCTGACCATGAGGGTGATCCAGGGTAACTCCAATTTCCCGCCCCCGGTTCTCGAAGATATAGACGTAATCTATGAATTTCTCCTCCGAAAGCTCAGCAAACCTGTCCCGCCAGACTGTTATCAGGTCATCCAACCTATCCAGGCTCAGCTCGGCCGGAGGAACGTCGTGTTCGGGAGAATATAGAATGACTTCACAGACTCCTATGTTTTTGCGTACCCTGTAAAGAGAATCTCCTTCTACGTTCGGTTCCTTCGGATTTCGTTCGAGGGCCGGAAACCTGTTTTCAAAGGTAACGATGTAGTAATCATCCTGAGGAACTTCCAGCACGCCGGGACAGAGCGGACAGCTATCCTCCGGCAAAACGGGCCGGTCCTGTCTCTTGTCCGATATTATGTTCCACCGTCTCAGAATCGGGTTCCAGCGCAGTTCCGGCACTAGTCTTCCTCCCTATCGAGGTTTCTCTCGTAGTATATAATTATCCTTCCGTCCTCTTTTTTGGACATCTTTTTCTCCAGACCACCTATCCTCTTCTCGTCAAAGTTCTCGTTCATTTCTTACCTCTAAGAGCATTTTCGGACTCTCACTCGAAAAAATTTGACTCGGCTTTGAAGCCGATCGATCTTCTCCTTGAACTCCGGGCAAATCTCAAATCACTCCGTACCAAATCGAATCACGCTGTTCGTTTCGTACTGCTCACCTGGCCTGATAACCGGATCGGGAAAGTTCTCCTGGTTAGGAGCGTTAGGGAAGTTCCCTGGCTCGAGGCAGAGTCCGCCTCGTGGACCATAAGTAGCCCCGCCCTTTCCATTTAGCCCTTCTTCAAGGTAATTCCCGGAGTAAACCTGCAACCCCGGTTGATCCGTGACCAGATTCAAGGTTATCCCCGAATCGGGCGAAATAAGCTCCGCCGCGGAATCCGCGCCCTCCTCCAGGACGAAGTTATGATCGTAGCCCTCTCCGTACTCCAGCTGAAGATCTTCGTTATCCAATCCGCTTCCAATTCGCCGTGGTTCTCGAAAGTCAAAGGGCGTCCCTTCGACCGCTTTGGTTTCCCCGAAGGGAATTCCTTCCGGATTTACCGGCGTAAAACTCTCCGCATTTACGGTCAACCTGTGGTCATTTATCTTCTTATTCATTCCCGACAAATTGTAGTAATTATGTTGAGAGATATTAACTATCGTCGGACGATCCGTAGCTGCTTCAAAAGTAAACTGGAACTCGTTCTCATCAGTCAACAAGTAAGTCGCTCTGACGCTCAAATTCCCCGGGTAACCCTCTTCGCCGTCCTCGCTTAAGTAACGCAATACTAATCCCGGACCGCGATCCGTCCTTACGGGCTTAGCCCGCCAGATCCGGTCGTGGAAACCGAGCCGACCGCCGTGCAGGTGATGGTCACCCTCGTTGCGGGTAAGCTGGTAAGTAGAACCGTCAAGGCTAAATTTGCCTCCTGCTATCCTGTTGGCGTATCGGCCGACGATCGCCCCGACGTAGTGCTCGTCCTCCAGGTAGCTCTCAAGATCGTCAAATCCGAGTACTACGTCGACCGGTTCTCCCTCCGGCCCAGGAACCTTCAGGGAGGTCACCCGTCCGCCATAGTTGGTAACTTCCAGGGTAGCTCCCTGGTCGTTGGTTAACTTATAGAGCGTTACCGGCACTCCATCGTTTTCGCCCCAGCATCTGGATTCGATCAAATTGATTCACTCCACTTCAGTAAAACATCCGAAGGCAAAGAGCCGTTTATTCCGTAAGATAATCCGGTATGTACTCGCTTTCCGCCTCAAAGAGTTCTTCCACCATATTCCTGACACTCGAAGGAGTGGAAACCGCGGCCGTAAGAGGATCCAGCATGAACGCACGAATCCCTGCTTCACGGTCTTTATTTAGGATTGACTCAACGGTTAACTTATGCACAGTCATATTTGAACGGTTCAACCCCGCGAGCTCCTCCGGTAACCTGCCAAACTTGCAAGGATGGAAACCGCTTCGATCTACGAGCGTCTTGACTTCAACTATCCCGTCGCCCGGCAGGTTGTCTATTAGTCCTTCATTCGGGAAATTGCCGTATATCACCGCCTCCTTGCCGGTTTCTTGGGCCTCTATAATATGAGAACCGTATTCGTAGCTCCTTTCTGCCGGGTCAAAATCCTCGAGACCGGGTGTACCTTCCGTGATCCCGTCCGGTATCTCCTCTCCAGCTATCCACTTTTCCCGAAATTCATCAAGATCACGGCGCCAATCCGGCCAATTCCTGGAATAAAAACCGCTTTCTCCCCGATAACCTTCGCCACAGTACTTATCGATCAGGTCCGGATCCTTTCTGAAGTAAGGCAGGTACTCGGAGAAATGGCCGCTGGATTCGGTGACGAAATAGCCAAATTCCTTAGTCATCTCGAATCTTATCGGGTCCTGTTCGTATATTTCAGGCTGTTCGGCTCTTCTCAGAAGTTCCGGATAGAGGTCCCGACCTTCGTGTTCGAGTTTCGTAAACCAGCTCATGTGGTTTATCCCCGCGCACTCCCATTCCAGTTCTTCATAGGGAACTTCCAGGTAACCCGCCAGCTGTCTGGAGGTGCCCTGAACCGAATGGCAGAGCCCGACTACTTCCATATCCGAAACCTCGTTTGCTGCCATCGTCATCATGTGCATCGGGTTTGTATAGTTCAAGACAAGAGCATCAGGGCAGAGCTCCTCCGCATCTTCCAGGATATCCAGCCACGTCGGGATCGTCCGAAAGGCCTTCATTATCCCACCCGGACCCGTGGTATCGCCTATGCATTGATCCACGCCGTACTTCTTCGGAATCTCGTAGTCCTTCCTGACGTTCTCCAGCCCGGCGACTTCGATAGTATTGATCAGGTAATCGCTGCCGGGAAGAAGTTCCCGCCTGTCCGTCGAGGCAATAACCTCCCAATTGGAACCAACATCCGAAATTAGCTTCTCGGCCATCTTTGTCGAGAGGCTCAGTCTTTCCCTGTCGATGTCAATAAAGGCAAAAGTCCCTTTATCCAGATCCTTGGACAGGGTAACATCCCGGACCCAGGCATTCGTGAAGAAACTACCTGCACCAATTACAGTGATTTTTGGCTTAGACATTACAAAACGCTCACCTTGTTTCGGACCCGAAACTGATCAGCTGTATTAGGCCTCCGGCGGATCCGTACTATTTTTCCTTCAGGATCATTACGCCAAAGCCTTCAAGTTCCGTGTCCTCGGTAACGGTTTTTGAGCTGATCAGATCCCAGTAGTTTCCGTCTACACTGACGGATTTTTGTTCGGGTGAATGATTTACCATGAAAACCAGCTTCGCTCCCGTTTCGGGATCTACCCTTTCCCTCACTTCTACGTTTTCAGGGCTAGATAAGATAGACTCTACGTCCGTATTTTCCAGTAGGTACGAAATTAAGTCACTATAGAGATCCTCTTCACCTGCAAGTCCGACGTAATAAGCAACTCCTTCACCGTACTCGTTTCTGGACACTCCCGCGAAACCTTTATCAGCAGGCCAGCCCTTCTCGTAATCGGCCAGAGATTCCGCCTCTTTAGTCTCAATGCAGTCAACCCAATCGACTGCAGAGTAAGACTCCCCGTCCTCCCGCAAACTGGCTAGGCTCACTTCAGGTTTTTCATTGACGGGGCTGAATTCGTGTATTTCTATCCCGAACATCTCCGACAGACGTCCCGGGAAGGTTTCGTCCGTGACGTGGTTATCGAAATCTTTAATTCCCGCCCTGAAAGTTCCAACCAGGTACCCACCCTCTTTAACGAATTCCTCAAACTTCGATTCCA
>JBKGZT010000097.1:0-2550 GCA_046543235.1 Candidatus Acetothermia bacterium | reverse complement strand
GTCAGGCTCGCTTTATCGGATTCCAGCCCCAGGAGGTGCTCACCTTCTCTAACCGGGTCCCAGTCTCGTTCCGATAGGGCAAAGAGCAGGTCTTCGATTCCGCCTTCCTCGTAGTAAGACGTCGCTTCCAGAGAACCCTTTTCCACCACCATGTGCTCAAGCTCCAGACCCAGTTTCCTTTCCTCCCGTTCTACTTCAGATTCTTTAAAGTAATTGACGAGAAAACGAACTTTTTCATCGTGATCCAAGTCTGTTCATCTCCTGTTATCCTGACGGGGGCGCCAACTAACTATCCCCAAGCAAACCAGTCCGTCGATGTATGTGACCAGTTCGAAATATAAAACGGATGATTTTAATCTATTTTCGTTAGTTTACCCCCTGGAGGTACCCTTCTCAACGTTTCTAATGCACAGAACGACCGGATTACCCGGGGTCTACCGCTTGTAGGTTCCGGCAATCCATCCCCCGATTCGGACCAGGCGAAATAATTACTTGAGAACCCAGAAGAGTATACGGCGTGTCAAGAAATCACGGAAAACCCGCTTCAGAAGGGAATTCAGTCCTGGTAATGAGGCGCTTGATTTATTATAATTGCCTGTCTAGTGGCTTTTATGATTTGAGGTGGTTATATGCCCTACGAAGCGGATCAAATTAAGGTTCTGGAAGATTTAGAAGCCGTTCGTAAAAGACCGGGAATGTATATAGGAAGTACCGGCCGGGAAGGCGTAATGCACTTAATCGACGAGGTGCTGGATAACAGCATCGACGAAGCTCTGGTCGGCGAATGTGACGAAATAGAGGTAACAGTACATGAAGACGACAAGGTAACCGTGGTGGACAACGGCAGGGGCATTCCCGTAGACACGCACGCCGAGAAGGGGATGAGCGGAGTGGAAGTCGTCATGACCACCCTGCACGCCGGCGGCAAGTTCGATCATAAAAGCTACAAGGTCAGTGGAGGTCTTCACGGCGTTGGGGTCTCCGTCGTAAACGCGCTTTCGGAATGGATGAGGGTGGAGGTCCAGCGGGACGGTTCCCGCTACAGGCAGGATTTCTCCCGAGGTGACTCGCTGACGGAGCTCAAGGAGATCGAAACAAGGGAAGGCCAGCGGGGAACAAAGATAACCTTCTTACCCGACGAGGAGATATTCGGCGACTTCGAGTACGACCTGCCAAAACTCACCCACCGACTGCGCGAGCTCGCCTACCTGAACAAGGGCCTGAAGATCAAGCTGGAGAACAAGGACGCCGACGTGACCAAGTCCTTCAAATACAACGGCGGGATCAAGGAATACGTGGCCTCTATTACAGAAAACGAGGAACGACTCCACGACGAGCCCATCTATTTTAAGCGGGAAGAAGATGGTAACTTCGTCGAAGTCGCCATGATCTTCAGCAAGAAGTTCTCGGAATCCACGTATTCCTTCGCAAACAACATAAATACTCAGGAAGGCGGAAAACACGTCACCGGTTTCAAGACGGCCCTGACCAAGACCACTAACAAATACGCCAGGGACAAGAAGGTTTTGAAGAAAAAAGACGACAATCTGTCGGGCCGGGATATCAGGGAGGGGTTAACCGGGATAATTAACGTCCGGATCCCCGAGCCAGAGTTCGAAGGGCAAACCAAGACGAAACTAGGTAATCCCGAGATCAGGGAGATAGTCCGTAACGTAACCTCGGAGGCCCTCCTCGACTTCTACAAAGACAACAAACAAATAGCGCGGAAGATTATCGAAAAATCCATAGAAGCGGCACAGGCCCGGAATGCCGCCAAGAAAGCCCGCAAGCTCGCCAGGAAGAACGCGATGATCTCTACCTCTCTGCCGGGCAAACTGGCCGACTGCACTCAGCGCGACCCGGGGGGAAGCGAGTTATTTATCGTCGAGGGTGACTCAGCTGGGGGATCGGCAAAAAGCGCCCGAGACAGGGGCTTTCAGGCCATCCTCCCGCTCAGGGGAAAAATATTGAACGTTGAAAAATCAAGAATGAGCAAACAGCTGGAAAACAAGGAGTTAAAATCAATAATAACTGCTATGGGAACGGGCGTTCAGGAGCACTTCTCCCGCGAAAAGCTACGTTACGAGAAGATAATTATCATGACGGACGCCGACGTGGACGGCGCCCACATCAGAGCTCTACTGTTGACTTTCTTCTACAGGAACTTCGAACCGTTAATTACCGAAGGCCACGTCTTCATCGCCCAACCGCCACTGTACAAGGTCCAGTCGGGAAATAGTAAACAGTATTTTTACACGGAACAGGACTTAAACGAATACCTGGAGGGAAGAAAGACAAAGCCTTCCTCGGTCCAGCGGTTCAAAGGTCTGGGCGAAATGAACCCGGGCCAGCTCTGGGAGACCACGATGAACCCCGAAAACAGGATAATGAAACGCGTCTCGGTCAAAGACGCCCTCGAAGCGGACGACCTCTTCAGTACCCTAATGGGAAGCGACGTCCAGGCAAGAAAGAACTTCATCAAGGAAAACAGCAACCAGATAACGAATTTGGACATTTAGCTTATAGCCAGTCAAGAACCCCGCCCCAAGG
>JBKGZT010000039.1:0-12175 GCA_046543235.1 Candidatus Acetothermia bacterium | reverse complement strand
CGTTAAAGCTGTTTTTCTACAAGCCCCGTCCCTTGGGGAGGGGTTCTTGACTCGAAAATTATTCTTCAAAAACCCGATAATCCCGTTACTACATTATAGACCTTTTCTCGGGTCAAACAAATTATTATCCACTCATCAACCAGATTCTACCTTGCAGATAGGGTTAACTCGGATATAATTAATTGAAGTTATCCAGCCAGATTATTATCCAATCCATTCGTCCTGCGGTGATGTGAGATGAATTTTTTTGATTTGATCAAGAAGCGCAGCTCGGTCCGGTCTTTTACCGGTAGATCCTTAACCGAGGAAGAGATAGAAAAACTCTTACGAGCAGCAAACTCGGCACCCTCCGCCGGTAACCTCCAGTCTTACGAGATCGTGGTCATCAAAGAAAAAGGTTTAAAGGAGGATCTGGCTGAGGCCGCACATGGACAAAAGTTCATCGAACGGGCACCGGCCCTCTTTGCTTTTATTCAGGATGCAGAACGTTCCCAAAATAAATACGGGGAAAGGGGACAGTTATACTCCATTCAGGACGGGACGATCGCAGCCACGTACCTGCAGCTAGCGGCCGTAGAACTCGGACTCGGTAGTTGCTGGGTTGGAGCATTTGACGAGGAAGCTGTAAAAGAACTCCTCGATACCCAAAAGAAACCCCTCACCATTATTCCGGTGGGCCACCCGGCAAAATCTGCAGGTGGGGATTCACAGCGACGGGAACTTGACGACCTGGTCACCACTTTGGAATAGTCCTACGTCTTCATTCTCCGATCAACTGAACTACGATCCTCCTTTCTCTTGCCCTGGTATCGTGGTTGATGATGACGATGTTTTGCCATCTTCCGAGCTGAAGTTTTCCATTTACAAACGGCACCACCGTTCCGGGTCCCATAATTGTGGCCCTTACGTGACTCCTGCCGTTGTCGTCGTTCCAGGTCTGATGATGCTTGTACGGGATGTCCTCCGGAGCCAGCCTTTCCAGAGCCTCCGGAATGTCTTCTTTCAATCCCGGCTCGTACTCGACCGTGCTTATAGAACCGGTCGCACCGGGAACGAACAGGTTTACGCTTCCCTCGTCCAATTCCGATCTCGTGACTACCTCCGCGATATCCGCGGTAATATCCTCCATCTTGCTGTCCGGGCCAACCCGGACGTTTATATCCCTCGTTTCAACGGCCATCCTTTACCTCCTGAAAACCCCGTCGGTTTAGCTTGAGTCTTTCACCAAATAGGACACGATTTTCTCCATACCCATACCGCGAGAACCTTTAACCAGCACGACGTTCTCCTGACCGATTAAAGACTTTTCAAGCTCCGATATCAGGGCGGACTTCGATTCGAAAAATTTTACCGCCGCCACGAAATTTCTTTTTCTCAGTTCCTCGGCCAGGGCGTTGGCTTGTTCGCCGGTCACTAGCACCTCGTCCAGGCCGGCGTCTTCGACGGGGCCAGCAAGCCCCCTGTGGAGACTTCTGGACTCCTCTCCCAGTTCCATCATGTCCCCAAAGACCAGGATCTTCTTTCCATTCGGTTTTAGTTCCGACAGGTAACTCAGGGCGTTCCGGGTGGCATCGGGGTTGGCGTTGTAAGTATCGTCAATTACCGTACCCCCGGGGAATTTCTTCGGGCTAAGGCGCTGAGGGAGTGGTTCCAATTTTACGCCTTCTATCAAATCGACACCCTCCAGATCCATCTCCAGGACGGTGGAAACGGCAGCAAGGACGTTTCCGGCATTACCCGAAGAGTTAAGACCGGTCTCCAGCGTCAGGGGGAAATCCTCAGAGCAGGAACCCCCACCGCTTTCCTTCTTATTTATGGTAATCTTGGTTCCTTCGGTCCCGGCTATTCGAAGGCCGGAAATCCAGTAATCCGCCTCATCCCGGTTTTCCCTGGCGAATTTCACGGTCCTGTATCCAGAACTTCCAGTGGCTTCCCTTAAAAGTGGCGGGGAGTCAGCGTTAATCACCAACGTGCCATTCGCTTCCATCCCGGCGGTCAGTTTTAACTTTTCCCGGGCTATTTCCCTAACCCCCGAAAAATTGCCCAAATGAGCACTGCCGACGCCGGTAATTACGCCCGTAGTCGGTTTCGCCGCTTTACTGAGAACTTCGACGTCCCCGGGGTGCTGAAGGCCAAGCTCCAATACGGCAAAATCCACCGGTTTCTCCATCTCCAGCAGCGCAAGGGGAAGTCCGTATTCCGTGTTGTAGTTTCCGGGGGATTTGTGCACTCTGCCGGCGGTAGAGAGTATCGAAGAAAGGAGTTCCTTGGTCGTGGTCTTGCCGTAGCTTCCGGTTACCCCCACAACCGGTACATCGAAGGATTCCCGGTGATGCCGGGCCATCCGTAAAAGTGCCTCTTCGGTATCCTCGACAACTACCATGTTGGGGCAACTTTCCCGGAGGTATTCCTCGGAAGAGGCGAGGGAAGCTACCGCACCTTTCTCGTACGCCTCTCCGATAAATTTGTGGCCGTCGGTATTTGAACCGGGCAGGGGGACAAAGACTTCCCCCCGCCCGATCGTTCTCGTATCTATTGAAAAACCCCTAACTTCTACTTCCCTTTGGTTATACAGAGAACCGCCGGTTGCCTCTGCGATCTCCTCCGGACCCAGCATGGCTTAAGCCTACTCCGATTTTTCTCCGTCCTCTTCTCCCGAATCGGTTTCCTCGATTTCGACTTCTTCTTCGGAAGAGCTCTCCTCGGACTTTGATACGTTTATTGAGAGGGCCTGGCTGCCGTAAATTACCCTTTCGTCCATTTTTTCGCTGACGCGGGCGGCCGATTCGTACCTGTAACCGGCACCAGCCATCGGGACCACGCTTTCCTCGAACGGCTTCAGTACCTCGACGGAGAGGCTCTCGTAGCTTTTTAAGCTGTTCAAGTAACTTATCCAATCCTCGAAGTTTTCGAGGTTTTCGGGCGGGGCTACGTTGGCAGGCCTGGGTCCGCCGTAAACCGCGACCACGTAATTACCGGGGGGGAGATCCTGAGGAAGCTGGAATCCTCCAGTCTTTTCCACTAGCTCGCCCCGATAGTTCTGAATTTTTACCTGATAGGCGAGGAGGTCTCCCTGGGCGTAGTTCCTTTTATCTGTTGCAAAGTAAGTAATCTGGCCCGACCTGATATCCCTTTCAAATGAAACGTCCGCCTCAAGGTTGGAAAGATCGGGGTCGGCGAACGGGTTGTGGGCCAGGGCATCGATGAATAGAGCCACCTGAAGCGAGGGCAGAAAGGAAGCTTCCGTAGAGGAAAAGAAGATGTCAGTCCTCTCCAGCGGCTCCGGCAGGTCCTCCCCGGTCACTTCGTAATCGACCTTGATCGTTCCCGGGCCCTGCCTATTCAAGGAACGGTCGATCGCTTCCCGAATGGTCGCGTAGGACAGGGAACCGATC
Organism: Candidatus Acetothermia bacterium; assembly: GCA_046543235.1. Classification (GTDB taxonomy): domain Bacteria; phylum Bipolaricaulota; class Bipolaricaulia; order M55B111; family M55B111; genus JAGXLP01. The sequence goes on along the minus strand of JBKGZT010000039.1, from coordinate 8,780 downwards.
AAGTCACTGGACTTAACGAGCTCGGCGTTGAAGTTTTTTCTCCCCTCAACACCTCTTGGGGATACCCGTAGATCCGTCTCGAACAGGTTCGTTTCTTCACCGACTACCCCCATCACTCCCTGGGTTCGATCCTGGGTAACTGCACCCACTTCGTTTGAGACGTCACCCAGCTTAAACGAAGCCTTATAGCTCTTCACCGTATCCAGCACTGCAGCTTCCGTCAGGAGGAAATCGGTGGCCCCGCTCAACAAGAACCGGTGCCCCAGCCCCAGAACCTGATCCTCGTCGCGATAAGTAACGGTACCTAAAGCTCCGATAGATAGATCACCTTTCGCCAGCGAGACCCCCATCGGCCCGCCGGGCTGAAGTTCCATCGTCTCCTCGGAGCCTGACTCAGAACCCTGAAGCTTGTGAAAGTCGAGACCGTTTCCTGACAAGCCGTCCTTCAGGTTATCCACAGAACTGCTACCGAGGGTAGCCAGCGGGTCGAACACTTTATCCAGGTTCGAGTCCCCTATCCCATCTTTAAGTGCCTTTAAAGAGGCTTCTGAGAGGCCGGAAACCATCACGGGCGTTACGGATTTCTTGAAAAGCAACTGGTCCTCCCCTCCACCTGACGAGTTCTCGGCCCCAGGGGAGTCAGCAAACTCCACGTCCTTGCCGGGGAAGATCTCTTCCAGGGAGTCCTCGACAGAACTAGTTCTCGTATCGGATTCGTCAGTTCTTACGTCCTCCGGACCCGGATCCTCAAGGAGTTCCAGCATTGTTCCTATGGGGGTGACCAAACCAATCGGGTTGCTCGAGTCCTTGCTCCATTGAGCTGATCTGCTCAGAGCACCTATTAATTTTCCGTCGATGTAAACCGGGCTACCGCTCATTCCCTGAGCTACTCCTCCCGACTGCTCCACGGGTTCACCGCTCGCGCGGACGACGATGAAATCCTGGAGTTGGCCGGGTTCATCGATTACGTCGACGACCTCTACCGAAAAAGTCGATATATCCTTGCCCTCTACTACGGTCTTTCCGGTTCCTTCCATACCCTTTTCCACTTCCGCCAAACTGAGAAATTCCTCACCGGATTGCCCTAGGGCATGACCAGAGAAGAATAGAAGCTGAATAGAAATCAACAAAACCAAGATTCCAAAAGAACTCCGAATAAAAGCCTTAATACCTGCTCTTTGCATAATATCCTCCCGGCTTTTCATTTAACCTCGTTTAAACTTGAACTCTTAAATCGAACTAACTGAGTCTGGAACGAATTAGCTAAAAAATCGATAAAACTCGCGGGACAAACCCCTGACCAGCGACTTAATATTAACGACAATGGGACCATTTTGCAGGCTAAAATACAAAAGCCCGTACAACGCCAATAAATGACCACCAACAAATAACTAGTTTAGAGGTGAACGAACGGTTTTTCTACATTTAATGTTATTTAGATTTTGTAAAAAAATTGTAAATCTCTCGACCGATTTTTACTGGTTCCCCCCGTCCCTGATAGAAGTCCTTTTTCGGTAGAAATTTTCATGCTGACAGATAAAGTAGCTGTTGGTATTTTCACTCATTTACCTTATATTTATTGGGTATTTTATAATCGGACCCAGGAGGAAAAAGATGTCCACTGAAAAACTGCTGAAGGTAGAAAATATTTACAAAAAATATGGGAACGAAGAAGTGCTGAAAGGCGTCTCGTTCGAAATGAATCAGGCCGAGACGAAGGTGATTATCGGACCTTCGGGCACGGGAAAAAGCACTCTTTTGCGCTGTATCAATCAATTAACCAAACCCGACCAGGGAAGGGTCTGGCTAGAAGGGGAGGAGGTGACCGGTGGATCCAAGGACATAAACAGGTTCCGGCAAAACATCGGTATGGTCTTCCAGCATTTCAACCTCTTCGAGCACCTTACCGCGCTCGGAAACGTTACACTCGGTCTGAGGAAGGTAAAAGGCTTAAATAAGGATAAGGCAAAAAGTGTCGGTTACGAAGAACTGGAAAGGGTTGGATTATCCGATCAAGCAGAGTCCTATCCGGCTCAGCTTTCCGGTGGGCAGAAACAAAGGGTGGGAATAGCCAGAGCACTCGCGATGGAACCGAAGATAATACTCTTCGACGAACCCACTTCGGCACTGGATCCGGAGCTCATCGGAGAAGTCCTCGAAGTAATGAAAGATCTGGCAAAATCGGGATTGACGATGCTGGTGGTTACCCACGAAATGGGATTTGCAAACTCCGTCTCGGACGAGATAATCTTTATGGAAAAGGGCAAAATCGTTGAACAGGGCACGCCGACCCAGTTCTTCAACAACCCCGAACACGATAGGACGAAGGAATTCCTCCACAAGCTGACGGAACTCTACGGGGAAAGAGAATAAACGAGTAAATGAACTTGGAAAAAACCTAAACCAAACTAGTTTTGCTCATTATACTAACCCTATCATAAAAAAATTATGTCAGAAAAATTAACGCAATTGGTTCCGATAGAGCTCCGGATTTAGCAACTTCGCCAGCGCAAATATAAGGGCGTTTCTGTAGGCTTTCTGCCTCGTAATGATTCTATCCGTAAAGATGCCTATTGCACCGGGGCCCCGCTTCACTTCCTCCCCACCTGTCAATTCATCCATGATCGGCCCCAGTTCTTCGCCACCCCTGATCCTTTCAGCTACGTGTCCAGGCAATTGCAGCCTGCCCCCGCCGCCTATATAACTTCTTCCCTCGCCATCTATTAAATAGGACCAGCCTGTAAGAAACATGCCGAACTCGGTATCGGAAACGGACCCTTCCAGGCCGACCCCGAAGTCGAATCGGCCCTCCTCCATCACCCGTTCCGCCCTGTTTTTCGCTCCCGTAATCGCTTCCCGGTCGGATGTTGGCTGTTCCGATACACCGGAATCCACGTCAAGCTTTTCAATGCTGACCCTTCTTCCTATTAGTTCGAAACTTTCGGAAGTAGCTTCAACTTTCACGGGATTGGTACTACCCACGCCGACCTTCATTCTCTCCCTCCTCGGTCAACTTTAACTCAGGAACGGGGAATTCTAACTCCTGGGAGCTCTTTTTTCTACGGTCGCTTAGATGTGTGAATAAATCGGTATTCCCTCTATAATAATGACGAGGTGAAGAACATGGCGGAAGATGAAAAACGAGAGGGTAAAGAAATAGACGGCGGGTTGGTAAACGATAAGGGCGTAATTACGATCTCGGAGAAAGTCGTGACTGCGATCGTGGCCGGAGGTGCTTCCCAGATCGAAGGGTTGGGGCAGAAGAAATCTTCTGTAACTGAAGACATCGGAAGGATATTTGGCAGCCAGAGAAGGGGCGTAACCATAGACTTCGACGGGGACGAAGTTTCCGTGACTCTGAAAATAGCCGTCAAGCAGGGTTACCCCGTCCACGAAGTGGCCAAGAAGACCCAGAAGAAGATAAAGGAGGACATAGAGGAAAAGACGGGCTTAAGGGTTAATCACGTGGATATTTACGTTCAAAAGTTACAGGTAGATCAGGAGGATATTCCGGAAGAAGCCCTGCCGGAGGATTCCGGAGAAGAGGAGTAGGACTTGCCAGCGGCAACCGGAATCTTTAAACTTTTTTGATTCAGGAGGGGTGGGCGAGTGGACGAAACCGCCGGTCTTGAAAACCGGAGAGCCTTTACGGGCTCCGTGGGTTCGAATCCCACCCCCTCCGCCAATCGAAGACCGCCTCCGGCCGAGCGCAATGGAGTCCTGGGGTCGAGTCTTATCGCTGAGGTTTTCGCCCACGGAACCAAATGAGTTTGCCTCCGCTGTCATTTCTGATATTTTTCCTCGTCGTCGCCCTGCTTTCCTGGTTGAGCTGGAACGCTACCCTGGACGCCTGGTGGCAACCCACCGATCATAATACCGTCACGAAGATGCTGGAGATGTTGGACCTGGAACCGGGCGAAGTGGTATACGATTTGGGCTGTGGCGACGGGAGGTTTCTGACCAAAGCCGTCAGGGATTTTGAACTCGAAGCCGTTGGAATCGAAATTGACCCTCTTAGGGTTTTTGTCTCGAAGTTAAGGGTTCTTCTCGGCGGCGCCCGTTCCGAAGCCAGGGTCTTACACGGCGACATGTACGAAAAGAAACTGAGCGAGGCAGATGGCGTCCTCCTCTTCCTTTCGGGGGACGCGAACGAAAAGCTGGCTCCGAAATTCGAGGATGAGCTGGTCTCAGGAGTCAGGATAGTCTCGTACTATCATGAACTACCCGGCTGGGAGCCCGCAAGAGAAGAAAAGAACGAAAAAGGCCATCCAGTATATTTGTACGAGGTGGAAAATTGAAAAAACGGCTATCCGAGGTCCTTGAAGAAGCCAATTACGAATACGTTCGCGGTGATACGAGGAACCTAATTCGGGGGATTTCCTACGATTCGCGGTCAGTAGAGGAGGGGGACCTATTTATAGCCGTAGTCGGGGAAAACGCCGACGGCCACGATTACATCAAAGAAGCCGTTAAAAGGGGTGCGGTCGCGATAGTAGGTCAGAAGGATCCTGTAGACGTCGAAGTGGCAAACCACACCTACGTAAAGGTAAGAGATAGCAGAAAGGAAATGGCCAGTCTCAGCAGTTCTTTTTACGAAGCACCGACGACCTCGCTGTTTACCGTGGGGATTACGGGAACAAATGGAAAGACGACCACCGCCCACCTGTCAACCCGAGTGCTGGGTGAAGAAGAAACGGGTGCTCTCAATACGCTAACTAACGAGGTTACTCCCGGCATCACGGAGCCGGTTACGACCCCGGAATCCCCGGAGATCCAGAAATTCGCCAGGCGGCTCAGGGATAGGGGTACTAGAAACTTCGTCCTGGAAGTAAGTTCTCATAGCTTAGAGCTCAATCGGGTTAACAGTGTTAACTTCGACGTCGGGGTATTTACCAACTTGACCAGGGATCACCTGGACTATCACAGTTCGATGGAGGAATACAAAAGAGCAAAAGAGAAACTCTTCCGATACCTTACAAGAGGAGACACCGCGATAATAAACGGCGACGAAGATTTCGGCGATAGATTAGAAAAAATCACCGAAGCGAGGACCCTTCGTTACGGGCTAACGGATAACGCCGATGTAGTAGGCGATAAACTGCGGAAAACCAGTTCCGGGGTCTCCTTTAAGGTTACTTCGCCCCGGGGCGAGGCCAAGGTTGAGCTGGGGCTCTTTGGAAGGTACAACGTTTACAACGCACTTGCCGCGTTTTCCGTGGGTTTAGCAAGTGGTATGGAGCCAACGAAAGTAGCGGAGAGACTCCGCGGAGCAAGTAGCTTACCCGGCCGAATGGAGAGACTGGAGCTGGAAAACGGGGCCGATATCTACGTAGATTTTGCCCATAATCCCGGAGCGTTTCGAGCAGTGCTCCGGGAGCTAGCAGCTCTTTACAAAAGCGTATCGGTAGTATTCGGCTGTGGCGGGGAAAGCGACAGGGGGAAGAGGCCGGCAATGGGCCAAATAGCCAGCGAATACGGGGACTTCATCTATCTGACGGACGACAACCCCAAAAAGGAAGACCGTTTGGAGATTCTCCACGAGATAGAACACGGAATAAAGGCGGAGTCGGAATATCAGGTCATACCGGAGCGTAAGGAAGCCATTGAAAGAGCGGTAGTAGAACTCCCTCCGAAGGGTGTCCTGTTAATCGCGGGCAAGGGGCACGAAGACTACCAGATAGTCGGAGACGAATGGATTAGTTACAACGATAGGGAGTTCGTGGAAAAGATATGTAAAAAGAGGTCGCTAATTTAAGCACCCAGTAGTTCAGACGCGAATTCCCGCGCTTTTCGTCTCGCCTCCTCGACGTCCCGATTGGTTTCTATGACGTGATCTGCCTTTTCTCGGGCGTCCTTCGGCAGCGCCTGAAGATCGATTCTGCGTTCGGCTTCGGATCGATTTAATCCATCCCTATCCATTAACCTATCAACCCGCCTACCCCTGCTCGCGGTCACAAGCAGGACGAGGTCAAAGGAGTTTCTGTCGATCCGGGAGGATTGAAAGAAGAGCGGGATCTCAACCAGAAGAAGCTCCGTACCTTTTTTTCGGTAATAACCGGATAATTCCTCTATTTTCCTGACCACGTAGGGATGAGCAACTTCTTCCAGCTTCCGCAGCTTTTCCTTGTCATCGAAGACGATATCCGCTACTTTTTCCGAATCCACCGTTCCACTTTCATTCGCTACATCCGGTCCGAGCAGGTCGATAACGTCTTCATAATTGGGGTTCGAAGGTTGGTATATCTCCTTGGCGAGGTCATCCGCCTGAATCGTCACCACGCCGTCAAAGTTGCGGTCGATCTCGTCCAGGACTACGGTTTTCCCGGAAGCAATTCCTCCGGTGAGAGCGACGGTCTTCATGGTTTCTCCTCCCCTGTAGGTCGTATTCCGACTTTAGCCTCAGGAGAAATTCTCGTGGGCATCCTCGATAACTCCGCGAAGATCCTGGAACGGATCGTGCTCTGTTGAGGTAGAAAGGTGGAAGAAGTACTCGATATTTTCGCTCGACTTACCCTGGATGGAAGAATAAGTACAATTGACGAGGTAGAGTCCGGTTTCTTCCCCGACGTCCCGAACTTTCTCCAGCACCCCCAGATGAACTCCCGGGTCTGTTACCACGCCGCCGTCCTCCACTTTTTCCGGACCGGCTTCGAACTGGGGCTTGACCAGGGCAATTATCTCGCCGTGTTTCCCCAGAACGTTTTTCGCGTTGGGAAGGACCAGTTCCAGAGAAATAAAAGAAACATCTATCGTGACGAGGTCGACGCTGGTTCCGATCTCCTCTTTTTCGAGGTACCTGGCGTTTTTACCTTCGATCGGTACGACCCTCTCGTCCTGGCGTAGGTGCCAATCCAGCTGACCCTTCCCCACATCCAGCGCGTGGACTTTCTCGGCACCGTTTTTGAGGAGACAATCCGTGAAACCCCCTGTGGAAGCTCCTATATCAAGGACCTTCTTCCCCCTGACGTCCACGTCGAAACCTTCAAGCGCCCCTTCCAGCTTCTCCCCACCACGGCTGACGAAACGTTTTTCGTCCCTTTCAATAGATATTTCCGACTCCCGAGGCACCTGTTCCCCCGGTTTATCACTGAGCTGGCCCGAGACGTAGACGTTTCCCGCCATTATTTCACGCTTGGCCTTTTCCCTGCTCCGGCAGAGGCCTCTGTCACGCAAAAGCACGTCCAGTCTTTCTTTATCTGGCATTCTGGGGTGATATATTTCTGGTTGGATTAATTATCGTCGGTAAACTCCTTGAACTTCCTCAATTCCATCTGCTGATCGAGGAAGTCTTCAAACTCCTCACCGGCCTCTTCGTCTTCGATATCTTCGTCAAAAGGAGATTCCATGGCTACATCCCTAAATATTTCTTCGTCGACGAAGATGGGGCTGTCCGTTCGCAGAGCGAGGGCGATCGAGTCGGAGGGTCGAGAGTCGACCTTCAGCTCCCGGTCTTCCGGACCCTTCAAAACAAGGGTCGCGTAGTAAGTTTTGTTACTCAGGTCGTCGATCACGACCCTTTCCAGATCCTGATCCAACTTATCCAGAACGGACTTCAAAAGGTCGTGAGTCAGAGGTCTTTCGAACTCCTTCTCCTGAAGCTTGAGGGAAATTGCGAGAGCCTCGTTTTGACCAATCCATATCGGCATGACCTTACGGTCCTCGTCACCCTCCAGGAGAACGACGGGAGCGTTATTAGACGTATCGACCAGTAGAGCTTTCACTCGAACTCTCTCCATAACTGCCACCTCTTCTGCCCTATTCTAGTGGCTGCTGGGTGATCTTTCAAATGGAAAAACCGAGGGGGTCGTTTCCCAAAGAGTCAATATCCGCGCCCTTCTGGACGGGGGTTATAAGGAAACTACTTCAAACAAAAACTACCTTCTCCGAAAACCCGAGACCCAGCACCAGGGACACCGGATGGACGGTTAAGCGGGGATGGTTAAACCCTGATTTGCTCCCCGACGCCGAAATCTACGAAATCCTCCCGGTACTCAACCCTCATAATAGCTTTGGCCTTCTCTCCGGTACAGTGAGTTGGAGCGACACCCCGGACTCCGTAGCCCGCAAAATCCTTTAGAATAGCCCTAATTTCTCCTTTGCTTTTAGAGCCGAGGTGAAATCCACCGAGCACCAGGCGGGGAGGTTCGCCAGTGATTTCTTTTGCCCTCCCGACTATTTTCGATATGCCGGGATGGGCGCAGCCGGAAATCACGACGGGCCCGGAATCGCCCTCAACCGTCAGGCCCTGTTCCGGTAAATCACTGCCATGATAATCCGAGATCATTTCCCCCGTCGAATGCCAACCTTCGAAAATCTCCTCAGACCCGGCGATTTCCACGAGCTCCGCTCCGTAATCCCTTACCTTGTTCTTTGTTTCCTGAGGGAATCCCTTTGTAACATAGACGCTAAGGTCGGAATTTTGACTAAGCACTGCTGAAAGGCCACCTACATGATCGCAGTGCGGATGAGACAGGAATATACCGTCCAGGTCGCCGGGAATTACGCCAAGCTCTTCCATGTTTTCTTCCAGTATCTTAACGTCGGAGCCGGCATCGAAGAGCAGGGCTCTTTCTGAACTAGAGATCAAGGCGGAAAACCCCCAGCCTGCTACGAGATCCTCCTCCGAGGTTTCGTTGTCGAAGATGCCGAGTATCTTCACCTGAGACAAAATTACCTCCCTGATCGTAGTACGATGGTGTATAAGAAACTGTGCAAAATGATTTTATAGCTTTGGAAACCGTTCGACAAAACCAGGGATCAATTTCCCCAGCGGGGAAATC
>JBKGZT010000038.1:0-12353 GCA_046543235.1 Candidatus Acetothermia bacterium | reverse complement strand
TTGTACTTGATTTGACAAAGTGTTAGATGTATGTATAATAGGAATGTGAAAAGGATCATATTCACGCAACTTTTCTCACTCTTGAGCCGACGTAAATGATACCTCCCTGAAGTGGCTCACCGGGAATGGATAAGTCCTTGACCGATTTACCTGCAGAGTACTAGCGGGAAAAATAAATGGCAGCGGGCTCCGAAAACTAGGGCCAAGTAGCTTCGAAGTCAAGCTGTCTTAAAGGACGATTACTGGCTTCCGGCAGAAACTTTTGCGGCATTACCACCAATTTAAGGGAGGTATTATGGATCTCTATCGCCTCTCGGAGGAGAACTTTCTTACCCTCCTGGATAACGTCGCCTCCGGCAGGGACCTTTTCGTCCCCGTCGAATCCCATGGCGAAATCTCTTACACCAAATGGAGTGAGTTGGGAGATTCTCCTGTTCACTTCCCGAAAAACAGGCTACCGACGCCTCCGAAAGTCTTTTTTACTCCTCCAAAAGAAGAGGTAGCGGAGTTTCCCGAAGGGGAGAAGGGCCCGGAGAGAAGAAAGCAGGCCATCTTCGGGGTCAAATCCTGCGATCTGGGTTCGCTCCGGGTGCTCGATAACGTATTTCTCGGGGAAGAGGTAATCGACCCGTATTACGCGTTCAGGCGCCACGACACCCTGTTGATCTCAAGTGACTGCTACGAAGCTTCCGACACCTGTTTCTGTAATAAGGTCGAGAGCCGACCTTATCCGGAGGAGGGCTTCGATTTGAACGTCACGAAACTCCCCGATCTCGACGACTTGCTCGTCGAGGTCAATTCGGATTCCCTCCGCGGGCAGGAAGTCTACGAGGAGAATTCTGATCTCTTCGCGCCGGCATCGGAGGAGATGCTGGAGAGACGGCGGACGTTCAGGGAATCCCTGGAGAAGGAGCTGGAGAAAAACAACAGTGATTTCGAAGTGCCGGAGGACCTCTCCGCCCTTCCGGCGGACGACCCCCTCTGGGGGCAATTTGCCGAAGACTGCGTCGAATGCGGTGCCTGTAACCTATCCTGTCCCACCTGTCATTGTTTTCAGCTCTACGAGCAGCGTGAAGAGGGCAGCGTAAGTCGTAATAAAGTTTGGGATAGCTGTAACTTCGAGGGTTTCAGCCGAGTGGCTGGCGGGGCAAACCCAATGGAATCTCTGGAGAGCCGCGTCCGAAACCGGTTTTACGACAAGTTCGGCCGAATACCGGAGAACCACGATATCTACGGTTGTACGGGTTGTGGAAGGTGTATTGACGGCTGCATGGGCGAGATAGATATGCGGGACGTTTTGAAGGAGGTCTCAATTGCAAACGCGAGTTGAGTTAGAAGAGGAGGAGCTCGAAGAGCTGGAAAACCCCTATAGCTCGGTTCCGGCGGAAATAACTGATATCAAAGAGGAATGCCCCAATATAAAGACCTTTGAGCTGGTTCCGGAGAGGCCGATCGAGTTCGCAACCGGGGAATTCGTCCAGTTGTCCGTGCCCGGCCTGGGGGAAGCTCCTTTTACCCCTTCTTCCTCTCCTGCAGTAGCCGAGAAAATGGAGATCACGATCATGGAGGCCGGTGAGGTCACCGGAAGGTTACACCGGACCTCCCCCGGAGAAACTTTGGGAATTAGAGGGCCTTACGGAGAGGGTTATCCCCTGGACGAGATGCGGGGGCGGGACGTCCTGGTGGTCGGCGGGGGAGTCGGTCTAGCCCCTCTGAGGTCACTGCTTTACGCACTGACCGATAACTCCTCCGAATTCGGACGGATAAGCCTGAAATACGGCGCCAACACGCCGGAATACCTGATTTACAAGGACCAGCTGGATAGCTGGGATTCTGGCTCGGAGATAGAACTGGAGCTGACCGTCGACGAGGCCGACGAGGACTGGGAGGGAAACGAAGGGGTCGTGACCACCTTGCTGGACGACCCGGATATAGATACGGAAGAAGGGGTGGCCGTGGTATGTGGCCCTCCGATCATGATGAAGTTTACGGCCCAAACCCTGCTGGATCACTTCGAGCCCGAGGACATCTATCTCTCCCTGGAGAAGAACATGAGTTGCGGGATTGGTATGTGCGGACACTGTCAGCTCGGTCAGTACTACGTCTGTAAGGACGGTCCGGTATTTACCTATGACCAGGTCAAAGGTATTCCGGATCTCTGGGAGTGATCGGAATGAAAACTGACGGGAAAACGGCGACCACGAAGGACGGGACCCTGTTGTTGGATCTGGACGTCTGCGACGGGTTCGATTGCGAGAGCTGCGAGGTCCAATGTGATAATCAGGCCCATCCGGGGAATAACGGAGTCCTGGATTTAAGGGAGCAGGCTACTTTTGCTCATTACTGCCGGGAATGCGAGGACCAGGCATGCCTGAGGGCCTGTCCTGTCGATGCGCTGGAGAAGAACGACGAAGGTCTGGTGGAGCGGGCGAACCTGCTCTGTATCGGCTGTGATTCCTGCGTTATGGCCTGTCCGTTCGGGACGATTTACACGGACTTCATTCCCTTCCTGGATTCAAGCTGTGACCTATGCGAAGGAAGGGAAGGGGAACCTTCCTGCGTCTCCACCTGCCCTCACGACGGGCTCAAGCTGGTACCGGCGGGACACGAGCCGAAAGGGGAGGACTGGCACGAGTTGAGGGATGGGCTCATGGTTCATGTCAGTGGCTGGCAGCCGAAAACCCTGGGTCGTAAAGGGGGTAAGTAATGGTAGGAGGTTTGGTCTTCGATTTTTTCGTCTTTCCCGGGCTTTTGTTTACCCTCGCGGCGGGAATTCTGGCTTCCTGGCTGGTTAGAAAGGTCTCCGCTCTTGTACAGTGGCGAGTTGGCCCTCCTTTGCTGCAGCCCGTCTACGATATCGCGAAGCTGTTCGGGAAGGAGAATATAATTCCGGAGGAAAGCACGGAGTGGAGTTATCTGCTCGTCCCCCTGCTCGGGCCGGCCGGGCTGTTGCTTGCTTCGATAATCCTGGTAAAGGCAAACTACCCGGGAACTTCCTTTCTGGGAGACGTAATAGTCGTGCTGTATTTGCTCGTATTACCCGCTCTCTCGGTCGTTTTGGGCGGGATGTCTTCCGGGAACCCCCTCTCTAGCATGGGATCCAACCGCGAGTTGAGGTTGATAGTTTCCTACGAATTGCCCCTGCTGCTAGCCGTCACGGCGGCAATAGTAAGGACCGGCGGAGGGCTGAAGCTGGTTGCGTTTACCGGGAAACCGATCGTCGCGAGCGTTTCCGGGGCGCTCGCTTTTGTCGCGGCGTTATTTTGCATCCAGGCCGAGCTCGGGTTCGTTCCTTTCGATACGCCGGAAGCCGAAACGGAGTTAATGGGCGGTCCGCTGATCGAGTATTCCGGGCCGCTTCTCGGTTTATTTAAGATCTCTCATCTAATGGCGCTTCTGGTCCTGCCGCTGTTTTTGGTCACCGTATTTCTCGGTGGTTTCGGCGGTGGCTGGGGCGCGTTGTGGGGAGGACTAAAATACGTCCTCGTCCTGGTGGCTGTAATCCTAATCAAGAACACGAATCCGAGGTTGAGGTCGGACCAGGCCCTTCGGTTTTTCTGGTACGGTGCCGCTCCCCTTGCCCTGCTGGGGCTGGTTCTGGCGATAACCGGAGACCTAATCGGGATAGGCTGGTTATAATACGGAGGTATCGGTTCAATGAACTGGAAAAGTTGGGGGATAAGCAAGTCTCCCTGGCTCTATCACGTAAATACGGGTTCCTGTAACAACTGTGACATAGAGATAGTCGATTGCCTGACTCCGAAGTTCGACGTCGAGCGGGTCGGCGGAAAACTCGTCGGCTCGCCGAGACACGCCGACGTGCTGATGGTTACCGGTCCGATTACCAGAAAGTCGAAACCGCGTTTTGAGAGGATCCTCGAAGCTTCGGCCAGACCGTTTATCGTCGCGGCCGTGGGGACGTGCGCCTGTTCGAAGGGGATATTTTACGATGCCTACAACTGCGTCGGTCCGGTTAGGGAAGTGATCGGGGACGTCGACGAGGACTTGACCGTGGTAAACATCCCGGGTTGCCCCCCTCGACCGGAGGCGATAATCGAGGGACTGGATGCCGGTCTCGATCGACTCAGGGAAGTGGGAGTATGAATTCTGCCGAATTCGAAGAGGAGCTGAGGGGCAGGTTTGGTTGGAAACTCGGTAAGGCGAACAAGGGCCGTAGGAGGCTTTACATCAGCCCGGAACCGGAGATATTCGAAAAACTTGTCGAGTTCCTGTTAGAGGAGAAGGGCGGCAGGCTGGCCACGATAACTTGTAAGGATGAAGAGGAAGAATTCAAGCTCCTCTACCATTTTTCCCTTGACGAGCGGGGGGTAATGGTTACGGTTAAGCTTCCCGTGGAGAAAGACGAGGAGCCTTCAACGGAGAGCATAGCGAAAACCATACCGGGGGCGGAGTGGATAGAGCGGGAAGTACGGGAGATGTTCGGGATCGAGTTCGAGAACCATCCGGCTCAAAAAAGGTTGCTCAAGGCGGAATCGGTCGGGGACAATGACTTTCCTTACCGAAAGGACTTCGAGGTAGAGGACCTGGAGGGTGAATGATATGGCTACTACCGTACCCATCGGACCGTACCATCCTTTGCAGGAGGAACCCGAGCATTATCTCCTGACGGTTGAAGAAGAGGAAGTGCTGGACGTGGACGTCCAGATTGGCTATAACCACCGGGGAATAGAAAAGCTATCCGAGAAGAAGACGTTCAACCAGGTTCCCTTCCTCGTAGAACGTGTCTGTGGGATATGTTCTCATTCTCACCCTTACGCTTACTGTCTGGCCGTCGAAGACTGCGGAGGTATAGAGGTCCCGGAAAGAGCCAAATACATAAGGACGCTGATCGGTGAACTGGAGAGGATTCATTCTCACCTTCTCTGGGCCGGTCTGGCCGGACACTTTATCGGCTACGATACCGTGTTTATGTGGGCCTGGAAGTATCGAGAGGACGTGCTTGATATCCTGGAAACCCTTACGGGGAACAGAAACGCCTACGCTATGATGAAGCCGGGTGGCGTTCAGAGGGAAATCGACCCGGGGCAACTGGAAGAAGTGAAACCAACTCTGGACACCCTGAAGGAAAAGTCGGAGATGCTGTACGACGCCGTGCTGGACGACCCGGTCATGAAGGCCCGGCTCGAGGGAGTGGGGATACTGGCCGAGGAAGATGCCCGTGCCTACGGTGCGCTGGGTCCGACGGTCCGGGCCTCGGGAATCCCTATAGACGTCAGAACCGATTATCCGTACGGCGTATACGATGATCTGGACTGGAACGTGATTACCCGGGAGGCAGGTGACGTCCTGGCGAGGGTGGAGGTCCGGCTGCTGGAAACCCTGGAATCGATAAAGATGGTGGAGCAGGTTATCGAAGAAATCCCCGAAGACGGTCCAATCGATTCCGAACCGGAGAAGGTACCGCCGGGAGAGGGTATAGGGAACTACGAAGCCCCTCGAGGGGAATGCTTCCACTACGTAGAGAGCGACGGAACGAACAGGCCGGTTCGTCACAAAATTCGCGCTCCTACCTTTATGAATTTCCCGACGTACAAGGCGACGTGTATAGGCGAGACGGTGGCCGATGCCACGATTATTCTGGCTTCCGTCGATCCCTGTTATAGCTGCACGGAACGGGCCATCAGTCTGAAGGGAAGGAAAGGGGTCGACCTGATGAAAGCAAGTCACGAAAAAACGGAGGAGTTAAAGGAGGAGCTAGGGCTGAAGAAAAGTCCACTGGAGGAGGTCCTAGATGAGTGAAATAGGGGTTTACGGCCTGGGACTGCTCTTCTTTCCTCTGGTAGGTGGTCCCGTGGCCTGGATAGCGGGCAGAGTAAGTCAGAAGTTACGGAATATCATTCCCTCGGTGGTGACTCTGGGGGTTTTCGGTTTCTCCCTTTCCTTCTTCCCCGCCGTTCAATCCGGTAGCCTGGAGTTTTTCAGCAAGGAAGTCGGTGGAATCGTAATTTCGTTTGGGCTTGGCCCCCTGTCTCTTCTAATGGTTTCGTTGATCTCGCTGTTCTGTTTTCTCGCCTCGGCCTTCTCGATGAGGTATCTGGAGAGGTACGAGGAACCGACGAACGAGAACAAGTATTACGGGCTTCTCCTGGGTTTCATGGGTGGGATGATCGGGGCAGTGATGGCTACGGAGCTCTTTACGATGTTCGTCTTCTGGGAGTTAATGACCCTCGCGGCGTACTTTCTCATTACCTTCGAACGGACCCCGAACTCCGTCAAAGCTGGTAACAAGTACTTCCTGATGAGCGAGATCGGCGCCCTGGCGATTCTCGCGGGGATCGTGCTGGCCTGGGTAACTCTGGGGACGACCCAGTTGAGCGGCCTCCAGGGGATCAACCCTGCCGGTTCCGGGACGGGACTTGCGATCCTGGCACTGTTCCTGCTCGGTTTCGGCGTAAAGGGGGCATTCTTCCCGATTCACTCCTGGCTGCCCGATGCCCACCCGGAGGCCCCTTCTCCGATTTCCGCCCTCCTTTCCGGGATTATGATAAAGGTCGGCCTGTTCTGGATCCTCAGGATCTTCTGGGAATTGTTCGAGACTTCCCCTGCCTGGGGCAGCGCGCTGGCAGTAATAGGGGCCTTTACGATCGTGATCGGTGGACTGCTGGCGATAGTTCAGAACGATCTAAAACGGCTGATTGCCTATTCCAGCATATCGCAGGTAGGCTATATCATGGTAGGAATAGGTATTGGCACCGGCCTGGGAATAGCCGGAGGGGTGATTCACCTGATTAACCACGCCCTCTTCAAGGGGTTGCTCTTCTTTGGGGCGGGAATAGTCGTCTACGTCACGGGTACCAGGAAACTGGACGAGATGGGAGGCCTGGGTAAGGAATTACCTCTGGTATTTGCCTCGACCTCGGTCGGTGCGCTCTCCCTTGCGGGAGTTCCGCCGCTAAACGGGTTTTACTCCAAGTGGGTGCTGTACCAGGCTTCCATCGGATTCGAGCGAAACTTTGCCCCGTTTATTCTGGTGGCGGCATTGTTCGGTAGTACGCTGTCGGTTATCTACATTTCGAAGTTCCTGTTTTCGGCTTTTTTTGGAGAGAAAGAGAGCGAGGTGAAGAGGTATCCCGATGGGTGGATGAAGACGGCCGTGGCTGTGCCTGCCCTACTATGCATCGGCCTCGGCGTATACCCGCGCCTGTTGCTGGATACAGTCAGGCCGATTTTAGGTGGGATACCTCTATTCACGGGTACGTGGGTCGGCTACATGGCTGCGGCTTTCCTGATTGGTGCTATAGTAGTTGGGGTTGCTATATATGCCCTCTTCGGCCTTAAAAAGCGGTCCAGCAGGAAGCCGGCTTTTCTCGGAGGCGAGAACGCGGAAACGATCGACAGGGACAAGTACTTCCCCTATCTCGAGGACCTGGATTTTGGCGCAAACCCTTCCGAGATATATAAAAGCGTGAGGAATTCGAGGCTGGTCAACTGGATCTACGTCGCGGAAGAGCGTAAGTTCATCGATCCCTACGTGGTCACTAACTGGGTGGGGAAGGCTTTTACCAGGTCGTTACGCCGAGCGCATAACGGGTTGCTCTCGCGTTATCTGGTGTGGGTGTTTGCCGGTCTGATCGTAGTACTCTGGCTTCTAACTACTCAATAACGGGGTTGGTAGGATGGTTCTCATTCAGGTCTTTCTGGTCTTTACGATAATTGCCGCTCTGATTGCCGTAGAGGCTCCTTCCACGCTTTCTTCCATAATTTCCCTTGGAGCGGTGGGTTTTGGGCTGAGTATCGCTTTTCTCTGGCTGGGAGCTCCGGATATCGCCATTACTCAGGTAGTAGTAGAGATCTTGACGCTGGTAATTCTTATCAGGGCCACGATCGGTAAAGGCGTAACGGAAATCAGGGGAAACGAGGGCAAGCCGATGTTAATTGGAAGTCTGGTTCTATTTGGTCTCGGTTCGGCCTTTTTCGCCAATTACCTCAGCGTTTTTCCCGAGTTCGGCGAAGCCGCCATGGATACCTTTTCCGAAACGGCCAGTGGGTTTTACCTGGAATCCGGACTGGATGCGGCCGGCGGCTCGAACATAGTTAACGACATCCTGATGGACTTCCGGGCCTACGATACGCTGGGTGAGGCGACAGTGCTCTTTGCCGCTATTCTCGGTGCTATCACGCTGCTGCGGAAGGAAGTTTTCTACGAAGGGGAGGAGTAAAGATGAGCGGAATGAGCAAGATCGTAAAGACGGTTACCCGCTGGGTCGCTCCGTTTATAATCGCCTTCGGGATCTATATAGCTCTGACCGGGCATCTGACTCCGGGTGGAGGCTTTCCCGGTGGCGTGATCATCGCCGGTTGCTTTATTCTGCTTACCCTGGCGTTTGGGAAGGAGAAGGTGGACGGGGTTTTTGATACCGGGGCTGCCGAAATAACGGATAGCCTTGCCTCTCTCTCGTTTCTCTGCATGGGATTTCTTGGTTACGTCTTCGGCGGAGCCTTCCTGAGTAATTTTATTCAGTCGGGATTTCCGGGAGAACCGTTTGGCCTGTTGAGCGGTGGCAACATGCCGATAATCAACCTCGCAATTGGGTTCAAGGTCGGCGGCTCGATCTTCATGGTTTTTGCCTTTCTCGCTACGTTCCGGGCTATCGAGGAGGATTGAGATGTTTACCTATCTGCTTGCGTTTATCCTGTTTGCCGTCGGGCTTTACAGCGTCATAAACAAGAGGAACTTGATTAAGATAATCATGGGTATAATCATCATGGAGCACGCCGTGAACGCCTTTCTTATCCTGATCGGGTACAGGATGTCGGGAGAGGCACCGATTATCTCGGAAGAGGCATCGGTTCAGGAGTTCTTGAGTACTGCCGTGGATCCCCTGCCTCAAGCACTGGTAATTACTTCGATAGTAATTAGCCTGGGCGTCGTGGCACTGATGGTTGCTCTGGCCGTAAGGTTATACCAGCACTACGGAACCTTCGACATCACGGAAATACGGAAGTTGAGGGGGTAATAAAGAATGCTCCCATTGTTCGTGGCAGTACCGCTGGGTATCGGTTTTCTGTTGCCGCTGATAGAAAAATTTAAGGAGCGGACCAGGTTATTTGCCGGGGCCATGATCCTTCAAACCGGGTTCTTGCTTGCGCTTTCCCTGGTAAAATTCGGTGATCGGGGGATCTACAGGTTGGCCGGCTGGCCTCCCCCGGTAGGGATCAATTACGTCCTGGACGGTCTTAGCTCGTTGTTGCTGGTAGTGATAAGCGCGATAGCTCTCGTAACTGCCCTGTTTTCTTTCACCTACATGAGCGAGTACGAAAACCAGGGTAAGTTCTACGGGTTGTTTTCGCTAATGCTGGCCGGAATCTACGGTGTAGCGCTCACCGGGGACGTCTTCAACATGTACGTCTACCTCGAAGTCGCCGCGATAAGCTCCTACGCGCTCGTCGGGTTCAATCGAGGCCCGGAGGAGATAGAGGCCTCCTTCAAGTACCTCGTTATGGGAGCCGTGGGGTCTATATTCATATTGCTGGGTATAGCGTTGCTCTACGGTTCGGTCGGCTCGCTCAACATCGCGGATATCTCCGTCAGGGTGAGCGAGCTGGAGCAGGAGTCCTTTATCTTCCTCAGTACCGCCCTGTTTATCGTCGGCTTCGGTCTCAAAGCTGCGTTCGTTCCGTTCCACTCGTGGTTGCCGGATGCTCATTCTTCAGCCCCGACGCCGATTTCAGCCATGCTGTCAGGGGTGCTGATAAAGGTCCTCGGTATCTACGCCCTGGCGAGATTGTTGTTTAACGGTCTCAATCTGCCGGAGCTGGCACCGGGGATATTGACCTGGATCGGGGCGGGGTCGATGTTTATCGGGGGTATGATCGCGCTGGGGCAGAAGGACCTCAAGAGGTTGCTGGCTTATTCAAGCGTCTCTCAGATGGGTTATATCACGCTTGGGCTCGGCATGGGTGGAACCCTGATTGCTCAAGATAAACCGGCTATAGCGACTCTGGCACTGATAGGCGGGATATTTCATCTGGTCAACCACGCAACTTACAAATCCCTGTTGTTCCTGTTTAGCGGTGGCGTTGAAAAGCTTTACGGGACGAGGGATCTGAGGGAAATCGGTGGGATAACCCGGGTTAGTCCCGTTTCCGGCGCGACAGGAACAATAGGTACGCTATCGATATCGGGGATTCCTCCATTTAACGGATTCTGGAGCAAGCTGGTAATAGTCATAGCGGCTATCTGGGGTGAAATGTACGCCCTGGCCGGGATCGTCCTGATTACAAGCGCGGTCACCCTTGCCTATTATCTCAAAGTTCAAAAGGAGCTATTTCTGGGTGAGATTACCGACGAGGCCGGGCTATCCGGGACGATTTCTCCCGGATTGTACATCCCGCTGGTAATTTTGGCTATCTGCTGTGTCGGTCTTGGGTTGCTATATCTGCCTGAAATTCGGGGGATAGTATTAAAGCCGGCCGCCACGGCTTTACAGGAAGGTACCCGATATACGGAACTGGTCCTGGGCTTATAATTGGGTGATTACAGTGGAAAAAGCTGGAAAGAATACGAAGTTTTCCAGAATTCTCTTCGTCTTCTCGTTGACCTTTGGGGTCTGGCTTTTATTTACCTGGCCTTTCGGCCCCGTGAGCTGGCCAATGGTAGTTGCTGGAGCCGTTGTTGCCGGCCTGTCCGGAGTACTCCTGGAAGGTTTGGCGACCGAGCACCCCGGAAAAGGGTTGAACTTGGTTCGATATTTTTGGGCCGGCTGTTACGTCTTCGTTCTTGCCTGGTGGGTAGTGGTGGCCAATTTTGACGTCGCTTTCCGGGTTTTGCACCCGGACGTGCCGATTAACCCGGGTATAGTAAAGGTCGAAACTGATCTGGAAAGCGACTCGGCCAGAACGGCGCTGGCGAATTCGATTACCTTGACTCCGGGGACGATGACAGTCGATATCTCCGAAGACGGCTATCTCTACGTCCACTGGATTAACATCAGTTCCACGGACGTCGAAGCTTCAACCCGCGAAATCGTGGGCAGGTTCGAACCGTTACTGGGGAGGATATTCGAATGATAAGTTTCAGCCTCGGTTTACTGACCTTATCCGCGTTTCTCTGCCTTTACAGGATAGGTTCGGGGCCGACCCCCGCCGATAGAATGGTTGGAATAGACATACTGGGTATTTTAGTGGTGGGATTCTGTGGTCTTCTAACGCTCATTACTGAAAGGGCGTTTTACCTCAACATCGCACTGGCATGGGGGTTGTTGAGTTTTATCGGCACTACTGCTCTTGCCAAACACCTGGAGGGTAAGAAATTCGATGAGTGAACTAGCCGGAAAAGCGATAGTAGTCATCGGAACTTTGTTCAATTTGTTCGGCTGTATCGGCCTGATAAGGCTACCAGACGTATATAACAGGCTTCAGGGGGCTACAAAATGCGTTACCCTGGGAACCTGTTCAATTCTCCTGGGCGTCCTAATCAGTTCAGGGGTTAGTCCCACCGGTTTGAAGGCTCTGGCCGCGATTCTCTTCATAGTCATTACTGCACCTACGGCGGCACACGCCCTTTCGCGCGGAGCCCACGAATCCGGAATACCTCTCTGGGAAGGAAGTCTGGTCGACAAATACGAGGAGGATAAGTCATGAAGAAACCGAAGGTCCGGGAGCTGGCAGAAGCAGTAAGGGCCGTATTTTCAGGGAGGTTTACTTCCAGGTTTCCGGAGGAGGAGGCCGACCTGGCATCGTCTTTCCGCGGAGCGCCGGAATACCAGCCCGACGGTTGCGTCGGCTGTAGCGGCTGCTACCACGTCTGTCCGGCGGATGCCATTCATCTGGACGATTCGGTGGATGGAGCTGGCGGTGAGAGAAAGCTCAGCGTCCACCTGGAGGAATGTATTTACTGTGGGCAGTGCGAGAAGTTCTGTACCACGGGGGAAGGAATAGAGCTCTCGCGGGAATACGCCCTGTCGTTTAGCGGGGACGAGGGCCCGAGGTCCGAAACCGAGAAGGACCTGGTAATTTGTGACGCCTGTGGAGAAGTAGTCGGAACCAGGGATCACCTGCTCTGGCTGTACGACAAGCTGGGAAACGTTGCTTACTCGAATCCGGGTATTTTCCTGACCTACCTGGAAAACCTCGACCTCGCCCGCCGGGATAGGTTAAAGGAGCGCCCGAGCCACAGAAGCGATAGGATCAGGATTCTCTGTCCGGAGTGCCGTCGGGAACTGACGGTGATAGAGGAAGGGGAAGGCGAGTAGAGCTGGAACCGTGCCCGCTCGCCTCCGATAGGATTTTCCTGAACGGTTTCCAAAGCTGAAAATTAGCTGCGACTGTGGTCTAGATGCCAGTTTCTGTACTTTGGTCCATATCAACTGCTTGTTACCAAAGAAAAACGG
>JBKGZT010000096.1:0-2613 GCA_046543235.1 Candidatus Acetothermia bacterium | reverse complement strand
TTAAGAACCCGGAACCAACCAACCCGGAATATGGAACCAAAAACTCTTGTCTTCCTCACGATACTAAAATATAATTTGTCCGATCAATGAGGACTGAATTAATGGAGGTGCAAAATGAGCGAACTGAAACTAAAAGGCGGTATGCTCGGAAGCCTGGCGCTTATAATAGGCATAACAACGCTGGGAGCCACGATCCTGCTGAACGGTTTTCTGGGACTGAACTTCATCTGGACTCTGATATTTATAATCCCTTTCTTTGGCCTCCAGTGGTTCTACGGCCCGAAGATGGTCGAGTACTCGATGAACGTCAACGAGGCCCCTAGGAACAAATATCCACGCCTGCACGAGAAGGTGGAGAACATCTCCCGGAAAGCGGGGATCGATAAGCCGAAGGTAATGATCTCGGATATGGAGATGCCCAACGCCTTCGCTTACGGTAACTTCTCGACCGGGAAGAAGGTGGCGGTAACGAAAGGCCTGCTTGCAACTCTGGACGAGGAAGAGGTTGAAGCGGTTCTGGGACACGAGATAGGCCATATCGTCCACAACGACGCGGAAGTGACGATGTTCCTTTCGATCCTGCCAGCAATATTCATGATGCTTGGCCGAACCTTGCTCTGGTCCTCCTTCCTCGGCGGGAGGCGGAGGAACGGCGGCGCGCTTATCCTCGTCGCCCTGGGCGCTATGTT
The DNA here is from genome assembly GCA_046543235.1 of Candidatus Acetothermia bacterium. Classification (GTDB taxonomy): domain Bacteria; phylum Bipolaricaulota; class Bipolaricaulia; order M55B111; family M55B111; genus JAGXLP01. The sequence goes on along the minus strand of JBKGZT010000096.1, from coordinate 1,924 downwards.
CTTTTATTTCCTGCTCAACCTGGCGATACTCTGGTTCTCCCGGCTTCGCGAGTACTACGCCGACCAGTTCGGAGCCGGTGCCGTCTTCGAGGGTTCGCGCAAGCTTCAGGAAGGACTGGCGAAGATAGAAAACCAAATGGCTCAGTTGAAAGAGCGGAATGCCAGAGCACGGAGATCCGGAGCCCGTGCCGCTCAGTCCAACGGCATGGGACTTAGCTCGTTCGGATCAGGCATGAAGGCGCTGTTTATCGCCGATCCGGATACGGCAAAAGTTGACAGAAACCTGTCCGACCGAGAAATAGTCGACAAGTATAAAGGTAAGGAACCCGGTTTGAAGGAGAGTTTGTTCGAGCTTTTTACAACCCACCCGGAAATCAGTAAAAGGTTAAAGGCTCTGGATCAGTACAAATAGGTGAGTTTAATTACCTTCCCTCCAGCTTTTAGCTTCAGCTACGGCGTCCTCGGTGATTTCAGCGGCCTTTCCGGTATAGGCCAGCGGCCCCAGCTCCTTTAACCTGGCTTTTTCGTTTTCGGGCAAAGGCAGTTCGTCGATGACCCCCTCCAGGTCGTCCTGGTCTATCCGTTTACCGCGCGTCTTGTCCTTAACAACCTCGTAGGCGTCGGAGTGGCCAAATTTCCTCAGAGCCGTCTGCCAGGCTTCAGCCAGAACTTCCGGATGGCCTTTCAGATCGGACTTGATTCGGTCCTCGTTCGGCTTCAACTTACCCAAACCCTTCCGGACGCTTTTGTAACCGATTAGGGAATGCGCAAAAGCCACGCCTATATTCCTCCGAACCGTGGAGTCGGAAAGGTCTCGCTGCAGGCGCGATTTCGTCAGATAACCGGAAAGGAAGTTTAAGTCAGAGTTGGCCTTGCTCAGGTTGCCCTCGCCGTTCTCGAAATCGATTGGGTTGACCTTCTGCGGCATCGTCGAGGAGCCGACCTCCCCGGATTTCCGTTTCTGATCAAAGTATTCCAGAGATATATAGGTCCAGCAATCACGGGTTAGATCGACCAGAATGTTGTTAATCCGGGCGATATTGTCCAGCAGATCAGCCAGGTTATCCCGGGGTTCGATCTGGGTAACTGGGCCGGTAGGTTTCAGGCCATAACTATCCACGAACTCCCGCGAGAACCGGAGCCAATCCGTCTTGGAGTAACTGTCAGCATGTGCGTTGAGGTTGCCCGTCGCTCCCGCCAGCTTACCGGTGAGACCATCCCTGGCGTCCTCCAGTTTCTCCAGCTCCCCCACCAGTCGCGAAAGGAAAACGGCAAACTCTTTGCCCAGAGTAGTCGGAGTCGCTGGCTGACCGTGGGTTCTAGCCAGGGTAGGGAGTTCTTTATTCTTCTCCGCCAGCTCCGCCAGCTGATCGACCACCGTGCTCAGGTAATCCATCAGCTTCCCCGCACCGCCTTTAACCAGGCTCATATAAGCCAGGTTATTTACGTCCTCCGAAGTCAGGGCGAAGTGGACGTAGGGAACCAGTTCGGCGAGGTTAAGCTCCTCGAGCTTCTCCCTCACGTAGTACTCGATTGCCTTGACGTCGTGGTTTGTCGCGGGGATATCTCGGTAACCTTCCTGTTCTATCTTCCGAACGATCCTGGCATCCTCCAGGTCGAACTCCTCGTAGATCCTCCTCAGCTTCTTTGCCGGCGGATCTATGGGGACGTCGGACAACCCGCCGAGCTTTATCAGGTACTCCAGCTCGACCTTTACCCTCTCCCTGTCGAGGGCATGCTGGGAAAAGTATTTCCGTAGTTCCTCCACTCGGGAGCGGTAGCGTCCATCTATCGGCGATATGGTTTCTAGATCCGTGAAAGGTTCTTTGCTCATAATCGGATTAATTATCGGGTTTAATGGTAGGCTTTCGCAAGTTCGTGAAGGATTTTTTTATTTCGTCCTTTTTCAGAGCCGAGCCTTAGG
>JBKGZT010000095.1:0-2632 GCA_046543235.1 Candidatus Acetothermia bacterium | reverse complement strand
ACTTCGTGTAAATCCTCGGGCACGCTTCCCGAACTGAAAGCGGCGTAGTACAGGGGGACGGAGGATATATCGTCGATAATCTCCTCCCAGGATTGCTCGGGATACGGCTCTAGCTCTATCATCACTTTATAAGGTTGGGAACGTGAACCCTGTACTTCGGCGGTGACCACTCCTTTGTCGATGGTTAAATCCCGTACCTGACCCTTGCGGGCGTAGCGTCTTCCCCGCTGCAGTCGATTGGATTTACCGAACGATTCCAGGACCTCTATCCACCGTTTGCCTATCTGGCTCTCTCCGAAATCGCCGCGCCTGGTCCGGGCTTTTATACCGTCTTCGACCGGTTTAGGCGTCGTGTATTCGAAGTTCTTCCAGTACCTCATGGCTTAACCCTCCCTCAGCTTGATCAGGTTCATAAACTCCTGTTTGGATAGTTCGGTCAATCCTTCTTCCCCCGACCCGACTATCTCTTCGGCGAGTTCCTTCTTTTCTTCGATCATGCGGTCGATCTCTTCTTCGTAAGTTCCGGAGCTGACGAACTTGTGGACGGTTACGTTATTCTGCTGACCGATCCGGTGGGCTCTGTCCGTAGCCTGGGACTCCACGGCTGGGTTCCACCATCTATCGATGTGGATTACGTAACTTGCTTCTGTCAGGTTGATACCCAGGCCTCCCGCCCTCAGCGACAGGAGAAAAAACGGCAGACGCTCTTCCTGCCGTTGAAATCCGTCGATCATCTCGTCTCGGGCTTTTTGTGATGTTCCTCCGTGCAGAAAAGGGACACGGTAGTGGAAGCGTTCCTGGAGGAGATCCCGAATCATTTGGCCGAATTCTACGTACTGGGTGAACAGCAGGGCGGAATAACCCTCATCGAGGACGGTTTCGAGAATGTCAAGTAGTCTTTCCGTCTTGCCGGACCTTCCGGGATCAAACCCCTCTTCACTCAGGAAATGGGCGGGGTGATTGCATATTTGCTTTAGCCTGTTGATAGTGCTCAGTATACAGCCTCTCTTTTTCATGTCGCCCTCGTCCTTTTCGGCCTCGTCCAGCCTATCCCCCGCTTCGTCGACTACAGCCTGGTAAAGCGATGCCTGTTCGGGGGTAAGGGAACAGTATTCCTTTTTCTCTATCTTTTCCGGAAGGTCGGAGAGAATTTCCGGGTCGGTCTTTTTTCTACTTAGAACAAACGGATCCACCAGCTTTTTTAACGTCTTCTGTTTTTGACGAGACCCTTTTCTCTTTTGTTGGATCGGTTTCGCGTATTCGTTTTGGAAGTCCCTTTTTGGTCCCAAATAGCCGGGGTTGAGGAACTCCATAATGGACCATAATTCCATGAGGTTGTTCTCGATCGGGGTACCGGTCAAAGCAACTCGTACTTTCGAGGGGAGATCCCTCGCCCTCCGGGCGGTTTTCGTTTCCGGGTTCTTTATCTTTTGTGCCTCGTCAAGAGCCACCACCCTCCAGTCGATTTCGTTTAACAGGCCAAAGTCGTTTCGCAACAGCCCGTAAGAAGTAACGGTTAAATCTGTTTCCCTTGCCGCTTGGATAAATTCTTGTCCTTGAAGCCGATTTCCCCCGTGATGGATCATTTGAGACAGCGATGGGGCAAAACGTTCCACTTCCCGACCCCAGTTCCCCAGGACCGAAGTGGGGCAGACCAGCAAGGAAGGGGTCGGGTCCGGAAATTCTCCGTCGCCGTGTTTAAACTTCAACAGGGCGGCCAGCAGCTGGATCGTCTTACCCAGCCCCATGTCGTCGGCCAGACAGGGGGAGAAACCTCTGGAGGTTAACGATAAAAGCCAGGCAAGACCCTTTTCCTGGTGCTCCCAGAGCTCCCCGTGAAACTCCGAAGGGGCTTCTCCCAATTCAGCTTCTTCCGGTCCCCTGTCTCCGTCATTATCACCAAATACGAGTTTGTCGATCCAATTTTCCTTTTCTCCTTCGCTTTCCTCCCGGCCGCCGGGTACCTGGAGATCGGTTATCGGTAACGGGCTTTCCTTCGAATCGGACAATATCTTTTGGGCCGTCTCGTTTAAGTTGAGTCTTTCTCCTTCGTTTTCCGTTAAGAAATCAAGCGTCTTTTCCACGTCATCCGGGTCCAGCTCTACCCACTGGCCCCAGATCTTTACCAGAGGACTCTTCAGAGAAGCGAGCTTTTCAAACTCTTCCGCGGTTATCGTCTCGTCTCCGACGGCGAGCTGCCACTCGAAATCGATCGGAGAGTTCCAGCCGCCGGCAGAGCCGATCGAGCCGCCTCCGGAATTCTTCTCGGGTGAAACGCTCGCCTTTAATCCCAATTCTGCATCCGTCTCCAGGGAGGTTGGATCCCACCAGGAGGGGACCCTGGTCAGGAACCCGGCCTCCTTTAGCAGCCAGTAGCCCTCTTTTAAGTATTGATAGGCCTCGTTAACGGAAAGGTGACATCCTGTCGGTTGTTTGGATTTCAGTCCGGAATCTATGGCCGAAAACAGGTTGGAAGCAACCCCCAGGTCCGTCAATAATTTCTCTTTTGGGGAACCGTAGCGTTCTCGCAGCGGCTCCAGCTCTTCCTCATCTCGAGCCCAGAGCTCTTCGGCGGTCAGGTGGAAACTTTCGCTGTCGATGGTTTCCAGAAAGAAGTCGAGTTTCCATCCCT
>JBKGZT010000004.1:0-40318 GCA_046543235.1 Candidatus Acetothermia bacterium | reverse complement strand
CCTGGTCCTCCGGGTCCACCTGCACCTGGTCCGGCTGCGCCGCCCGGGCCCTGAGCTCCGCCTGCTCCGTCGTATGCTGTCTCGCCAATTTCCTGGGCGGCTTCATTTAGTTCTTCGATTCCTTCTTCGATCTTCTCTTTGGACGCGTCCTCGTCGACCAGTTCCTGCAGGTTTTCTATCTTTTCCTCTATTCCCGACCTGGTGCTTTCGTCGATCTGATCGCCGAACTCCTCCAGGCTCTGTCTGGTCGAGTAGATCAGCTGATCGGCCTTGTTCTTCGTTTCGACCTTTTCGGCCTTACGTTTGTCTTCTTCCTCGTGTTTTTCGGCTTCCTTCTTCATTTCTTCGATTTCTTCTTCGGATAAGCGAGAGGGTTCCTCGATCGTGATCGATTCGGATTTGCCCGTTCCCTTATCCTCGGCCGATACGTGGAGGATGCCGTCCGCGTCTATCTCGAAGTTGACGTCGATTTGGGGCGTACCTCTTGGTGCCGGTGGAATTCCGGTCAGCTGGAAGCGACCGATGCTCTTGTTGTCCTTGGCCATCTTCCGTTCACCCTGGACTACATGGATGTCGACCGTAGTCTGGTTGTCCTCGGCCGTGGAGAAGGTTTTTGATTTCTCCGTAGGAATGGTAGTGTTCTTCTCGATTAGCGGCGTCGTGACCCCGCCCAGCGTCTCTATTCCCAGAGTAAGCGGCGTGACGTCCAGCAATACGAGATCGTCTACCTCGCCAGCCAGGACTCCACCCTGAATGGCGGCGCCTCTGGCGACCACTTCGTCGGGGTTGATCTCTTTGTTTACCTTACCCGGGACGTGTTCCTCAATTAATTCTTGAACTTTGGGTATCCGAGTCGAACCGCCGACCAGCACGACCTGATCTATGTCGGTCTTGGTCATGCCGGCTTCCGAAAGGACCGATTCCAGTATGTCCATCGTCCGTGAGATCTCCTCGTCGATCATGCTTTCGAACCTGGCACGCGTCAGTTTCTCCTCGAGGTGCTTTGGTCCGTTCTGGTCTGCCGTGATGTAAGGCAGGTTGATCGTCGTTTCCTTCCGGTTTGAGAGTTCCTTCTTGGCTTCCTCCGCGGAGGTCTTTAACCGCTGGAGAGCGCTTGGGTCTTCGGAGAGGTCTATTCCTTCCTGGCTCTCGAACTTTTCCACAAGCCAGTCGATTACCTTCTGATCGAAGTCGTCTCCACCCAGTTTCGTGTCTCCGTCAGTGGCTACTACCTCAAATACCCCGTCGCCGAGTTCGAGGATAGAGACGTCGAAGGTTCCGCCTCCGAGGTCGTAGACCAGGATTGTCTGATCCGATTCGTCCTTTAAACCGTATGCGAGCGAAGCTGCCGTAGGTTCGTTGATTATCCTTTCTACCTCTAGACCCGCCAGCTTACCCGCGTCCTTTGTCGCCTGGCGCTGACTGTCGTTAAAATAAGCCGGGACGGTGATAACCGCCTTGTTGACGTCGCGACCGATCCTTTCTTCGGCATCCTCCTTGATCTTTCGCAGGATCATGGAGGATATCTGCTCCGGGTTGTAGGTCTCTTCTTTCCCGTCGGTCGAGATCTTTACCTCGTAGTCTTCGCCCATCTTCCTCTTTATCGAGGCTACGGTCCTCTCCGGGTTGGTTATCGCCTGCCTTTTGGCGGTTTCCCCGACGAGCCGTTCGCCTTCGTCGGAAAAAGCGACAACCGACGGAGTGGTTCTGTTGCCGTCGGAGTTCGTTATGACCTCCGGATCGCCACCTTCCAGCACTGCCACGCATGAATTGGTAGTTCCCAGATCTATTCCGATAATTTTTTCTTTAGCCATTTTTTCTACCTCCCTGATTTTACCTTTTAGGATTTATCTTCGCCTTCCCCCTCGTCGGAAGTCGGCCTTACGTTCACCTTGACTTTGCTCGGTTTCAGGACCTTGTTTTTGTACCTGTAACCTCTCTCGAATTCTTCCGTAATCTCGTTGTCTTCGTACTCTTTGGACTCGACCCGCATGAGAGCTTCGTGTTCGTTCGGGTTGAACTTCTCACCTTCGGCCTGAATTAACTCAACCTCATGTCTGTCCAGGAATTCGTCAAACTGGGCGTAAATCCTTTCGATTCCTTCGATAAAGGATTCCTCGTCACCGTTCTTCTCGAAGCTCTTAAACGCCCTGTCCAGGTTGTCGTATATTGGTACCAGATCCATGATTAGCTTACCTTTTTCCTTCTCAACCCTTTCGTCCGTCTTGTCCCCCTGTCTCTTCTTGTAGTTATCGAAGTCGGCCTTAAGATGACGTATCCTATCCTTCAAGTTGTCGATTTTATCGTCCTTTTCTTCCAACGCTTCCTTCAATTCAGCTAATTCCTCCTCTTCCGCTTCGTTTCCTTCGTCCCTTGAATTCCTCCCCTCTGATTTCCCTTCCTCTAGGTCCTGGTATTCTTTTTCCTTTGTTTCTTCCTCCATTTATATCACCTCTATACTATCATTGTTTGTCCTTCCCGGCGGTCAAAAGGGTGTCGAGCCTGCTTCCCATGTACTGGACCGTGGAAAAGGACTTGCTGTAATCCATGTTTACCGGCCCAAGAACACCCAGGGAGCTGGAACAGTTGGCTAGCCTTTTAACTATCAGGCTGTAAGGGAGCACGTCAGACCGGCCCTTGATTCCTACCAGCGCGTTTATCTGGTTGTCTTCCTTCTTACAGGCTTCCGTTATCTTCGCCAGCTCCTCCTCCTGGAGGTAATTGAATACCCTTTTAAGCTTGTCCGGATCCTGGTTTTTCTCCGAGTCATTACCGATGATGTTTAGGGTTCCTTCCAGGAAAAGCCTGCGCTGGGTTCTCTCCTTGAGAAAGTTACGGATTAGCATAAACGAATCCCGGGTTAGCTTGTCGTACCATCCTTCCTCGTCCAGGTTCAGGTCCCTCAAGTCTTTTAACTCTTTTAGCCTCATCCCCTCCAGCTTATCCGAAAGCAACGGAACTATCTTTTCCAGCTCTCCTTCCGTGATTTCTCTCTCCGACTCTATTACACGGTTCTCTACGAGCCCGATGTCCGTGACTAGAATTGCCATCAGGTGGGTCCTGTCCAGCCGGGTCATGGTAAAGTACCTTACTTTCCTCTCCTCCAGGTCCGGTCCGAGGACGAACCCGGTGTAGCCGGTTATGTTAGCCAGCAACGTCGCGGTATTGCGCAACAACCTTTCCGTGTTTTGCTGTTCGAACTCGTAGGCCTCGACTATCGCTTGCTGCTCTTCTCCCGATAGCTCCGAGAGTTCCAGCAACCAGCTGACGAAGTAACGATATCCTTCTATGGTTGGAACCCTGCCGCCAGAGGTGTAGGGCTTCTTTAGATACCCTTCCTCCTCGAGTTCGTGCATGTCGTTCCGAACCGTTGCGGACGAATAGTCCAGATCGTACTCGTCGAGTATCAACCTGGAGGAAACGGGTTCTCCGGTTGCGATGTATCCGTCTACTATTTCTTTTAGTATTAGTTCCTTTCTGTTTTTCATGAATTAGCACTCACACCCTGAGACTGCTAAATGGTACAGGTACCCCGGTTGGTTTTCAACCGCTCCCCTATTACCAATCCGGGGGTCCAATCCGAACAAACTCTTCTTCGGGAGAGTTCGTTCGTGAATTCAAGGCCCCTTGGAGATTTCCGAAAGGCGAAGGGAGGATGATTAAAGAAGAACCCGGGAGGCCCTATTTGTTGCAAATTATTATGCTCCCCAATAAAATTAGATCACTAATGGTTAAGCAAATAGTCTAAAAGGGGGGGTGACCTGAATAGTCGGTTAAACCCTTAAGTTTGGCTCGTTAGCACAAGGGTTCGGACTTAATTCTCCATTTATAATTAAGGAGGTATAAGTTATGAATTATCGCTGGAAAAGCGGATTGGTATTAACTCTTAGCCTGTCTTTATTGCTATCTTTGTTTGTGGGTGGTCTGGCTCAGGAGGAGCCGGAAGTAGAAAACCCGGATACGCTTACCGCAATTGCTACGGGAACTGCAAACACTCTTGATCCTGCTTACGCTTACGACACCGCGAGCGGGAATATCATTAACAACGTATACGAAAACCTCATTCGTTATCCGTACGGAATAGTTGACGGTGACGAGAAAAAACCGGATGACTACAGCGTAAGCGAATACGAGCCGATGCTGGCATCCGAGGTTCCGACTACGGAAAACGGTCTGATCAGGGAGACGCCGGATGGCGGGATAATTTACGAGTTCCCGATCAGGGAAGGGGTTACCTTTCACAACGGGAACGAACTGACCCCGGAGGACGTCGAATACTCCCTGGAACGGACGATGATTCAGGACAGGTCCGGCGGTCCCAGCTGGATGTTGCTGGAACCGTTTACCGGCTACGGTAGCATCAAGGACCTGGTCACTGACGTTGCAGGAGTAGACGAATATAGCGAAACTACTTCCGCCGATCGGGCTGCGGCTTTTAAGTCCTATATTGATCCAGCCGTAGAAGTCAAAGGGCAGAGTGTAATTCTAAACTTACCCGATCCCTATCCGCCGATCTTAAATATTTTGGCTCACAGTTCTTACTGGTCGGCGATAGTGGATAAGGAATGGGTGGAAGAACAGGATGGCTGGCCCGGCACTGCCGAAACGTGGCCCGAATACCACAATCCCGGCGGAGGCTCGGCCGCAGAGGATTCCCCTCTCTATGACGTGGCCAACGGAACTGGTCCCTTCAAGCTGGATCGCTGGGAACCCGGCCAGGAAGCCGTCTTTTCAAGTTTCGAGGACTACTGGAGGGAGCCCGCTCAGCTGGACAGTTTCGTCCTGCAAAAGACTGAGGAATGGGGAACCAGGCGACTTGAGCTGGTCAACGGCGAAGCGGACATGGTCTACATGCCGCTCCAGTACATGGAGCAGGTCGAAGGGGCCGAGGGAATTACCGTTCAAACCGGACTGCCGACGATTCAGATGAACCCTGCCGCCTTCTTTACCCAGGACGTGCAGACCGAGGACAACGAGTACGTTGGCTCCGGTAGCTGGGGTGACGGCATTCCGTCGAACTTCTTCAACGACATCAAAGTCAGGAAGGCCTTCAAGTACGCCTTCGAGTACGAGGCATTCATAGAACAGGTACTCAAGGGCTACGGCTACAAAACCAATGGTCCGGTACCGAAGAACATGCAGCCCTACTACAACGAAGAACTGGAACTGGCCAGTCACGACCTGGACAGGGCGGAAGAGCTGCTGAAAGAAGCTCACGACGGCGAACTCTGGGAGGAAGGTTTCGAGTTTACCATTCTCTATAACTCCGGGAACGAGTCGAGGAAGACGGCTGCCGATATCTTCGAGTCAAATATCGAAAGCCTCAACGATAAATTCGATATAAACGTCAGGAGCGTCGATTGGTCAACTTACCTGGACATGATGGTAGAGGAGAAGACACCGCTGTTCCTGGTTGGCTGGGTTGCTGACTTCCCCGACCCGCATAACTTCGTCACGCCCTTCATGGCTTCGGACGGTACCTGGTCCGGCTATCAGGGTGAAAGCGTGAGGGAACTTGCTCGAGAAAAATACGATCCGCTGATTGAAGAAGCCATGCAGACGGTGGATGAGCAGGAACGTAAGGAAATCTACTACGAACTGCAGAAGCTGGCAAAGGAAGACGCGATAGACGTCTGGCTGCCTCAGGCTGAAGGGTACAGGGTAATGAGATCCTGGGTACAGAACGTCCCCTTCAACCCGATGTACTCTGACCCCTGGTCCTACGTCTATCCGATCACGAAAGGTTACGAGGATTAACGTCAAATAGTTGAACACGCCAGAGGCCGGTCCGTTCCGGCCTCTGGCTTTATTTTTATCTTTTCTGTCGAGGGATAAAGAAAAATGATATCGTATATTACCCGACGGATGCTCGTTTTACCCTTTGTAATATTCGGAGTTTTGTTGATCGTCTTCGGGATGATTCAGTTCCTATCGGTTAACCAGAGGCTCTCCACCTACGTTTCCAGTCCGGCTGAACTCAAGAACACTGACATGGAGGTTCTGGCGGAAGAATACGGGCTCAACGATCCAATCTGGACAAGGTTCGGACGCTGGATGAGCGATGTGGTTCAGCTCAATTTTGGCTGGTCCGAAAGCGCGAAGATGCCTACAAAACGGGCTTTTGGTACTTTCTTACCTGTATCGCTGGAGCTGGCCCTCTGGTCCGCCTTGCCAATTATTCTCGGAGGGATCTGGCTGGGCACGCTGGCGGCCGTAAACCACAACAACGTGATTGATCATATCGCCCGGTTGTTCGCAATTGTAGGGTGGTCTTTGCCTTCTTTTGTGGCCGGTCTACTGTTGCTGATGGTTTTTTACGGAGGAGTTGTATCGTGGTTTCCACCCGGCCGGCTGGGCTTCGAGGCAAAGCAGATAGTCAATTCGGCCCAGTTTGTCAGATATACTCGAATGAATACGATTGACGCGATACTGAACGGTAACTGGTTCGTGTTCGCCAACGCGGTCAGGCACATCATCCTTCCCGCGATAGTCATGTCCTACGTACGGTGGGCGATGCTTTTGAGAATCATGAGATCTAGCCTTCTGGAGACGCTGCGTAAGGATTACGTCCAGACAGCCAGGGCCAAGGGTCAGAAGGAAAGCATCGTCATCAACAAACACGCGAGGCGGAACGCCCTTATCCCCGTGGTCACGGTGGCGGGTATTTACGTTGCCTTCCTGATTAACGGTTTGGTCGTTACCGAGACCATCTTCGACTGGCACGGTCTGGGGAGGTGGGCCGTCAATTCAGCACAGCAGTTTGATACTTCCTCGCTGATGCTTTTCGTCCTGTTTAACGGGGTGTTGCTGGTCTTAGCTAACCTGGTTGTTGACATAATTTACGCGTACCTGGACCCGAGGGTTACCTACGATTAAGATGAAGAAAAAGATAAAGAAGTTACTGACGAATCCTCTGTCGGTAGTGGGTTTATTGATCATCCTTTTCTATCTGGTCGTGGCCGTTGGGGCGCCCTGGATTGCTCCCCCGGAGAACCCGAGGGAGCCCTACAAAGTCCCCCGTGAGGGCTGGGGTTCGACACCGCAGCCTCCTGGAGAAGGGCACATATTTGGGACTACTCAGGGGCAGTACGACATATTTTACGGCGTAATCTGGGGGACGAGGACTGCTTTTCGGGTGTCACTTATGGTGGTAGGGATTTCGGCAATGATCGGGATATTCATCGGAACGTTGGCTGCCTTCTACGGGGGAGCAGTTGACAACGTACTGATGAGGATCGTGGACGTGTTTTATTCGATACCCTACCTGGTGGCTGCCATGGTGCTGACGACGATCCTCGGACGAAGCCTGACAAACGCCCTGATTGCGCTGATCGTTTTCGGCTGGATGGGTTATGCCCGGCTTATCCGTGGTAATATACTGTCCGTAAAGGAAGAAGAGTACGTCTCCGCGGCCCGGGCGGTCGGAGCGACCGACTTTCGGATCGTCTTCAGGCACATATTACCCAACTCGATATTCCCCGTTGTAGTCCAGGCCTCGATGAACATGGGAACGATAGTTATTACGGCGGCGACTCTGAGTTTCCTGGGGGTCGGAGCTCAAGAGGGATACGCGGACTGGGGTCAGATGATTAGCTTCGCCAGAAACTGGATCCTCGGAACCCAGGGGAATACGCTCGAGTTCTGGTACACTGTGGTGATACCCGGTGCGGCCATTACCACCTTCTGCCTTTCCTGGAACCTGATCGGCGATGCCTTCAGGGATATAATGGACCCGAAAATGCAGGGTGGCGGGGTCTGATAGCAGGGGAGGAACCTGCGAAGTCCCCTTTTACTACCTGCACACAAGCCGGTCCCCCCGTGGAATGGCGAGGTTCGTGTGACGGTCCTAATCTCCGGCTTCCCCGTGAATTGCGATAGCTGAAAGGTAGAATCGTTTAGGTGATCATTTTAGTGAGCTGGGTCGACCATGATTTGGTTCTTGTTAGGGTTCTTGTTAGAATCTCGGATTTGTTTTATATTAAACGGAAAGTTTTATAAATTCGTTAAAAAAACATCAGGTGAGCTGAGGTGGTTGGTTCATGGCAAATTCAAAGTCACTGAGTTTGATTGGACATTCGGGAACTGGGAAATCCAGTCTGGCAGAAAGTTTTCTAGGAATGAGCGGGATCGACGGGGATTTGAATTTTGATCCCTCCCCGGAAGAAGAAGAGCACGGTTACTCGATAGACCTCGGGGTGGGGTCCTTCAAGTACAAGGGACAGGAATGGACCATCCTCGATACCCCGGGTGCCGAGGAGTTCGTAGAGGAAGTATACAAGGGAACGTTTGCCTCGGAGGCATCGATGTTGCTCCTGGATGCGGAAAAGGGTATTCAGGTGCATACGGAGCAGGTCTGGAACATAGCTGAGAAGTACGAAAAGCCCACCGCGGTCCTCGTCAACAAGATGGACCTGGGGGAAGCAAATTTCGATAGCGTCCTTGCAGAATTGCGCGAGGAATTCGAGAAGAACTTCGTCGTCCTTCAGATTCCTATACTGGAAGACGGTGATTTCGTCGGTTACGTTGACGTCCTCGAAGAGGAAGCGATCTACTTCGACGGCCGCGACGAGGGAATTCCGGGCGAACTGGAGGATGAGTTGAGCCAGGAAAGGGAGAACCTTCTGGAAGCTCTGGCCGAACAGGACGACGAGTTGATGATGAAATACCTGGAGGAAGAGGAGATAACCGACGAGGATACCGGCCCTGCTCTCGAAGCGGGCTTCGAGGAGGACGAGTTCTCTCCTGTATTCGTCTCTTCGGTGGAAGAGGGCCTGGGGCTGGAGCACCTGCTCGAGAAGTTGAACGAACTGGTGCCCGAATTTCAAGGAAGTTCCAGCGGGAGATCCGATCTACTCGTATTCAACAAACTTTCCGATCCTTATCTCGGCAAGCTTTCGTTCGTCAAGGTCTACGGCGAGGAGCTGAAGGAGGAAACTACGCTACGTAACTTGCGGAACGGCCAGGAAGTTGAGATTACCGACATCTACCGGTATTACGGCGGCGACCAGGAAAAGGTACACTCCGCAAGCCGTGGGGACGTAGTCGCGCTGGGGAAGTTGGAGGACATCGCGCTGGGGGATACCCTTACGGATACCGGGGACGAGGAAATAGGTTTCGTCGATTTTCCCAGTCCGGTCTACCACAGGGCGGTCAACCCGAAGAGTAAAGAAGACGAGACAAAAATGAGCACGGCGTTAAAGGAACTGGTTGCTAACAAGGCCTCGATAAATTACTACAGGGACGAAGTGACGGAGGAAATGATCCTTTCCGGTATGGGATCCAACCACCTTAACGTATTTAAAGAAAGGTTGAAGAACGGGTTTAACGTTGAAATCGACACCAAGGAACCCAAAGTCCCCTACAAGAAAAGTATCGCCAAGAAGGCAGATACGAAGTATCGACACAAGAAACAGTCCGGCGGCAGGGGCCAGTACGGTGAGGTTTATCTCAAGTTAACTCCCCTTGCCCGTGGTTCGGGTTTCGAGTTCGTGAACGAGATAAAAGGTGGCAATATCCCGACTCAGTTCATTCCCGGCGTGGAAAAGGGAATCAAGGAGGCCTTGGACGAGGAGTACCCGATAACTGACGTCCGGGCCACGGTCTACGACGGCGACCACCACCCCGTCGATTCCTCCGAGATGGCTTTCAAGATAGCCGGACGCGAAGCCTGTAATAAAGCAGTGGAGCAGGCGGGGCCTATCCTGCTGGAACCGATCATGAAGGTTAAAGTTACCACCCCCGGGGATTATACCGGAGACATCATCAGCGACCTGAACGGGAGACGGGGAAGGATACTTGGATCGGATACCTCCGGCGGCTATACCGAAATCGAGGCCGAAGTGCCTCAGGCGGAAGTAATGAATTACGCCACCAGGCTAAAGTCGCTGACCCAGGCCAAGGCCACCTTTCAGATGGATTTCCTGAAGTACAAACAGGTTCCGAGCAACATTGCGTCGGATATCCTGGATCGGTGAGATAGATGCTAGTAAAGGAGTTTTTGCAGAAGGATCCCGCCTCGGCTCTGGAAGGAAAGTCCGTCTCGGAGACGAAGGAGCTGATGGAGGAGAACAACTTCCGGATAATTTTTGTGGTGGACGACGAGGGCAGATTGGTGGGTTTCCTGACTTACGATTCGATAAAGGAGAAGTCAGGGGACGAGCCGATAGATAATTACGTTTCACGCTCCACCCTTCACGCGGAGGAGACGGATACGATAGACAGGGCGGTCAGCATTATAAAGGAATACAGCTTGATGGTCCTACCCGTGGTCGATTCCGAAAGAAAGCTGGTCGGGGTCCTTACCCCTGGCAAGCTCTTCGAGGAGTTCTCGGAGCTGTTGAACTTTGGACGGGGTGGATTCTGGGTAACTCTGACGCCCGAAGGGCTGGAGGGAATGAAGAAGGTTCTTTCAGTGCTGGATCGACACGGGGTCAAATTGCTTAGCCTGTTGAGCGCTGGCGGGGAGGAAGAAGGGGAGAAGTTGATCATGAAGGTCGGAGAAGTAGAGGAACCGGGTGAGCTGAAGGAAGCCCTGGCGGAGGTGTTGTAACGGTGAAGAGGTTGTCCGTTAGTACTTCTTCGCGGGTTGAATTAAAGGATATCACCGCCGAAGTAAAAGAAGCTGTCGATGAATTCGACGTCGATAGCGGGGTTTGTACCCTGTACGTGCCGCATACCACCGCTGGAATAACCATCAACGAGTCTGCCGACCCCGACGTGGCGCGGGATATCGAGGAGAAGCTTTCCGAACTGGTGCCCGAGGGAGGATACCGACATAGGGAAGGAAACGCGGATTCTCATATTAAATCCAGCCTGATCGGGAATACCTCGAGAGTATTGATAGAAAACGGCCAGCTCCAGCTGGGAACCTGGCAGGGGATATTTTTTGCGGAATTCGACGGGCCCAGGACCAGAAAAGTCTGGGTGAAGGCGTGTTGAAACCGCGGCTAGCCTGCCCCATTGACATTTATAAAGGGTTTCGGTAAAATTCCTCTGCTCAAGCCGGTGTAGCTCAATCGGCAGAGCAGTCGACTTGTAATCGACAGGTTGCCAGTTCAAGTCTGGCCGCCGGCTCCATCTGGTAGAGGCACTTTTATGGATTTATGGAGGGGTACCGAAGTGGCCAAACGGAGCGGACTGTAAATCCGTTGGCAGGTGCCTTCGGGGGTTCGAATCCCTCCCCCTCCACCACGTCTCAAGTATCTTTGTTAGGTAAAATTAGCAGTAAGTTGAGACGATCAGAGCTTTGTCATAATATTTTACAATCTCATGTAGTGCCCGTGTAGTTCAGTCGGAAGAACATCCCGTTGGTAATGGGAAGGTCGCCGGTTCGATTCCGGCCGCGGGCTCCAGCAAGGTGTTTTCTGCCGCTTTTTGGTTAATATAACGGCTGGCAGCAACAAAGGACTATCATAATTCAAATTTAGGAGGTACACGATGGCAAAAGAACATTTCGAGCGGGATAAACCGCACCTGAATATCGGGACGATCGGACATATTGATCACGGGAAGACGACTCTTACGTCTGCAATGACGAAGGTGCTGGCAAATCAGGGAATGGCGGAAAGCAAGGAATTCAACGACATCGACAACGCTCCGGAAGAGCAGGAAAGGGGAATCACCATTGCGGTCCGGCACGTCGAGTACGAGACGGACAACAGGCATTACGCCCACATAGATGCTCCGGGACACGCGGACTACGTCAAAAACATGATTACTGGGGCTGCCCAGATGGACGGCGCGATTCTGGTTGTCTCCGCAGCGGACGGGCCGATGCCTCAGACCAGGGAGCACGTCTTGCTGGCAAGGCAGGTCGGCGTTCCGGCCATGACGGTATTCCTCAATAAAACCGACATGGTAGATGATCCGGACCTGATAGACCTCGTGGAAATGGAGGTCAGGGAACTGCTGAACGAATACGACTTCCCGGGTGACGAAGTGCCGATTATTAGGGGGTCAGCTCTAGAGGCAATGGAAAGCGATGGGGATCCAGAGTCCGAGGTAAACCAGCCGATCATGGAATTGGTCGAGGCCCTTGACGATTACATCCCGCTTCCGGACAGGGACGAAGACCAGCCTTTCTTGATGCCCATCGAAGACGTTTTCTCGATCAAGGGACGAGGTACCGTCGCAACTGGAAGGGTCGAAAGAGGACGTGTTACCCCGCAGTCCGAGATCGAGATCGTCGGTCTGCACGGAGAGATCGTGGAAACCGTGGCTACCAGCCTGGAGATGTTCAACAAGACCATGGACGAAGCGATCGCCGGCGACAACGTAGGGGTCCTTCTGAGAGGTATCGACAAAGAAGAGATCGAACGTGGCCAGGTCCTGGCTGAGCCGGGAAGCATAACTCCTCACACCGAGTTCGAGGCCGAAGTTTACGTCTTGAGCAAGGACGAAGGTGGCCGACACACTCCGTTCTTCGACGGCTATAAACCACAGTTCTACTTTAGAACAACGGACGTAACCGGTACAATTGAACTACCAGAGGACGTCGAAATGGTCATGCCCGGCGATAACGTTACCCTCGAAGCCAAACTGATTGACCATATCGCCATGGAAGAAGGGCTCAGATTCGCCATCCGGGAAGGAGGAAAGACAGTAGGAGCAGGTGTAGTGACGGAGATAATCGAATAGGAGACTGATTCTTACTGATGCACAAGGAACAGGTTATCCTGGTATGCAGCGAATGCGGAAGACATAATTACCATACTGTCAAAAACCCGAGGAACGATAGCGATAAGCTGGAGCTGAGAAAGTACTGTAAATGGTGCGAAGGTCATACAGAGCACAAGGAGAAATAGACAGCACTTAGCTCTTTACAGGCCCGTAGCTCAACTGGCAGAGCGCCGGACTCCAAATCCGAAGGTTGGGGGTTCAACTCCTCCCGGGCCTGCCAGAAATATTATGAGGTGTTTTTGATTTGAATTGGTTAAATTCGGTTAGTTCGTTTTTACGAAACGTTAGGGCGGAGATTAATAAGGTAAGCTGGCCTTCCCAGTCCGAAGTTATAACGATGACTATTCTGATACTCGGAATGGTCATTTTGTTATCGGCTTATATCGGCGGTGTCGACCTGGTGTACAGACAGATCATCCAGCAGATCTTATCCTTGTAACAGCCGCTTGGACTTTCTCATTCTGATACTAACCAAAATCAAACCTGCTAAACGAGGAGCAAGTGGTGGACTATGAAAAAATGGTACGCTATCCAAACGTACGCCGGTTCCGAGCTCAAGGTAAAAAAGGAGCTCGAGAGAAGGATCAAGAACAGGGACCTGGAAGACAAGGTGAAGAGTTTTAAGGAAAACGGACAGCGTGAGTATTGCGTGGTCCCGATCGAGGAAGTAATTACCTCTCGGAGCCGCCGCGGCAAATCCAACGAATACAGAATCCCTTACGACTACGATCTCCTGGTCGATTCGAACGAGAGGTTAAGCCGGGGGGACTCGATAGCGCGAAAGCCGCCAAAACACCTGGACTGGGACTGTCTTGTTTCCGAAGTAGAGACCTTGCAGAGAGTAATCGTCGAAATGACGAACAGAACGGAGGAAACTTACCTCATACCCACGGATAAGCGGATTCGCAGGGATATCCGGAAAGGGGAAAAAATTAGGTCCGGCGTTCCCCTGACGGCCGATAAGGAAGAGAAATTCGTCGTTAACGTCAAGGGGAAGATAGCATTACGGGACAAGGTAAAGCGGATAGATTTCGTCCTGAACGATGGTTCGGAAGAAAGAATGGTTATACCGGACCGTTATCTGGTCAGGTTAAAGGAAGGGGACGAGTTCGAGGAAGGGGACCGGATAGAGGAAGAGGACGTAATAGAATCCCGTTCTTCGGGAATGGTCAAGGTCAAAGAATATAAGGATAAGCGGGTGGTGACCGTTCAGCCCGTCGAAAAACGAAGGCTTTTCCCAGGTTACGTTTTTGTAAAAATGGATCTCCCGGAAGAAGAGATGATAGACCTGGTCGACGACATCAGGGGAGCCGTGAGGTTCGTGGGTTCCCGATACCACCCGATTCCGATAAGGGGAAAGGAGATGAAGGTCGTAAAGCGCCTTGCAGGGCTAATAGAATCTCCTACCGCCCCGAGCACCCCGAGGATAGAGGTTGACTTCGACGTCGGAGAAGTAGTAGAGATAGTCGAGGGTCCTTTCGCGGACTTTACCGGCGAGATCACTGCCATAGACAAGGAGGCAGAAGAGGTAACCGTAAACGTAAAGATATTCGGTCGAGAGACTCCAGTAGATATAGGGTTCGAAGGAATAGAGAAAATTTAAAGAGGAAGTGAGTATTATGGCCAAACGTGTAGAGACTACCTTGAAGTTACAGATACCTGCAGGTCAGGCCGACCCTTCTCCACCGGTCGGGCCGGCTCTTGGTGAGCATAAGGTAAACATCATGGATTTCTGCAATCAATTCAACGCGGAAACCAGCGACAAGGAACCGGGCGTGTTGATACCCGTCGACATAACGATTTATACGGACAAGAGCTTTGATTTCGAGGTAAAAGAACCACCGGCTTCCGAACTGATCAAGAAGGCCGCCGGCATCGAAGGCGGCTCGGCAATGCCTAACATGGAAAAGGTAGGGAAAATTACCGAGGAACAGCTGGAAAGGGTGGCCAAGAAGAAACTCCCCGACCTGAACACTTACAAGCTGGATTCGGCGAAAAACATCATAGAAGGAACGGCCAGAAGCATGGGTGTCGAGGTGGTTGAATCGTGAACAGGAGATACGAGGCGGTGGCCGAGAAGGTAGATCCGGAAAAGCTTTACGATCTGGAAGACGCATTGGAGCTCGTCAAGGACGCGGCTACGGCCGAGTTCGACGAGACCGTGGATCTGGCAATGAACCTCGGGGTAAACCCGTCCCAGTCAATGGTAAGAGGTAGCACGGTTTTGCCAAACGGTACCGGCAAGGAAGTCAAAGTGCTGGCTTTTGCTAAAGGAGAGGCCCGTCGCGAAGCCGAGGAGGCTGGAGCGGACTACCTCGGGGACGACGAGACCGTGGAGAGAATTGAGGACGGCTGGCTGGATTTTGACGAGGTCGTCTCTACGCCTGACATGATGGGTACGATAGGGCGCCTGGGGAGAATCCTTGGTCCGAGAGGGATGATGCCTTCCCCGAAGTCGAATACCGTGTCGGAGGATATCGGTGAAGCGGTCTCCCGGTTAAAAAAAGGTCAGGTGGAATTCCGGACGGATAAATACGGCGTAGTCCACGTCCCGATAGGCAAGGCCTCATTTTCCGTCCCCGAGCTACGGGAAAACCTGATCGAACTTGCGAGCTCCGTATTTGATCAGAGACCGGAAGAGGGGGTCCAGGAAAGGTACGTCCAGAAGGCAACTATATCCCCGACGATGGGACCCGGAGTGAAAATCTCGGTCAACGAGTTAAGGGATAGGGTTTACGAGAACAGGTTATAGCAACGCGTCGGAAAGAAGATATTAGTACTGGTTTTCAGTCAAGGAGTGAAAAATGGTCACGGAAGCAAAAGAAGAAGAAGTGGAAGAACTGAAGGACAAATTCGACCGCGCCGAGGGTCTGGTATTTTCTGACTATCGGGGAATTAACGCAAACGACTTGAACGAACTCCGGGAGGCCTTTACGAAAGAAGGTCTCGACTACAGGGTCGTCAAGAATACCCTGGCCGGCATCGCAGCCGAAGAAGCGGGTCTGGAAGATCTGCCCAAGTTTCTTGAGGGGCCGATTGCCATGGCCGTCGGCTACGATGACCCGGTGTTGCCCTTTAAGATTTCCTCCGATACGGAGGAAAAATACGATGCTTTTGAGGCACGGGGAGGAATGATAGAAGGGGATCTGGTAGAACCGGAAGAGATCCAGGCCATTTCCAAACTTTCGTCCAAAGAGGAACTGCTGGCTAACTTCGTTACGGGACTTAAATCCCCGATTCGAAATCTGGCTTTCGTATTAAAGGCAAAGATGAACGACCTGGCGGTCGTACTAAACCAGGTTCGTGAAGCAAAAGAAGAGTAGTATTTTTTTGCGGAATAGACTTATTTCCAATTATTTATAAGCTACACAGGAGGTCTGTTATGGACACTGAAGAAATCGTTGAATCAGTTGGAGACATGACGATCAAGGAGCTGACCGAGCTGGTAGAGGCAATCGAGGAAGAATTTGACGTTTCTGCCGAGGCAGCTGCCCCGGTGGCGGCCGCTCCGCAGGGAGGAGCCGGTGACGGTGGCGGTGGGGGCGAAGAAGCCGAAACGATAGATCTGGTCCTCACCAATCCGGGTCAGAAGAAGATAAAGGTAATAAAGGAGTTAAAGGACATTACCGGCAAAGGGCTCAAGGAATGCAAGTCCCTGGTTGACGATCTCCCCGCAACCATTCAGGAAGGGCTCGAAGAAGACGAAGCAAAGGACCTTCAGCAGCAGCTGGAGGAGCTTGGAGCGGAAATAGAACTCAGGTAAGCAACAAGCCAGGAACACCTTGCCCTAGGAGGGATACGGTTTGAGGGAAAGACAGGACTACAGTACTTACGGTGAAGCAATCGAGCCTCCTTATTTATTGGAGGATCAGAAAGAGTCCTACGAGCGGTTTCTTGAAGAAGGTCTGGAAGAGGTTTTCGACGAGGTATCACCCGTAGAGGCCGGAAGCAGGACGGATTTTAAGCTGGAATTTACTGCACCCACCCTGGGTGAACTGCGGGGAAGCGTCGAGGACTGCGCCGATAAGGACTTGACCTACGATAGACCTTTGCGAATAACCGCGCTTCTCTACGACGGGGAAGATAACCAGGTGCTGGAGAGCGAGCTTTACGTGGCGGATATACCGGTTATGACCCCGAAGGGTACTTTCCTGATAAACGGGTCGGAGAACGTTCTGGTAAACGAACTGGCCCGTGCTCCTGGGGTTTACATCACGGCGGAGAGAAATAACCAGTATCGGGCCCACATCTTGCCCGATTACGGTGCTTGGCTGGAGCTCGTTCTCGACGACAACCGGAAGAGGCTGTACGCAAACCTCGACAGGGAAGCCAAGGTACCCATGACGGTTTTTCTCCGGGTTCTGGGTATGGACCAGGAGGATATCTACTCGAACTTCAGCTTCGAGGTCGATCCCGTTACGGAAAGCAATCTCCGGCGTTACGTGGGCCACACTTTTGGCGAGGACGTCCACCGTGATTCGGAGGTAATATTCGAAGCCGGGGAAACGCTGCGGAAGGAAGACGTAGAAGTGGTTCTGAACGAGGCAACCGAGGAATCCATAAGCCTGCTAAACGAGTACGTAGGCAATACCCTGGAGCGGGACGATTTCCGGAGCAAGGAAGAAGCAGTAAGGTTTATTTACGGAAAACTCCGACCGACCGGAAGGGTTTCGACTACCAAGATGGAGAATTACATAAAGGGCCTCTTCTTCGACGAGGAGAACTACCTTCTTTCCGAGGTCGGTCGCTTCAAGGCCAACAGCAAGCTGGGGCTGGACGAGGAGACTCTGGCGCTGACCAAAAACGATATATTTAGTGCCCTGGATCTGTTGCTCAAAGTTCCGGATAACCTAGAAATTCTCGACGAAAAGGACCACCTGGCAAATAAGGTGGTAAATTTACCCGGGAAAGCGGCACGTTCCGCGTTCGAAAGGGGTTTGAACCGGGTCGTTAGGACGACCGAAGACAAGCTGTCCAAGTTTAGCCTGGACGACGACGATACCCTCCGCGACCTGATGCCGACACGACCGATCCAGTCTTCTCTGAACCAGTTCTTTTACACGGGACGGTTTTCACAGTTCCTTGAGGAGACGAATGCCCTGGCAGAACTTACCCACAAGAGACGACTGAACGCCCTCGGGGGCGGTTTGAGTCAGAGGCGGGCGAAGCTGGAAGTCCGGGACGTCCACCCGTCGCATTATTCGAGGATTTGCCCGATCGAGACGCCGGAGGGGCAGAACATCGGTCTGATCACTTCCCTGGCGAACTACGCCAAGGTCAACGAATACGGCTTTCTCGAAGCCCCTTACATGAGAGTGGAAGAAGGGAAGGTAACCGGAGAGATCGAGTACCTGATGGCCGGCGAGGAAGAGAATTATAAGATCGCACCTTCGACCACTGACATAGACGAGGAAGGTTATCTTACCGAGGAAAGGGTCGAAATCAGGACCGGTCAGGAGAACATCCGGCGGGTTCCACCGGAAGAGGTTGATTTCGTCGGCGTCTCTCCAAAAGCAATTGTCGGACCCTCCGCGTCGCTGATTCCTTTTCTGGAACACGACGACGCCAACCGGGCCCTGATGGGTGCGAACATGCAGCGACAGGCCGTTCCAATCGTCGACCCCGAGGCGCCTCTGGTCGGTACGGGAATGGAGAAAAAGGCGGCTCAGGATTCCGGTATGCTGGTAGTAGCGGAGAAATCCGGCGAGGTTTCTTACGTCGATGCCGAAGAGATAGAGGTGGAGAACGA
This sequence comes from Candidatus Acetothermia bacterium, assembly GCA_046543235.1. Taxonomy (GTDB): domain Bacteria; phylum Bipolaricaulota; class Bipolaricaulia; order M55B111; family M55B111; genus JAGXLP01. The sequence continues at coordinate 21,891 of JBKGZT010000004.1, read as the reverse complement.
CTCCGGCAGTACCGAGACCTATTCGCTTAAAACCTTCACCCGTTCCAACCAGGATACTCTCGTACATCAGAGGCCACTCGTGTCGCCCGGGGAGGAAGTAGAGAAGGGTGACGTGCTTGCTGACGGTTCTTCGAGCGAAGAAGGTGAACTGGCCCTGGGCCGGAACCTTCGCGTCGCGTTCATGCCTTTTGAGGGCTACAACTACGAGGACGCGATCGTAGTTTCCGAACGTCTGGTAAAGGAAGACCTTTTCGACTCCATTCATATAGAGGAATTCGAGGTTAAAGCGGAAGAGACCAAGCTGGGACCGGAAGAAATCACCGCGGACATACCGAACATAAGCAAGGAAGACCTCAAGAACCTGGATTCGAGAGGCATAATCAGAGAGGGTACGGAAGTGGAAACCGGCGACGTCCTGGTTGGCAAGATAACTCCGAAGGGGGAGTCGGAACCGAGTCCCGAGGAAAAAATATTCCGCTCCATATTTGGAGAACAGGCTAGGAACGTCAAGGATTCTTCGCTGAAGCTTCCTCCGACCGCCGGCAAGGGCAAGGTAATCAGGGTCAAGAAGTTCTCCCGTAAGAGGGGGCACGAGCTGGATACCGGCGTAAACGAACTGGTAAAGGTATACGTGGCCACCCGGAAGAAGATTTCTATCGGGGACAAACTCGCGGGCAGGCACGGCAACAAGGGTGTAATTGCCAAGATAATGCCGGAAGAGGACATGCCATTTATGCCCGACGGTACTCCGGTTGACGTTCTGCTGAACCCACTTGGAGTTCCTTCCAGGATGAACCTGGGACAGGTATTTGAAACTCATCTGGGCTGGCTTTCTTCGCTCAAGGACGAGCATTCCAGTACACCCGTATTTGACGGTGCCGGTGAGGAAGAGATCCTTCAGGACCTTCAGGAGGAACAAGAAAAGCAGGGGCTGGACGAAGGAGCCGACGAGGACGGTAAGGTAATACTCCGGGATGGCAGAACGGGAGAGCCGTTCGATAGGCCCATTACGGTAGGCCACATGTATCTACTGAAGCTCGAGCACATTGCCGACGAGAAACTTCACGCGAGGTCGACGGGGCCGTATGCCCTGATCACCCAGCAACCTCTTGGCGGTAAAGCTCAGTTCGGCGGCCAGAGGTTCGGCGAGATGGAAGTCTGGGCCCTGGAAGCCTACGGTGCGGCGAGCACACTTCAGGAAATGCTGACCCTGAAATCGGACGACATTCAGGGCAGGACTAAGCTTTATAAAGCTATATTGAAGGACGAGCCGATGCCCAAGCCGGGAATTCCGGAGTCCTTTAAGGTGTTGGTCAGAGAGCTGAGGAGCCTTGGACTAAGCCCGAAAGCGCTGGATGCCGAGGGCAATGAGCTCAACCTCTCCTGACCATTCGTCGAAAGAGCAGGAGAAGTCGGGAGGAGTAGTAGCGGCGAGGCGCTCCCCCCGTAGCAGAAGATACCTTCTATTGCAGCACTCCAACGGGGGCCACTGGAGCTTTCCAAAAGGCCATCTCGAGAAGGGCGAAACGACAAAAGAGGCCGCGGTCCGGGAGCTGGCGGAAGAAACGGGCCTCAGGCCTGAGAAGTTTATTCCCGACTTCCGTGAGCAAGTCAATTACGGCTTTAGCAGGGGCGGAATCGAAGTAGATAAGACCGTGGTGTATTACCTCGCCCTGGTAAGTCCTCAAAGTGAAGTTAAACTCTCCTCCGAACACCTTGATTTCAGCTGGCTCCCGTTTCAAGAAGCACTGGAGAGAGTGACCTACGATAACGATCGGGAAATACTGGAGCGCGCCGAGAACCGGCTTGGAGAGGTCAACGAAAATGAGAACTGACGGCTTACCGCCGGGGGTTTCCCTGCTCAGGAACGGTGTCTTTGGCCGGCAGGATTACGGTTCAAGTTATCTTTTGGCCGGAGTCGGACTCGTGGACCCCGGCACTTCGAAGTCCCTGCCGGATCTGGTAAACCGGCTCAAGGAAGAAAATCGATCCCTTTCTGATATCGAGGCGGTACTGCTAACCCACATCCATCTGGATCACTGCGGCGCCGTTGGACGACTCGTCGAGGAAGTTCCCGACTTGAAGGTTTATGTTCACGAGAAAGGTGCTCCTCACCTGGCGGAACCCGCGGACCTGCTGGAAAGCGTGAAAAAGGCGACCGGGAAAAGGTTCGATCAGTACGGTGATCTCAAACCGGTTCCCGAGGAAAACCTCTACCCGATCCGCGGCAAGCAGGCGATCGAGGTCGGAAGGCGGGAGATAATTGCGCTGCCCACGCCAGGCCATGCACCCCACCACCTGGTTTACTTCGACGGGGAATCGGGTGGGTTGTTCACCGGAGACGCCGCTGGACTTTATCTGAAAGGTAGTTTGTTTCCCGCAACCCCTCCACCGAGCTTTAACCTCGAAGAAAGCCTGGAAAGCCTGGAGAAGATGGAAGGGCTTGGTCCTTCCAAGCTTTTATTTTCCCACTTCGGACCGGCGGATGCCCCCACGAACCTACTGGATACATATCGGGACCTCCTCGAAAGCTGGGTGAGGAAGGTGGAAAGTCTGCACTCGAACGGTCTCGGTGCGTCAGGGATAGCCGAAAGGATATCGGAATCCCGTGAGGACCGGTTTGCTAGCGAGATCCCTTTCGGCGAGCTCGAAATGAACGTCGAGGGAGTCCTGAGCTACCTGGCCTGGCGGGACGATGTCTGAGGAGGTCTACGCAGAGGTAGCCGTTTTCCGTCCAATACCCAACAGGTTCGAGTATTTGGTTCCCGAGGTCTTGGAAGGAGAGATAACTACGGGATCGATCTGTTCCGTACCCTTTCGGGGCGAAACCGAACGGGCCGTAGTAACCGAGCTGAGAAAGGAAGCTTCTTTTCCCGGAGAGAAGAAACGACTCGAAGGGGTTCTTTCGGAAAAACCACTTGAGAAAAACCTCCTGGAGCTCGCTCGGGTGTTAGAGGCTAACACCTTTACGCCGCTGGGCCAGGTATTTAAGCGCATGGTTCCATCGGATCTTTCCGTAAAACCGCGGAGCGAAAAGTCCGTCCGTTTGACCGCTTCGTTTGACGAAGTCCGGGACTTTTTGGAAAACAGCGGTTCCCTGGCACCCAAACAGGCCACCCTCCTTGAGGGCTTGCTGACTGCTGATGGGCCGATCGAAAAAACGGAGTTGCTCGATAAGGCGGGTAGCTCACGGTCGCCGCTGAAAAGCCTGGAGGAGAAGGGGTTCGTTGAAGAGGTCTCCGTTCCCGAGGTCGGAAGGGAGGAGGTGTCGGTTCCGAAGGGAGCTGCCTCCCTAGAACCCGATCCGGATTTGACCAGGGCTTTAGTAGGGCTTCGAGGATCTAACGAAGTAAGATCACTTTACTCCCCAGGTAAAGAACGTCTGGCCAGTTATCTCGAATCGATCCGTATCCTTGCCGGTGACGGTTCAGTTCTGGTTCTCACCCCGGACGTTTCACGGGCAAAGGAATTTTCGGGCCTCGTTGACAGGGAGCTGGACCTACTGACCGTAACCTATCATAGCGAGCTTACAAAGGGGGAAACGGCCTATCGTTGGAAACTGGCGAGGACCGGTCGTGTTGACGTATTCGTCGGTGTGCTAAGTGCGGTATACCTCCCTTTACCTGATTTAGGGGGGATAATTATAGAGGACGAAGGTAGTCGAAATTACGAGTTGAAGGAACAGGATCCAAAGGGTAACCTGGTTGAGATCGCCCAGGAACGGGGGAGGTTGGAGGAGGTTCCGGTGATTCAGGGTGGACGGGTCCCATCGATAAATTCATATTATCGGTTGAGAAAGGGACGGTTGAAAACTCTCGGCCCTGGCGCTTCCTATTTCCCCGAAAATAAGGTTGATCTCCGACTCGAAGAGTCGGATTCGTTTCCTTCGGACAGTCCGCTGACCGATAACTTTCTCGGGGATCTAAAACGGAATTACGAGGATGGTAACCCGGCTTTGATCATAGGTGAGAGGGCCGGACCGTCTAATGCGGCTATCTGTAGGGATTGTGGAGATGTCCTACGCTGTCCGAGCTGTGGAGTACCTTTGGCTTTCAGGAGTCAGGGAAGTTACGGCGTATGTCCTTACTGCGGAGAGAAGGAGGATATAATGGAGTGTCCGAGCTGTGGGAGCGACGAGGTAAGGTTTATCGGAGGAGGGCTAAAGGAAGTCAAGGAAGAGCTCGGTACGTATTTACCCGCTGCGCGCGTCCGGAGTTACGATCCCCGCGAGGACGACCGTAGCTTTCTGTCCTCCGCGGTTCGGGATCTACGCCGGGGAGAAATAGATATCCTGCTGGGAACTTCTCTCGTCGGAAGCCTTTTCTTCCGGGGGTGGGTCCCCCTGGTTGGCCTGATGGACGTGAACCTCCTGCTCAACAGGCCGACCTACCGTTCGACGGAGCTGTTTTTAAAGAGATTGTTTCTCGGCTACGATCTCGTCCGTCCCGGAGGACGAATTTATCTCCAGGGGGCCCGTCCCCGCCAGGCCCCGTTTGGGATGGTTAAATCAAAAGGATGGCGGGAGCTGTATGAGAGAGAGCTGGAATCCCGGGAAACCATGGATTACCCGCCCTACAGGGGGTTGTTAGAGATAGAGATAAGAGAAGGGGAGGGCCAGCAGGGGAGTCTAATCGACGGACTGAAACGTGAATTAGGGAGGATGTCCTCCGTCCTAACTGTGCTCGGTCCCCGGGAAGAAGAAGATCGCCTTGAGGGAAGCGGGCGCCGGAGCTACCTGATGGTCAAAACTGAGGATCATGAGGGTACCCTGGAGTCCCTGGCGGCTATAGTTCCGAGGTCCGAAAGAAGGGGGATCAGGCTTAACCCCTATTTGTGACGCTTTAGTTTGCACGGTCGTTATCTCGTGGTTTAGGATTGGATACTGTAGAGGTGATCAACCATCTTGGATTCGAAATGGTGTTCTCATGGAAAACCATAAGAAGAACCTTGTGGTCGGTTTTTTTATTGTTTTCGTCTTTTTCCTGGTTTTGAGTATCTCGGTCGGCGAGGTGGAAGCGCTGACCGTGCAGACGGGTTCCTTTCGGATCGACCTGGGAGGGGAGAAGACATGGACGGTTGAGGGGGGTATCGGAGACGGTGGCAGCCTGTCGGAAGTTGGCTACCCCAAGGATTCGTACTCGCTCAGCCAGACCCTTAAAGTGGACTTGAGCGGGGAGATCGGCGAGGTTTTCTCGCTTTCCGCCAACCTTGACGACACGGAGCCGGGTTACCTTCAGGAATTCGAACTCAGGATGGACACCGATAACTGGGACGGGCTAGCCGGGAACATAGTTGCGGGGGATGGGGATAACTTTACCGTCTACAACAAGAAACTCCTGGGCCTCGAGCTCGACGGAGCCCTCGATGGGGCCGGCGTAAGAGCGATAGCGGGAAGGCTCCAGGGCATATCCGAGACCAAAGTATTTCGGGGTGACACCGGGGAATCGGAAGTGGAGTACTCGCTTTACAGAACTGATGCGGGGCTGGAAGAAACCGGGTACGATGAAAGTATTCGCGGTTTGCAGTACTACGAGCTTGACGTGGAATACGTAGAAGGCTTTACCACTCCGGAGGCCGAGTTCAGGACCGGCGCCGGGCTAGTGGAATTCCTGCAGGGATGGGAACTTGGTTACCTGGAAGAGGTAATCACCGAGGAACCGGAAAAAGAACTCGATTCAGACCGGTTTACGGTAATATCCGAAGAACAGGATTACCTTCTGCTTTTAGAGGAAGTAAATACCTTGTCTAGATCCTGGGTCAAGGACTATATTTCGGCCTATAACCAGAACCTTCCGGAGGAAGAGCAGGAGGAGTACCCCTTCAATCGTGGTACGGATCTGGAAGAGGAATTCCTGGAGGCTTTAAAAAGTTATATCCGCCTAACCGTCGGAGATGACGAGCTGGAGATAGATGACTACTCACAAGAGAGGTTTTACTTCCTCGGTCAAACCGGTGTTAACAGGGACGGTTTTGAGTTGCAAGTCCGGCAGGACGGGGACTGGACGTCGGTCGATGGCCTGACCGGGTACGGTTACGATCTCTTCGCGGGTAAAGGTGTCTTCGAGGTCGATTTTCCGGATGAGTTCTTCTCCGACCTGGAAGGGGCAGGGATGAGGGCGAGCTTCCAGTACGAAATATCCGGAAAGACTTACATGCTTGGGTTTTCCGTAGCTCCGGATAGCGAAGAGGTCTATCTAAACGGGGAACTACTGACGAAAGATACCGATTATTCGATCGACTACGAGACGGGAGCCCTGATCCTTTTTCGAGAGCTCGGGCCGGATGACGAACTGAAAGTTGACTTCGAGCGCGCGCGCGATGGACTGGGAGGCTTCGCCCAGTTTGGTCGAACTCTCTACGGATTCAGTACGAGCCTGGAGTCCGATTACGGGCTGACGGCGGATGTCCACCTTTTTCAGGCAAGGGACAGCGCCCCGGCCGAATTACCGCCCGAAGTGTCTACCATGCCAAACGTACACAGTGTTGTCGGGGTGGGGGCGAACTATCAGAAAAACGGCTGGAACCTCGGATTAAGGTTCGGCGGTAATCTGAACAGGTTTCCTTTTGACGACAACGAGAGGGTTCATCTACCGAACCAGATCAACGGCGTTATCTCCCTCGAGGACGCCGGTTACGAAGAAATTCTGTTTCTTCATGATAACGGTTTTACCGCCAGAAGACCTGATAGTTGGGAAAGTTTCGGTACGAACGACGGGCTGTCCGCTGACAAGGTAAACGAAGGACTGGTCGTCGACGGTAAGTTATACCTGGCGACGGTAGGCGGACTCACCAGCGTCGACTTGACCGGTACTTCCCCGTTTGGCAGGTCCGATAACTGGGAGAGCTACTACGAATCGGACGGCCTACCGGAAACGGAGCTACTATCGCTGGCGAGCGACGACGGGAGAATTTGGGTGGGGACGAGTTCCGGGGTGTTCCGTTTTGAAACCGGCGAACTGGGGGAAGACGACCCATGGAACGAAATTGATCTGGGAGAGCTGGACGAAGCGGCGATCGAGACGGTTTCCTTCGTCGAAGAACACCTATGGCTCGGTACGAAGGATGGCTTGTACCTGTTTGACCTGGAAGAGGAGGAGCTGGTTGGTGAAGGGCCGGTGATCGATAGCGTGGTGGAGGACGCGCTGGTGTCCGACGGGAAGCTTCTCGTCGGTACGCCCGAAGGAATGACCAGGGTGGGGGTGGACGCCGAGGAGGAGAGACTTGTAGAAGGAGAGGCGGTACGGTCCATTTCTACGCGGAACGGGGAGATCTGGTTCGGGACGGACCGGGGCTTCAAAAAGGTCGATGAAACTGCCAGTTACGGGAAGGAGAGGGTAACTGCACTCCTGGTCACCGGGGAGAGCATCTGGGCCGGTAGCCGGGGAAGAAACCTGGATGATGATACTGAGTTGACCGTCTATCAGCTGGCCGAAGGTTTAAACCGCTACGGGGTAGAAGAGACCGGAATAGAGGGGATAGACGAGAACCGCTACAGGAGCATAGATCCGGGTAGCCATACGGACAGAGGAATATTCCTGGCCGGCGAGGCAAAAAAGGATCTGGATGTTTGGTCAAGAGAAGTTTCTTTCTCATCCGATTTCGAGTACTACCAGCCGACCTACACCGCCATCGGCCGGCGGGAGCGGAAGGATAAACTGTCGACCGGGGTAAGGGTGGAGGCGGAGGTAACCGATAACTTTTCTCTCGGGCTGGGGACCGAGTATTCCGTTTCCTCTCTGTCGACCGGGTTTGAGGACTGGACCGTTACCAACCGAATATCCGGGTACTGGAAAGCTCTGGTGGACGGAAGTGCCGAGTTTACCTGGGATACAGGAGGAAAAGGTCGGACGGATCTCGGGCTGGTTTTGGGGCTGGATAAGACCTTCTGGAACGAGAACCTGACTACCGCTTTGAACGTTACGGCGGACAGGAGGCTGAGCTCCTCCGGTTCGACGACGGACTCGGTAACTTTGGCTTCGAGGCTTTCAGTATCCCCATGGGGAACGGGTAATATAGGCCTTGACTACACTTATCCTTTGACTTTCGGCTCTTTGGAAAAGGCGGAGAGCGAAAAGCTTACCTGGAATTTCGACTTCTCCCGGGATTTCCCTATCAATCCCGACTACGCTGTGAACTTCAGCCTGGACGGCGAGGGCAACCTCGATAAACCCTCCCTCGAAGGCTTCAATTCTTCCGATAGCAAGGTCGGAATTGAGTTAACTCCCGGTGAGCTGAGCGTTCAGGACCTGGACCTGTCTCCTTCCGTTTCCTTTTCCTGGGAGGGTGATAGTTCTTCCAACCAGCTTTCCGGAAAGCTTGACGGGGAGGTCCTTCTAGGGAACTTTAGTTCGAATACCAGCCTGAGTCGGAACGTCAGATACCCGATTGGCAGCCGACTGGTGGAGTATGAGGATAAAGTACAGGCCGGAGTGAGTTACGAGTTCGAGGAAATGACTCCAGACGTAAGCTTTCGGCTGAGCCGGAATCTGTTGACCCATCCGGACTTCGGCCGGAAAACCAAATATAGTGGTAATCTGAGCCTGGGTACGAGATGGGAGTTAGCTCCGGGCCTAAATAACCGTTTGAAGACAGGGGTTAGCTACAAGGCCGAGGATGGATGGTCCTATAACCTGGAAGATTCGCTTAGCTGGAAGATAAATTCAAAACTTTCTCCCGAATTGGATTTCGGACTCGATTACTTTCCCGGTTCGGGAGAGGTGGACGTCAATACCGAGACGGAGTTCTCTTACCCATTCCGGGACCGCTGGGGAGTCTCTTTCGTGTCCGGGGTCAACGTCGGGTTCGACGATTCGGGTGAGCTCTACAGCAGCTATTACGGATCGGCGGGTTTGATGGTTGAATTCTAGTTTCCTGATAGGGAGGAAAAAATGGAAGACTATACGACTTATGCCGTAATAATGGCCGGAGGCAGGGGAAGAAGGCTGTGGCCGCTGAGTACGCCGGAAAGGCCAAAACAGTTTATAGGGGTGAACGGGAAATCCCTGCTTGCCCGAACCTACGAGAGGATTAGGCCCCTCATCGAGAAAGAGAACGTACTGGTCGTAACCAACAAGGGAAAAGGTGAGCTGGTTAATTCACAGCTGCCGGAGCTGCCCGAGAGAAACGTTATCGAGGAGCCCATGGGCAGAAATACTGCTCCTTGTATCGGATTGTCGGCGATCTATTCTGAAGAATACCTCGGGCTTGATCGGGAAAACTCGGTGATGGTCGTGCTGCCGGCGGATCACCTGGTGGGTCGAGAAGAACGTTTCCGTGAAATCCTGATGAAAGGGGCTGAGGTGGCCGGAACAGGGGGGGAACTAGTGACCCTGGGAATCGAACCTACGAGAGCGGCGACCGGATACGGCTATATCGAGGCCGGGGAGGAACTTCAGGGCTTCGAGCCGGCCAGGAGGGTGCTTAGCTTTACTGAAAAGCCCGACTCCCGTCGAGCGGAGAAGTTCCTGGCGGCGGGGAATTACTACTGGAACAGCGGCACGTTCGTCTGGCGGACCGATAAGCTGCTGGAGGGACTCGAAGAATACATGCCCGAACTGTTCGGTGGGCTGAAGAATATAAAGGACGCTGTTGGGGGAGAAGAGGAAGGAGATGTCCTGCGTGAGGAATACAAGAGGCTTTCGGGTACCTCGATAGATTACGGCCTCATGGAGAAAGCCAAAAACAGGGCCGTGTTGCCTGCTTCCGTGGAGTGGTCCGACCTCGGCGACTGGCCAAGTTTTGCGACCCTGCTGGAACGGGATCCTGAGGACAACGCTTCTGAAGGGGAAGTGATTTTTCGAGATTCGAGCGGTAGCCTCGTCTATGAAGAGACAGGCAAACCGACTGTTGCCATCGGTCTCTCGGACACCGTAGTCGTCAATACTCCCGAAGCTTTGCTGGTTATGGATAAAGGGGAAGCCCAGAAAGTAAAGGAAGTCGCCAGGGAATTTGAAGAGGATTGACCGGCGAAGTTTTTGGAAAACCCTCGATCCCTTCATTTTTTGGGAACGAAGCGATAGGATTATTGTAGCGGGTTACCCCAGCCCTGAAAAATTGGGCGGATGGATTACAGCTTGACGTTTTATGAGGTGATACCATGATTCTGGACGAGATAGAGGAGGTTCGTGAACTGGATCCGCAGGGAATGGTCGAGGACCTCGATACTTTCCCGGAACAGTGCGAGGAAGCCGTGGCGATCGGAAGGGAGACGAGCCTTCCTTTCGGGTTAAAGGAGTTCGAAAAAGTCGTAGTTACCGGGATGGGAGGTTCGGCAATCGTGGGGGATATACTTGCCCGGTTGATAGATTTACCCGTCGTTACCAACAGGGGTTACTACCTGTCGGACTCGGCAAACCCCGACGAACTCCTGATCGCGGTGAGTTATTCGGGAAATACGGAGGAAACTCTTTCCGCGCTACAGGACGGTCTGCGTCGGGGAATGAAGTCCGTGGCCCTGTCGACGGGCGGGAAGATGGAGGGTTTTTGCCGGGAGAGGTCCGTGCCTTTGATCAAGATACCTACGGGGCACCAGCCCCGGGCCTCGACGGGATATATGTTGTTCCCCCTTTTGACCCTTTTCTCGGAAGCCGGTTTCGCGGGCACGCTCGACCTGGAGGATCTGTTGAGCGAGGTAAGCCGGTTGAAGGAAAAATGGCAGAGCAAGCGGAGGGCCGAGGACAACCCGGCGAAGAAGCTCGCCCGTGAATTCCAGGGAAAGGTACCGATTATCTACGGCACCAAGGGCAACACTGAGGTCGTGGCCTACCGGTGGAAGACCCAGATCAACGAGAACGCAAAACAGCCCGCCTACTGGAACGTGTTTCCGGAACTGAATCACAACGAGACGGTCGGTTACGAGCTTGGCAGCGAGATCATGGAGAACGGAAAGGCGATTACCCTCAAAAACGGATTGGAAATTGAAAGGAACGAACTAAGGATGGAAATAATGGAGGACCTGTTCGAGGACGAAGGGATAGATTATTCGATCGTCCGCGCCCCGAGCGGGGACAAGTTCGCCAGGATCATCGGACAGATTTACTTTGGGGACTACTTCTCCACCTACCTGGCCCTTCTGAACGGGGTGGATCCGTCGCCCGTTAAACTAATCGAGAGCTTCAAGGATCGATTAAAGGAGGCCGGATGAGTTCGGAGACACCCTTTGAAGACCTGACCGAAGAAATAAACGATACTATCAGGGGAGGAGAGGTCAGCTCCGAAGTCCTCTCCGAAGTTGCCAGGTTCCTGCGCCGAGAGGTAGATCATTACGACTGGGTGGGTTTCTATCTCGCAAATGAACGGGATAAAAGGCTAACCCTGGGCCCCTTCGATGGAGAGCCGACCGAGCATACCGAAATCGACTACGGAGAAGGGGTCTGCGGTCAGGCAGCGGAAAAGGAGGAGGTCTTTACCGTTCAGAACGTGGAAGAAGAGAGCAATTATCTATCCTGCAGTCCGAAGGTAAAGTCCGAAATCGTAGTGCCGATTTTTAGGGAGGGGGCCTTCGTGGGCGAGATCGATATAGACTCCCACGAAGCGGGTGTTTTTACGGAAGAGGACGAAGACTTCCTCCGGAAACTCGCGGGCGAGCTGGCGGAGTGGCTTGGACGAGGTTAAATCCCCCTCAGTCGGCCGTAATGGATAAGAGGTGAAGATGAACAGAAAAGAAGTCAGCAAACAGATGGCCTATCTTTTAAGACATGAACCTTCCGGGCTGGAGATCGACAAGGAAGGTTACGTCGGGATCGACGAGCTTTTGGAGAAACTTCGTGAGCGCTGGACGAACCTCGGCGAGGCCGATCTCAGGAGAGTCGTCGAGGAAGATCCAAAGGGGCGCTACGAAATAACAGAAGAAAATATAAGAGCGCTCTACGGCCATTCGATAGACGTGAATCCCGACCTACCGGAAGTAGAAGTGGATGTTCTTTATCACGGAACTTCCCGGAAGGCCGTCAGCAGGATTACCGAAGAAGGGTTAAAGAGCCAGGCGAGGCGCAAAGTCCACCTGTCCAGTACGAAAGAGGACGCGATAGAGGTCGGAAATCGCCATACGCCGAACCCGGTGGTGCTCAGGATAAACACGAGCGAGGCAATCGATTCCGGTGTGACTTTTCAGAAGGCGAGTGACAGGGTCTACGTGGCCGATTACGTTCCACCGGAGTTTATCGAGGAGGAGACGGACGAGCCCGAGGTTGATTCCGGGTGATGGACTTTATTTATCAAATAACCGGGAGTGGTTTTGGTGGATTTTGACCCGCTGAGTTATCCGTATAGTTCCCGCAGGAACTTGGTTTACTCGGCGGGAGGAATGATGGCGACTTCTCAACCGCTGGCTTCGGCTGCGGGGATCGAGATCCTCCGGAAAGGAGGGAACGCAATCGACGCAGCCGTCGCGACCGCTGCCGGACTGACCGTACTTGAGCCCACTTCGAACGGAATTGGCGGGGACGCGTTTGCCCAGGTCTGGTACGAGGGGGATCTTTACGGGTTGAATTCCAGCGGCCCGGCACCTGAAGGGATCTCTCGGGAGGAGCTTAAGAGAGAAGGCATGGAGGAGGTTCCCAGGTACGGCTGGGAACCGGTTACGGTGCCCGGCGCACCGGCGGCCTGGAGCGAGCTGTCGAATCGGTTCGGAGAACTTACTCTAGCTGAAACCCTCGAACCGGCTATTCGTTACGCGAGCCGCGGTTATCCGATCCAACCGACTCTCGGAAAGTACTGGAGAAAAGCAGCCGGCGTATATGCGGAACTGGATGGTGAGGAGTTCGAAGGCTGGGGGGAGATTTTCGCCCCGGCCGGTAAGCCCCCTGCAACCGGGGAGATCTGGCAATCTCCGGATCACGCGGAAACCTTGAAGGAGATCGCTGAAACGGATGCCAGTTCTTTTTACCGAGGGGATCTGGCAAAGAAGATAGACGAGTTCTCCCGGAAAACGGGGGGATATATCAGAAGGAAGGACCTGGCTGCTTTTTCCCCGTCCTGGGTGGAGCCGCTGAAGCTGGAGTACGGAGGGTACGAGGTGCTGGAGCTTCCACCAAATGGGCAGGGCCTGGTCGCGCTCATGGCGCTTAACTTAATTGACCGATTCCCGGCACCGAAAAGGGAAGTCGAAGCCATTCACAGAAGGATAGAAGCGGTTAAGCTGGCTTTTGCGGACGGGAAGGAGTACATAACGGACCCGGGTTACATGGACCTGAGCCCGTCGGACTTGCTTGCCGACTCCTACGTTGAGGACCGGATGAAGGAGATCAAAACCGAGGCCCGGGAGTACGGTCCGGGAATACCTGGCGAGGAAGGTACGGTCTACCTGGCTACGGCGGACGATCGAGGAAACATGGTTTCCTTTATTCAGAGTAACTATGCGGGCTTCGGTTCCGGTGTCGTGGTTCCTGGTACCGGGGTTGCCCTTCAGAACCGCGGGAGCACTTTTTCGCTGGACCCCGGCGATTACAACAGCCTGGAAGGGGGAAAGCGGACTTATCATACCATAATCCCGGGATTTCTTACCAAAGATGGTGCTCCCCTGGGACCGTTTGGAGTTATGGGAGGATACATGCAGCCCCAGGGCCACGTTCAGGTGCTTGCCGGAATGGTTGACGACGGATTGAATCCTCAGGCCGCTCTGGACGCTCCCCGCTGGCGCTGGACCGGCGGCCGGAAAGTAGAAGTCGAGAAGGGTTTTCCGGAATACCTGATCGGAAAGCTGGAAAGAAGGGGGCATGAAATCAGCGTGGCTACGGATAGCGGTTCATTCGGTCGAGGACAGGTAATCCTACGCCAGAACGGCGTCCTCGTAGGGGCAACGGAGCCGAGAACGGATGGGCAGGTGGCGGTATATTGAAGGCCGGACAAGTCCTTTTAAAATATTCCGGGTCTCCATCCCCTGGTTTTTGACTAGAGGTTTTTAACCGATCGATGATTTCTTATCTGATCGAATACTGGAGGAGATAAGGTTGACGGAGAACGATAGAGAGAACGAAGGTTTCAGCACTCGTGCCGTCCACGCCGGAGGTGAAGTCGGTGCTTCGGATACCAGGTCCTCTGCCACTCCTATTCACCAGACCGCTTCTTACAATTTGAAGGACGTGGAAGAGGCCCAGAAACTTTTCTCGCTTGAAAAAGAGGGGGATATCTATTCCAGGATATCCAATCCGACGAACGCCGTCTTTGAAGAAAGGCTCGCCTCTCTCGAAGGAGGAGTCGGCTCCGTAGTTACCAGCTCGGGGATGAGCGCTCTGAACTTAATTGTCTTTACTCTGATGGAGAGCGGGGATAACGTCGTCTCTTCTTCCAGCCTCTATGGAGGAACGTATACCTTTTTCACCCAGAGCATGCCGAGATACGGGATGGATGCTAAACTGGTCGAGGAAGACGATCCGGAGAGGTTTGCCGAAAAGATAGACGATAAGACCCGGTTTCTCCACGTGGAAACGATCGGTAACCCTTCCCTCGACGTTCCCGATTTTGAAGGAATAAGTGAAGTCGCTGACGAAGCGAACGTACCGCTGGTGGTGGATAACACTTTTGCAACCCCATACCTGTGTCGGCCTTTCGAACACGGAGCGGATATCGTCTGGCACTCGACCACTAAATGGCTGAATGGAGGAGGAACTACTATAGGAGGGGCCGTCGTCGATTCCGGAGACTTCGAATGGGAGAACGGCGATTTCGCCCAGCTGACCGAGCCCGATCCCAGTTATCACGGTGTGAATTTTCGGGAACGGTTCGGTGACGCGGCTTTTATCACCAACCTCAGGGCTCGCGGACTGAGGGACCTCGGTTCTGCCCAGAGCCCTTTCGATACTTTTCTCAACCTCAAAGGCCTCGAGACCCTGCCGCTGCGGATGGATAAACACTGCGAAAACGCCATGGAAGTAGCCGAGTTCCTTCAGGAACATCCCGGCGTGAGCTGGGTTAATTACCCAGGATTGTCCACCCATTCAAGCCACGAGCCCGCATCTAAGTACCTGGAGAACGGGTTTGGGGGTATGATTGGTTTCGGCGTCTCAGGAGGTTACGAGGCGGGAAAACATTTATTGGAATCGGTTGATATGATATCGTTCCTGGCTAACGTCGGGGACGCTAAGTCCCTGATTATTCATCCATCCAGCACCACCCACCAGCAGCTGGACGAGGAGGAGAAGAAATCTGCCGGAATTACCGACGATGCCCTGAGGCTGAGTGTAGGCATTGAAGACCCCTCGGATATAAAGAATGATTTAAGAGAAGCTCTATCGGAAACTCAATGACTGGAGGTAATTATGGCAGACTTAACGAGCAAGAAATGTGTGCCCTGTGAAGGTGGAGTTCCTCCGCTGGAAAGCGACGAAGTAGAGGAATTATTGACGGAAGTAAAGGGCTGGAAACTTCTGGAGGGGGATCCTCCGAAAATCGAGAAGAAATTCAAGTTCGGGGACTTCGATCAATCAATGGGATTCGTCAATAAAGTGGCGGAACTGGCAGAGGAAGAGGGTCATCACCCGGATATAGAAATATCCTACAACGTCGTGACCCTGCAGCTTTATACTCACGCGATAGACGGCTTGCACGAGAACGACTTCATCCTTGCCGCAAAGGTGGACGACCTCGCGGAGTGAAAGAAGCAGATTTATTTGCAAAGACCCCGGCGCGAGGACCGCGGCGGGGTCTTTTGTATTTATTCCAGAACCGTATTCCCTACCTCTTTCCCGAGTTCAAAGCCCTCCTCCAGTTCCCTTTCGGACGGGTCTCCGCCGAACTCCAGAGGCGGGCGTACCAGGTTCCAGTTTAGGGATTCCCCTGTTTCCTTTATTTCTCGGGCCGAGCCACCGCCCCATCCGAAGGAACCGTAGGCAGCTGCGGTTTTTTCTTTTAACTTTTTCTTTTCCATCAGCTCCAGGAAGTTGCTCACCGGCGGGAACGCCCTGGATTCGTACGTGGGTGAACCGATTATCAGTCCCTCTCTTTTCCATGCTTCCAGTAGAAGGTAACTAGGGTGTTTCCGGGCGGCGTCCATAACTTTCAGGTTTTCAATACCGGACCTCCGGGCGCCGAGTGCAACTTGTTCGGTCAGCTTTTCCGTAAACCCGTACATGGAACCGTAGATAATCGTGACGCCCTTTCTCGCCTCTCCTCGACTGAATCGATCGTAGAAGTTGACTATTGCCTCGGGGTTTTCCCTCCAGATCGGACCGTGTGTCGGGGCTATTACCTCAAGATCGTAGGAGTCGAGTTTGTTTATTGCGGCCTGAAGCGTCGTGCTGTAGGCTCCGACTATGTTCGATAGGTAACGCAAGGCCCTGTCTTCGTAGGCAGCGAGATCGAGACCACCGTCGAATATTCCTCCATCCAGCGCTCCGTAAGTTCCGAAGCCGTCGCCGGAAAACAGAATACTTTCCCCCTGAAGGTAGGTCATCATCGTCTCGGGCCAGTGAACGAACGGGGTTTCCACGAACTCGAGCGTCCTTTCCCCAAGGTCGAGGGTTTCGCCGTCCTCCACGGTCTTTATCCCTTTCGTAATTCCGTAGAAATTGCCGAGCAGGTCCTTTGCCTTTTCGGTACAGACGAAAGTAAGGTCCGGGTTGAGCCTTCTCAGCTCCGGGAAGGACCCGGTATGATCCGGCTCCATGTGGTTGATAACCATGTAGTCGACGTCGTCGATATCCGTCTTTCCCGTTACGTTGCTTAGGTATTCCTCGGTGAAACCTTCTTTGACTCCGTCGATTAAGGCGTTTTTATCGTCCTGGATTAAGTAGGAATTGTAGCTTATTCCGTCCGGGATGGGCCAGTAGCTTTCGAATAGCTCGTTCTTTCTATCGTTTACCCCAACCCAGAAAAGCGAATCTTCGATCTTGATCTCCATCTCAGTCACCTCTTTTTCTGTCGGTAGTGGGTTCTGCGGTTCAGGACGTTCACAATGAAGTATATTTGGCCAGGTGAGAAGTTACAACTTCACCCGTCACCATGCCCGTTGAATTCGATAACCGAGGATGCCATTTTGAAAGTGGATTCACCATGCTCTATAATGATATCCAAGTGGAATTCGTTTTTTCTACAAACACAGGAGGTAAAAATGGCAAAATACAAACTTAAGTACGACAAGGACGCCTGTCAGAGTAATTTCGTCTGTACTGCCGTCGATCCGGGTCATTTTAAAGAAGGGGCTGACGGGAAGGCCGAGTTAATCGAGGGAAAGGAAGAGGACGGGCTGGCGACACTCGAAGTCGGCGAAGACGACAAGTCCGCAGCCAAGCAGGCCGCAAATGGCTGTCCGATGATGGCGATTGAGCTGGTCGAATCCGAATCCGGAGAAACCATAGCACCGTAGTTTGGGTTTCGGAAGGATCGAATCTATTGATTACCCCTAGGAGGTAAAAATGGCGAACCAATCATGCGAAGAAGACCTGTTTTGTGGTATCAACAAGGCTGATACCGACGATCCGGACGAAATGTCGGCACTTGAAAAGAAACATACTGTAATCATAGATGCCCCGGATAAGGTAGAAGAAGGCGAGGAATTCGAGGTTACACTTAAAGTCGGCGAATACAAGGAGCATCCGAACGAGGTCGGTCATTTTATCGAATGGATGGAACTTTATTCAGGGGACACGTTTCTAGCCCGGCTGGAGCTGACGCCGGAAAACTCTCACTACGTAATGAAAACCACTGTCAAGCTCGACCACGCTCACCCGCTGAAAGGTAGGGCCAAGTGTAACCTGCATGGTCTTTGGGAGGGCGAAAAGGAAATCGAAGTTGTTTGACCGGTTTTTGTTTTAGGATGGCGATGTACCTGTAAAGGGTACGTCGCCATGTTTTATCCATTGCTTCGGATATCGCTCCGGAGGTTTCTAATAACCGCGAGGTGAGGGACATGAAGTATAAATGCCCGGACTGCGGGGAGGTTTTTTACAGGGACGTCAAGCTGGTCAGATGTCCCAGCTGTAATTCCTGGCTCGAGGACAAAAGCGTCCAAGGAAATAAAATAAGCTGTCCAGTCAGCGGAGAGAACGTTAAGGTGGTGAACGGAATCCCCAGCTGTGAGGATTTCAAACTCACGAATTCAGTCGGGTCCCGATGTGCTTTCGGCGAGTTGCCATCTAGGTGTGAATCTTGTGGTTTGCCCTTCTACAGTCCCAGAGTCGGTGTAGTCGAGGAGTCAAATACCCCTTAGAAAACTACGGGGCTTTCTCGGCAAGTTTTGGTAAACGTTAAGTTCTAACTTAACCCTATCGAAGGTTCGGGAGGTTTTATGGCAGTAAATGATATGAATATACTCGTCGGTGGAGATGCAGGCCAGGGAATTCAGTCCACAGGGTTCGGTTTCATTCAAGCCCTTGCTCGAGGAGGGTTGTTTCCGTTCGGAAGACAGGATTATCGCTCCAGGATACGAGGTGGGCATAACTTTTTCGAGATCAGGGTTTCCGATCGGGAAATTTATACTCACTCCAGTGGAGTAGATCTGCTGGTAGCCCTGTCCGAGGAGTCGATTGAAAAGCACCTAGACGAGATGGTCCCCGGTAGCGGAGTAATCTACGATGATGACTTCGGGTTGGACGAGGGGGAATTGGTGGAGGAAGGGATTAAGCCCTTTCCGGTTCCACTCAAATCCATAGCCACCGAGGAAGGCGGGGCGGAGGTAATGGCAAATACCGCGGCAATTGGGGCAATTGTTGGATTAACCGGATTTGACATCACTTATGTAAACGAAATAATTGAGGAAAATTTCGGAGTCAAGGGCGGCAACGTAGTGGAGAATAACTTGAAAGTGGCCGTAGCGGGGAAGGAATACGTGGAATCAAAGAACTACGAGTTAGATTACGAGATTACCGCCAGGCCGGACGAACCGGACAGGATGGTTATCGACGGGAACCAGGCCGTTGCGTTTGGTGCCTTGACGGCTGGTTGTAATTTCGTCTCCGCCTATCCGATGACGCCCTCCACGTCGATTCTTGAGTGGCTGGCCAAACACTCCGAGGAGGCCGGAATCGTTGTAAAACAGCCGGAAAGCGAGCTGGCTGCTATCAACATAGCTATCGGGGCCGCCCATGTCGGGGCAAGGCCGCTTGTCACAACCTCTGGGGGCGGCTTTTCCCTGATGACGGAGGCTATCGGGCTAGCAGGGACGACGGAGACGCCGCTTGTAATCGCTGAAGTTCAACGTCCCGGTCCAAGTACGGGTCTGCCGACACGAACTGAACAGGGGGATCTTTTTTCTATCATTGCTGCTTCTCAGGGAGAGTCGCCGCGGATTGTCATAGCGCCAGCGACCATTGAAGAGGCTTTCCGGGCAGGAAAACGTGCGTTTGACCTGGCGGAGAAGTACCAGACCCCTGTGATTATATTGAGTGACCAGCACCTTGCTGACTCTATCAGGGCTATCGACCCGGAGCGCTTCGACGCGAAAGTCGATATAGATAGGGGAGAATTTCTGACTGAAGAGGACCTGGAAAACCTCGACGGAGATTACCTGCGTCACGAGTTCACCGATTCGGGCATTACGCCGAGAGCGATTCCGGGGAACAGGTACGCGACTTACAAGACGACCGGTAACGAACACGACGAGAAAGGCGATGTTACGGAGGACCCGGAGACGAGGACCAGGATGATGGAAAAGCGAATGCGGAAGCTGGACACGGCGCTGGAGGAAGACGTCCGGGGGCCGGTCCGTTACGGACCGGGGGAATCCGACCTTACCTTCCTCGGCTGGGGCTCGACTTACGGGGCAGTTAGAGAAGTCGTGGATCGGTTAAACGATAAGGGGGTTCGAGCCAACTTTTACCACCTGAACGACCTCCACCCGTTGCCCGGGGAAGAGGTCGAAGAAGTTCTGCATGAAGCCGAGAGGGTTCTCGTGGTGGAAAACAATTACTCCGGCCAGCTGGCGGATTTGATAACGAAAGAAACGGGAATAAAGCTTCCGGATAGGATACTGAAGTACGACGGTCGACCGTTTACTCCGGACGATATCATGGCTGAAGTAGAAGAATACGAGGAGGTCAATTAATATGGTTGATGAAGTAACTCTCGACGACTATCAGTACCCGACGGAGCCGACCTGGTGTCCGGGTTGTGGGGACTTTGCGATTCTGCGTAGTGTCAAGGCATCGCTGGTGGATCTTGGTCTGGCGCCTCACGAGAGCCTGCTGGTATCAGGAATCGGCTGCGGCAGCAAGTTGCCCCATTACATGAACGTCAACGGTTATCACTCCATCCACGGTCGTCCGGTTCCGGTGGCCACGGGAGCCAAACTGGCCAATCCGGATTTAAACGTCGTGGTGACGGCCGGCGACGGGGATAGCTACGGAATTGGCGGTAACCACTTCCTCCATGCTTGTAGGAGGAACATTGGAATCACGCATATCGTCGAGGACAACCGGGTCTACGGGCTGACCAAGGGTCAGTATTCGCCGACCAGCCACAAGGGGTTCGTGACTAAAACGAGTCCGGAGGGGTCGATCGAACCGCCGGTACGGCCAGTGCCAACTGCCCTGACGAGCGGTGCGACCTTCATTGCACGTGCTTTTTCCGGCCACGTTCAGAAGATGAACGAGATCTTTGCGGCCGCTATGAATCACGAAGGCTATTCGCTGGTCGACGTACTTCAGCCATGTGTCACCTTCAACCCCGGGAAATCTTATGATTTCTACAATGACCTGGTGTACGAGCTGGACGAGGATTACGATCCCACCGACCGCGAAGCTGCCGAGGAAAAAGCGAAGGAGTGGGGTGACAGGATACCCCTCGGGGTCATCTACCGTGAAGACAGGCCCACTTACGAGGAACAGGTACCGGCGCTTTCCGACGGACCGCTGGTCAAACGGAGCCTTGATCCTGAGGAGAGGAGTGGGGTAGACCTGGAGGAAATCAAGGAAAGTTTTATTTGATACTGCTGGAGGGGTTTGAGGCCCGATCCCTCTTTTTAACGATTCAAAGGTCCTGCTGGGGACCGGAATATTTATGTTTAGTCGCTGAATTAGACTTGGCGTTGAAAAAACCGCCTTTTGGCGCTATATTAAATTGCTGGAGCAATCGGGACGTGGCGCAGCTTGGTAGCGCGCGCGCATGGGGCGCGCGAGGTCGCTGGTTCAAATCCAGTCGTCCCGACCAAATATGAGTACAGGTAGACTAGAGGTCATAACTGGTTGCATGTTTTCCGGCAAAAGCGAGGAACTAATACGCCGAATCGATCGTGCCGCCATCGCTGGGCAGGACACTTCCCTGTTTAAACCCCACCTTGATGACAGGTACAGCAAGAGCGCAGTAGTCACCCATTACGGGAGGGAGTTCGAAGCGAACCTCCTGCACACAGGAGAGGAATCGATCAATTCCCTTGCAGAGCTCATTGGGGAGAAAGAGCTCGAGAACGTCGATCTCGTTGCTTTCGACGAGGGGAATTTCTTTACCGAGGAACTGGCTGGCCTCGTTGACGAGCTGATCCATCGCGGAAAACGGGTCATAGTGGCCGGACTCGATCTCACTTTCGCCGGCGATCCGTTTTACCCGATGCCCGAGCTGATGGCAGAATCCGATAGATTGGACAAGTTACATGCGGTCTGCACTGAGTGTGGGGGCGAAGCTACCAGGACTCAGCGGTTGATTGACGGCGAGCCGGCCCCGGCCGACGATCAGGTAATTAAGGTCGGAGGCAAGGGGGACTACGAAGCCCGCTGTCGGGATTGCTGGGAACTGGGCTAACCGGTCTAACTCGGATTCTAAATTAAATCCCTAAGTCTCGTCTTAAACTGGGGAATTCTAGGATTAAAACTACTGTATAGGAGAAAGATCCGGGGTGAAGACTTTCAGTAATCTTTGGTATTCTCTCAGCAAAGTCCTCTCGTAGGTCAAACGGGCACGGTTCTATTCTTTAATCAATACGGAGCAGGTCGGGCCCCTGTATCTGGCCTATAATGCCTTCGG
>JBKGZT010000037.1:0-12795 GCA_046543235.1 Candidatus Acetothermia bacterium | reverse complement strand
CGCCTCGGTTGGGATTTTTCTGAACGGTTTCCAAAGCTATAAATTCATTTTACACAGCTGTTCCTACACTATCATTGAGACTCGGGTTTGGCTTTTGTGGTACGGGCGTCTTAAACCGAAAAGACGTGATCAGGTACCCTCACGACCCAGCTTCAGAGAGGGTTCGGGCCCGAGGTCGAGCGGGGATGATTCCCCTTTGGTCAGGTGCCTGTAGGCTGCCGTGACGGCGATCATCGCTCCGTTGTCGGTGCAGAGTTCGAAGGGCGGAAAAGTCGCGACCATCCCGTTTTCACCGGCGGCCTCGTTCATTTTGTCTCTAAGTCGGGAATTAGCCGAGACGCCGCCCATTACGGATATCTTTTCGACTCCCGCCTCTTTGGCTCCCCTTACCGCCTTGGTAACCAGGGTCTCTACTACTGCCTCCTGGAAGGACGCCAGCAGGTCGGGAAGGTCGTAGTCTTCTTCGGAAAGCTCCACTTTTCTGGCGACAGAACTCTTTAATCCGGCGAAGGAAAAGTCCAGCCCCTCCTCGACCATTGGCCGGGGGAAGTCGTAAACTAACGGGTCTCCTTCCTGGCTCATCTCGTCGATCTTTGGTCCGGCGGGGTAGCCGAGCCCGGTCATCTGGCCAACTTTGTCGAAGGCCTCTCCCGCAGCGTCGTCCCGCGTGGAGCCAAGCTCCCGATAGTCTCCCCAGTCCTCGACGAGCACGAGGCTTGTATGACCACCCGAAACGAGCAGGGCGAGGAAAGGTGGCGAGGAGCGGTTAGAACTGTAGTGAGCGAATACGTGCCCTTCGAGGTGGTTTACCCCCAAGAAAGGAACGTCAAGCGAGTACCCGAGTGACTTGCCGAGGGAAAGCCCCACCAGCAGCGGGCCGACCAGACCGGGTCCGTAGGTTGCTCCCACGAGGTCTATCTCGTCCAGCGTGAGGTCGGCCTCGGCCAGTGCCTCCTCTATAAGCGGATGGAACTTCTTCAGGTGATTACGGGAGGCAATTTCCGGTACGACACCGCCGTATTTTTCGTGCAGGTCGGCCTGGGAGTATATTTTGTTGGTCAGTATCCGATCCGTTCCTTCGACAATCCCCACGCCCGTCTCGTCACAGGAAGACTCCAGACCAAGGGTGTAAAAAGAGCTTATTGTTCGGTCAACTCCTCTCTTAACGTACCGATGAATGGAAGGTTGCGGTATCGTCCGGCGTAATCCATGCCGTAGCCCACCAGGAACAGGTCCTCCTCCAGCTCGAACCCTTTGAAGTCTATCTCTACGTCCTTTTTCCTTCTGCTGCTTTTGTCCAGCAGGGCACTAACCTTGACGGCCTTCGGGTTACGCGTCCTGAAGCTGTTCAGCAGGTGGTGAAGGGTTTCCCCGGTGTCGACTATGTCCTCGACGACGATAACTATCCTCCCGTTTATGGAGCGGTCCAGGTCCTTTATCACTCTTACCTCGCCTGGCTCGGTTGCGTCGCCGTAGGTCGATACGGACATGAAGTCGAACTCGATCGGCACGTCCATGTACCTGGTCAAGTCCGCCATGAAGACGGAAGCACCCCGGAGAATACATACCGCGATCGGGGGGCGTTCCCATATCTCCTTTCGGCTTACCTTGGACCTCAGGTACTCGTCGACCTGCCGGGCCAGTTGCTTCACCCGTTCCTGGATCTCCTCTGACGTGTAGATAACCCGGTCGATGTCGGTTTCAATGTCGTACTCGTGATTGTTCATGATCTCTGCCTCGACTAACCCCCAATTGACAGAATAATTATATAATTGTAGAGGGAGATTTAAACCTCTTTGGGTGAAATTATTTATCCTGAATTTCGTCCAGCCTGTCGTTACAGAGCTGGTCGGCCTGGGCTACGTAGCGGTTGTCCCTCGGAACGTGTTCAAAATTAACTTTTGCAGCCCCCTTTGCCTCCCTTTTTACCCGTCCGTGGAGGCGCTTCAGTTCCGGGTCCTTTACCTTCCATTGGCCCGTAACCTGTTTGACCAGCAGCTGGCTGTCCGAGTGGAGCCGTATTCTTTCGGAGGGAAACTCACGGGCCCGTTGTAACGCCCGTATTACGGCATAATACTCGGCCTGGTTATTGGTGGTTTGGCCTATGTATCCGGACCGTTTGACAATCGGGTCTCCCGATTCATCCAGAATGAGGAAAGCCCAGGCGGCATCTCCGGGGTTGCCCCGGGAAGCCCCGTCGGTATATATTTTTAACTTCTTCGTGTTCCCGGACATCTTCCCCCTCCAGTACCAGGAAAGTATTCTAATGTATTAGCCATCCAGTTTCAGCAGGGAAAAACCATAACCGGGAAGCTCCAGCTTCAGCGCTCCGGAACTGAATGAACAGGAACCCTGTCCAAACAGGGTCTCCGGGTTGTCCGCTGTCGGAAACTGGTCTGACGCTATTTCGGCCTTACACGATTTTGAGCTCGGATTTACCGCAGCGAGAGCCAACTCGCTTCCGGTCTTCCTGACCAGGGCAAATATCGGGGCGGGAGCAGTAATTTCCTTAACTTCCCCCCGCCTGAGCGGCCTCTGCTCTTCTCTGAGTTTGAGCAGTTCTTGAAAAAAAGAGAAGAGGTCTTCCTTCCTGATGTCTTCCTTCCATGGGAAAGTCCGCCTGCAGTCCGGATCGTCTCCGCCCTCCATTCCGATTTCGTCACCGTAGTAGATCGCCGGAGCGCCCGGCAAAGCAAATAGGAGGAAATATCCAAGCTTGAATATTTCGACGTCCCCCTCACAGAGAGTCATAAACCTCGGGCGGTCGTGGCTGCCGAGTAGGTTATAGTTGGCAAAGTTTGCCCATTCTGGATAGGAACGGCGAAGGAAATATAGCCTCTGTCGGAAGGCTTCAGGGCCATAACGCCTTTTAGCAATGAGGTCTACCAAGAGTTTATAGAGCTCGTAGTTCATTACTCCGTCGAGAGAGCCCGATTTGAACCAGGATGCCGCTGGGCCGACGACCTCTCCCATTACGTAAGCATCGGATTTTACTTCCCGGGCAGCGATCCGTAGGGATCTGACGAAGCCCGGTTCGAGGTAGTTGGTGGTATCCAGCCGCCATCCGTCGATATCTGCCTCGTCTATCCAGTACCTGGCTACGTCCAGCAGGAACCGTCTGACATCAGGATTGCTCCGATCGAATTCCGGCATTTCTGGTACGCCTGCCCAGCATCGGTAGTTCGGTTCCGGTTCCTTTCTCGGGGGAAAATCGTCGACATCGAACCAGTTCCAGTGTTCCGACTCCTGCCCCTTCTGTTTGAGGTCCTGGAACTGAGGGAAGTTTTCCCCGCAGTGGTTAAAAACGCCGTCGAGAATTACACGGATGTTTCTCTCATGGGCCGCCTTTACGAGATCTTTTAGTTGAGAAGTATCGCCGAATGCCGGGTCGATCTCGTAGTAATCCGTGGTATCGTACTTATGGTTCGAGGGCGATTTAAATATCGGGTTTAGATATATCCCGTTGACCCCCAGCTCTTCCAGGTAATCCAGTTTTTCCATAACGCCGGCCAGGTCTCCGCCGAAGAAGTTATCACGGGTCGGGTTAGCATCCCACGTCACGGCGTCCTCCGGGTCGTTGGAGGGATCGCCGTTGTAAAACCTATCCGGGAATATCTGGTAAAATACCGTGTCCCTTACCCAGTCAGGGGGTCGGAGGTTCCGGATACCAGCTTCGTCGAAATGCTTTAGCTTGTCATCCGGTTTTCCCATGTAGGTTTCCACCTTATGGCTATTTTTCGTACATCCTCTCGTAGTAGTCCTCCAGCATGTTTTTCGCGGAGAACTTCCGGTAGGTGCTCTCCGTGCTTTCTACCATCATCTCCTTCCACTTTCCCCTGTCCTCGTAGTAGGTTGGTATAACTTCATTAAGGAGAACGTCGTACAGCGCCTCCCTGTCGTGCTCGTCCTGGTCTTCACCTTCGTAACCATCCCCGAACTGCCAGCCATTAACGCCGTGTTCGCAGGCTTCCGGCCACCAGCCGTCAAGTATGCTTACGTTCAAGACTCCGTTCATGGCGGCCTTCATTCCCGAGGTACCACTGGCTTCCAGCGGCTTCCTAGGGTTGTTAAGCCAGACGTCGGAACCACGCGTCAGCTTCCTCCCGATTTCGATCCCGTAGTCCTCGAGGAAGACCACGCTCTCAGGATATTGCTCGGCCTTTTCTACGAGTTCGTTAATAATCGCTTTGCCTGTATCGTCGAGCGGATGGGCTTTGCCGGAAAACACGATCTGGATATCGCCGCTTTCCAGGTAGGGGGATATTTTCTCCTCGTCCGAAAATATTAGGTCCGCCCGTTTGTAGGGGGCAGCCCTTCGGGCAAAGCCGATAATCATTTTGTCCTCGTCTAGCCTTACTCCGGACTTATCCTCGACGTAGTCGATCAGATCACTCTTGAGCTGCATGTGTCTCATCCAGATTTCTTCCTTTCCGTCCGCCCCCGATATCTCCGAATCGACCCAGGTATCGCGGTGAATCCCGTTGGTTATCCCCTGAATTTCAGGACTCTCGTCAACGTGGTCCCACATTTCTCTGGCCGTTTCCTTGTGGAGCTGGGAGACCCCGTTGGCCGCCTTAGCCAGTCGTAAGCCCGCTGCCGTCATGTTGAAGGGTTTCCCGCCGATTCTCTTCATTTCCGATTCGGCCAGCCCGTTAAAGGCGTTCATGTACTTCATGGTCCGGAAGCCATGTTCTTCGTTTCCCTGCTCGACGGGCGTGTGGGTAGTAAAGACAATCTCCTCCCTTGTTTTATCGTACGCATCTTCGAACCCGAGGCCGGCTTCGATTTTTTCCCTGATAAGCTCCGTCCCCGCGAGGACGGCATGGCCTTCGTTGAAGTGATATATATCGGGCTCGAAATCTAGCTTTCTCAACGCCTTTACTCCACCTATACCAAGGACGATCTCCTGTGCGATCCTCTCCTCCTCAAACCAGCCGTAGAGCTGGCCGGTTATCCACTTGTTAGAATTTTCCTCGAGGTTGGTGTCGAGCAGGTAGAGCGGAGCGTTTCCGTACTTATCGAGCTTCCAGACTTTACAGCTTACGTCTTCTTCCCGAATGGTTACGGATACCTTTATCCCGGTGTCTTCCAGGTAATCGTAGATGTAGTCGTTTCTAGGATAGCTGTCGACCGGTCGACCCTTTTCGTTTATCGTCTGCTTCGTATAGCCCTGACGCCAGAGAATTCCTATTCCCCGAATCGGGTAATCGTACTGTCGGGCTGATTTTAGGATATCTCCGGCCAGGATACCGAGACCGCCGGCGTAGATCTTCATCTCTTCCGCAAGCCCGTATTCCATGCAGAAATACGCAACGGATGGTCGGTCTTTCATGCTTATCTCTCCTTTTGATGCTTTATTGATCTTTCTTTTAACCCTTCACGGAACCCTGGGTTAACCCGCTGATAAGTTGATCCTGAAGGGCCAGGAAGATCACCACTATAGGGATGGCACCGATTATGGCTGCGGCCGCAAAGATCCCCCAGCGGGCGTCGTAGTTGTTGAAGATGAATAACTTCAGTCCGACTGCGAGCGTGTATTTGGACGAATCCTGCAGCAGTATGCTGGCCAGGATGAAATCGGAGTAGACGGATATTACTGTCAAAATAAAGATAACGGTAAGAATCGGTCGTGCCAGGGGCAAAATTATCCGGACAAATGCCTGGAAGTGTGAAGCCCCGTCGACCTGCGCCGACTCTTCCAGCGAGTGGGGGATGGAATCGAAGTACCCCTTCATAAGCCAGGTGTTGAAGCCCAGCGCTCCACCCAGATAAACCATCAGCAGTCCCAGATGAGTGTTTAGCCCGGCCCAGGGAATAAATGACCCTAAGTTTAGAAGGAGGGCGTAAATGGCAACCATGGCCAGCATCTGGGGGAACATCTGAATCAATAGTAACCCGAGCAACCCGGTTCTCCGTCCGGTAAACCTGAAACGGGAGAAGGCGTATGCTCCGAGAGCACACATGAAGGTCCCAAACACCCCGGTTAGAACTGCTAGCTTCAGGCTGTTCCAGAGCCAGAGCAAAAACGGGGCATTGTATTCGTCGCCGCCGTTGGTGAAGAAAATACGGTAGTTCTCCAGATTGGCGTTTTCGGGAATCAACTGCTGTCCGGCCAACGATCCGACGGGGTTAATCGAGGCGGATATAATCCAGATGATCGGAAATAGGGCAAAGGCCACGAGGACCAGCATTAACAGATGTTTGAACCCGATATCGAGAAACCAGCTGACGAAACGTTCCATCCATTCTCTGGTTCTAGACATTTTCGCTCATCTCCTCAAGCACGTTCGTGTAACGGAAATTAAATGCGGATATAGCCCCAATGATCAGGAATATAATTATCGAAACGGCAGCCGCAAGTCCATAGTAGCTTGAGCCCTCACCCTGAAAAGCCATCTTGTAGGTGTAGGAGATGAGTATGTCGGTTGAGCCGGCCGTCGTGGCGCCTACAATCGGTGGGTCTCCTTCCGTGACGAGAAATATGACGTTGAAGTTGTTGAAGTTAAAAGCAAATGAACCAATTAAGAGCGGGGCGATAGAGATCATTAGGAGCGGCAGGGTTATGTTTTTAAACTGCTGCCAGGGGTTGGCGCCGTCCACTTTGGCCACCTCGTAGTACGCGGGCTGGATGCTCTGGAGAGCCCCGAGGGTAATCACCATCATGTAGGGAAACCCGAGCCAGAGGTTGACGATTAGGACGGCTACTTTGGCCAGCATCGGGCTCTGGAACCAGGGTACCGCCACGTTAAATAGGGGCTCGAATATCTTCGCGTTCACAACTCCCGCGTTGGTGTTGAAGAAACCGCGCCACATCAGGGCGGAGATGAAAGCCGGTATCGCATATGGCATAATTAGCGCGGCCTTGTAAAGCGGCTGAAACCTGAGGTCGTCGTCGTTTAACAACAATGCCGCACCGAGGCCCAGGAGAAAAGTGGTAAGTACGCTCAAGAAAGCCCAGACGAAGGTCCAGGTGAATACCCGGAAAAAAGGCCCGGTTATCAGTGGGTCGGTAAAGACGCGCCGGAAGTTCGCAAAGCCCACGTGTATCTGGAAGCCCGGTTCGAGTTCCTTGCCCGACTCAGGCGAGACGAAGGCACCGTTCTCGGGAACGTATACTTCTCCGGTTTTCTGGTCGACCATTCTATCCTTTTCTGGCTGATAAACGTACTGCTGATTCAACTGGGTGAATTGGTTCATTCCGGTAATTCGTACTGCCAGTTCTTCACGCTCCGGTCGCCAGTTCTGGAGTTCGGAAAGGGAGCCTATCAGTTCGCTACGAGGGAGCAGTTCGTAATCGTCAAACTCCTCTATCGTACCATCCCCGTCGGAATCGACGAAACGGTCACTCTCCGGATCTATCGGCTCCAGCTCCTTCCCCCCTGTGAGGTAAGTCTCTTCGCCGGAACTTGAACGGAGGATAACTTTCAGCTCCCCGTCAGGGTTGTGGTAAGCGTCAAAGTCGAAACCTTTGGGATTTTCCGGTTGGTAATATTGGTCCTCCAGGTTGTCAATCGCCTGTGATTTCGAAAGGAGGTGCCCTGTGCCGTAATTTGTGAAAGAAAGGTAGACGGTATAACCTATCGGGTAAACTACGAAAGCAAAAAGGAATATCAGCCCTGGAACCAGGTACCTCAAAGGATAAGTTCTTTTCGATAGGAATATCCAGTTTATCAAGCCCGTGGCAACTACTAAAGCAAGAGCAAGCCACGTTCCTTCGTTGAGGTAGAGAAAGCTGGCCGCCCAGACCACCAGGGCATCGAGTAATCCGAACACCAGGATTTTCAGGCTGGTCCCGAGAAGCGTACTTTTTAGATAGTTTTTCATAATAAATAGGGCCCCGCTTTATCGACGGGGCCCGGTCACTCCTGTTATTCGTCTATCGATTGTTTTATTATCTCGACCGTGTCTTCCATTGCCGCTTTCGGTTCCTGTTTTTGTTGCGAAATCAACTGGAGCTGGTTTCCTAGATTTTCCCAGACCGCGCCCATTTCCGGTATGTTGGGCATCGGCACTCCGACCCGAGCACTTTCGGAAAAGGCCGAGACCACCGGTTCCTCCTCGACCTTATCCAGGGTGGGTATGTATGCCGGAGGTCTTTCGTTTTCCTCGTAAATCAAGGTCATCGCTTCGTCGGTGGCTATGTAGCTCTTGAGGAACTCGTTGGCCAGTACCTTGTTCTCGCTGAAGGCACTCAGCATGAAGCCCTGTGCTCCGACGAAAGGCTTCATTTGGTTACCATCCATTGCCGGCAGCGGTGCTACTTCGAAGTCAATCCCGGCTTCTCTGATCGCGGGTATCTCCCAGGGGCCGGTCATGAACATCGCGGCCTTGCCATCGTTGAACCAGCTGGCGGCGGTTCCGTAATCTATGCCTTCGGGCAGGTAGCCCTCTTTGTACATCTCGTCGAGTTTCTCCAGTCCCTTGATGGCGCCTTCCGTATCCAAACCGATGTCGTCCGGGTCAAATCCGCCGTCATAGGCAAATATGTAACCGCCGTAGGCGCTAATGAACGGATACGTGTGGTAGGGGTCACCTGTCCCTGGATAGACAAAGCCGTAGTTTTCCTCTTCGCTTTCCCTGCGTTCCTTGGAAATTTCAACTACTTCTTCCCAGGTTTCCGGAGCTTCCGGTACCATCTCCGTGTTGTAAATGAGGGCGATTGCCTCAAATGCGTAAGGCAACCCGTAGATTTTGTCGCTGTAAGTGAATCCCTCTACGGATACATCGACGAAGTCGTCCTGCTGGTCTTCCATGTACAGGAGCGGGTCTATGAGGCCGTTCTTGGCAAGTTCTCCTGTCCAGTCATGTGCGCCAATCAGTATGTCCGGTCCTTCCCCGGAGGGTCCGGCGTTTTCCATTTTCGTCCGAATGTCCCCGAAAGGAACCTCGACCAGTTCCACTTCCACGCCGTAATCCTCTTCGAAGTCCTCAGCCAGAGGTTCCAGAGCCGTGATGCGTTCATCTCCCCATATTCTTAGCTCGCCGCTGGTCGAACCGAGCGCCGAAAAGCCAACTCCTAGTAAAACAATTGCTAGAGTTAAAGCTACTAGCTTTTTCATCTGAAGATCACTCCCGTTTTGGATTTCTGTTAAAAGGCTTTAAGACCATGGCCGAAACGTCAGTGGCCGGTTAACCACCTCCTCACGCTTCAAAAAGTTATAATAGCCCCCTGGAGAGAATCGAGTTCTAGCTCCAGGCTTTCCTCGTTTGCTTTTAATTTACGGTTGTTCAAAAGATCAAAAGGTTCGTTGTGGTCGGATTCGATGGGTATTACAACTTTTGTGGGATCTTTACCCGCATTTAGGATCACGAGGATCTCTTCCTCGTCGGTCTTTCTCTCGAAACCGTAGACCATTTCGGGTTTAAAGTCTAGCTGGGTGAAATCCCCGCGACGTAAAGCAATCCTTTCGTCTCTCAAGTCGATTAGTGTCTCGTAGTATCCCTGCAAGTTTTTATCGGGTTCCTTGTAGCCTCGGTCCTTCCATAGCATCGTCCTCCTGCAGTCCGGATCTTCGCCACCTCTCATACCTCGCTCGTCCCCGTAATATACCATCGGGGCGCCCGGCAGTGTAAATTGAAGCAGCGCAGCGAGTTTGAGTCTTTCTTTGTCCCCCCCTGCTGCCGTCAAGAAACGCTTCGTGTCATGGCTGTCGACTAGATTTAGCAGTGAATTAAAACTCTGAGAGGGATAATCCAGCTTTAACCGGGTCATCTCTTCGGCAAACTCCTGGCTAGTAATTTCGCCGCTGGCGATGAAGTCCATTACGGCGTCTCGGAATCGATAGTTCATTACGGCGTCGAACTGATTTCCGTTCAGGTAGGAAGAGGCATCTTCCCATATTTCTCCCACTATGTACGCGTCCTCGTCGATGGATTTAACGTGTTCCCGCCACTCCCGCCAGAAATCAGGATCCCGGTTGGCGATCTCGTTGGGTACGTCCAGGCGCCAGCCGTCCACCCCTTCCCCGACATCTGGATCCATCCATTTTTCCGTTATCTCGAAAAGGTGCTGGCGCACCTCGGGATTTTCCGTGTCCAGTTCCGGCAGGGATCCGTACCCCCACCAGGCTCCGTAATTCGGCTCGGTGCTCTCACTTTGTTCTGCCAGCGGGATGATCGGAAAGCTATCGATAAAGAACCAATCTTTATACTCGGACTCCTCTTCATTCTCAACCACGTCCTGAAAAGCCCAGTGCTCGTAACCGGAATGGTTAAATACTGCGTCGAAGATGACCCTGATCCCGTGATCGTGCAGCTTTTCAATGAGCTTAAATGCGTATTCGTTGGATTTTTCGGGATCGTCCTTGTAGGCCAGGTTCCCGTCGATGTATCTATAGTCGGCGGTGCTGTACCGATGGTTGGAGTTGGATTCGAAAAGAGGGTTGAAGTAGATGGCGTTTATACCCAGTTCTTTCAGGTAAGGTATCTTCTCCTCGATCCCCTGCAGGTCTCCGCCATAAAAGACGTAGTATCCGCCCTCCGGTTTTACCTCGTTGGAGCGGTCAGTCAGCTCGGAGGGATCCCTGAGGACCGGCGGCGATCCTTCCGGTACTCCCTGGTCCCAGTCGGGAATGAATGCGTCGTAGCGTTTGCCGGGTTTCCTGTATAGTTCGATCTTCTCCGGATCGTTGTCCTCAACCGCATTATAAAACCTATCCGGGAAGATCTGATAGAACGTCGCATCCCTTACCCAATCGGGGGTTTGGAAAACCTTTTTGTCCCGAGGCCGAAAGATCCCGGGGTCCTTTTCGGACCCGCTTACCTCCCCGGCGGGGTTGTACCAGACCGACTCTTCTCCGTCTTTTACCAGGAAGTTATATTCGAATTCATCTTCGGGTGGGCTAACCTTGCCCCGGAAGAAATCCTTCCCGTCCATGGTGGCGAACCTCTCCAGCGTCACGTCCTCCTCGCCGTAGTGGAATACGACTTCTTCGACGTCGGTTTCCGTGGCCGCGAACGTGACAACTAGTTTTCCGCCGGGAACGAGGTTGAAGAAACGCAGTTCGTCCTGTTCGAACCGGAGGCCCTCTCGATCTATCTTTCCGTCCCCGACGTCGGCGTCCACTTCACCACCCCCTACTACCATGACTGCGTTTTGTCCACCAAATCCGTCGTCGGCGTAATCATCCGCGTCCGGGTCGACCGGTTCTCCTTCCCGTGCGGTTTCCATGTCCCCGGGCCAACCGTCGGATGCCCAGGCGAAGTCCTGGGAAAAGAACTTGTACTGATACCGTCCCGGCTGTAGGTCTAACGTGGTTGACCAGTTTCCGTCCGCCCTTTCTGACATCTCATCCTTGCCCCATCCGTTGAAGGAGCCGCGTAGGTATAGCGAATCAATTTCCTCCCCGGGTAGCGGCTTGTAGGTAAAGCGGACTTCCTCTGCATTCACGGGATCATTCACCCCGGTGATAGCTAATGTTATAATCAATAAACCAATCAGCAAAAACCATTGATTCACCTGTCGACTTCCTAACATATTTTCACCCCTTTTATTGGGTTCCCGTTTGCAGGACACCTCTGGACTCCCGGTTTGATTTGAACGCCCTCCGGTGAAGTGGTAGCCCCAGGAAGTTTCTGATGGACAGGAGGGCCGCCCCGATCAACCATCCTTCCTTGCCGAGTGAAGCACGGACGATTTCCAGGTCCTTCGCTTCCCGGGGGAAAGAGTGGTTGAGGATCTCCCCTTTCGCTTCCTGGAGGAAGAATTCCGACTGCTCCATTCTCTCTCCTCCGAGGACAACGGCCTCCGGGTTGAGCGTATTCACCAAGTTCTTGATTCCCAGGCCTAAGTTGTGCCCCATCTCTCGGAATATCTCCAGACCCTCGGCTTGCCCCCTGGAGGCGAGGCTCGCCAGGTTTTCGACAGTGGAAGGAACTAGCCCCCTCCTTTGCATCTCGTTTTGCAGAAAATAATCCGAAGCAAGTGCTTCCAGGCATCCTTCCTCGCCACAGCGACACCGAGGCCCCTGTCTGTCAAGTGTTATATGGCCTATTTCCCCGGCTCCACCGACGGAGCCGCGGTAAAGCCTATCGTTTACCATCAAGCCGGCACCGATTCCCTCTCCTACAGTTACACAGAGTAGCTCGCTGAATTCCTTGCCAGCTCCCACCCAACTTTCTGCCAGGGTCAACGAGTTGACGTCGTTATCCACGGTTGCCGGCAGGGAGAGCTGACTTTCCAGCTTTTCGGCGATTGGAACCCTCTTCCAGTCCAGAATCGGGCTGTAGATTATTTCCCCCGAGTCGGAAATTAGCCCCGAAACCCCGATACCCAGCCCGACGACCCCCTCGCGGTCCGCGTAGTCTTCGTAATCCTTTCTGACATGTCTTAAAACCAGCTCGGGTGCCGGGTTGGCCGGATGGTCGGTTATCTTTCCGGTTACCTTGTTCGTTTTCAAGTCGTAAAGCCCGGTTATGACTTTGCGCGCTTCTATTTTAACGGCCATTACGTAGCCGAATTCCTCGTTTATGTCCAGGAGAGTAGGTTTTCTGCCGCCGGTGGATTCCCCTACACCTACTTCTTCAATTAAGCCTGCCGATAGGAGCTTGGACGTTATATTTGAAATGGTGGGGCGGGTTAAATTGGTGTTGCTGGCTATCTCCGTCCTAGATTGCGCCCCGTTATTGTAGAGCAAGGAGGTTACTGCGCGGGTATTAAGATCATGCATTAGGTTACGGCTTATGCTGCTGGGTCCGTCCCTGCTCGGTAAGTTTTTCATGGTCACCCTGACTTACTTTATTAATTTACTAAAGTAAGTATAACCAGGGTCCAAAGGATTGCAAATAAAAGTGGGA
>JBKGZT010000094.1:0-2737 GCA_046543235.1 Candidatus Acetothermia bacterium | reverse complement strand
GCCCTGTTGCTCATTTCGGCTTAATTGAATAACATTTTACGGTGATAGTATGGCTGGACACTCCGAATGGTCAAACATAAAGCATAGAAAGGAAAAACAGGACAAGAAGAAGGCCAAGAAGTTCGGGAAGCTGACCAAGGAGATCATCAAGGAGGCCCGAAAGAACCCCGATCCCAAGGACAACCCGACGCTGGCCAGCGCCATAGAGCGAGCCAAGGACGCCGACATGCCTAAGGAGAACATCGAGAGGGCGCTCAAAAAGGCGAAGGGGGAACTGGAGGGTCAGAACTACGAGATCCTCACCTTCGAAGGTTATGGTCCCGGGGGCGTGGCGATGCTGATCAAGGCAGAGACGGATAACAGGAATAGAACCAGCACATACCTTAAAAACACCTTTGGGGATTACGACGGGGAGCTTGGCGAAGAAGGAAGTGTCAGGTGGATTTTTCAGCGCAAGGGTCTGGTAAAGGTCGACAGGAACAAGTTAAATGGCCTGGACGAAGAAACGCTCCAGCTCGAGGCGATCGAGGCCGGAGCCGAAGAGGTCGAAGAAAAAGACGGAGAAATCACTATAACTTTCGATCCGGACGACCTCAAGGGCGCCGTCGATCACCTGGAAGATCTGGTACCGGAACTGGAGGCGGAGCTGGCCATGACGCCCAAGAACTACTCCGACCCCGGTGAAAATATCGATAAGGTAGAGGATCTAATAGAAGAACTGGAGGACAACCGGGACGTTACCACCGTATTCCACAACTGTAAGCCTCTGCTCGGCTCTGAGGACGGTGACAATTAGGCCTCAGTCGGGCCGACCCCCACAAGATCTCTAACTTCTTCCATGTTGCGAGCGGCTATTTCTTTTGCCTTTTCCCTACCCTTCTCTAGCAGGTCCTCTACGTGAGATCGGTTTTTCGCTAGCTCTTTTTTTCTTTCCTGGACCGGCCTTATCTCGCTCATCAGGTTCTCGAATACCGCTTCCTTCAGATCTATGTACATGAGCTCTCCCTGGAGATGGTCCTCCCGAAAGTCCTCGATCGTCGATTCGGGAGCGGTAAGTTCCAGCAGCGTAAACAGGTTCGCGACGCCAGGACTCATTTCGTCGCCCTGTGCCTTGCCCGGATCCGTGACTGCGGATTTAATCTTCTCCCAGATGGAATCCTCGTCCTCCATCAGTCCGATGGCGTGCTTGTCGTGGCCGCTCTTACTCATTTTTCTCTCCGGATCGGCCGTCGACATAATTCGGGCGGCGTCTCCCACTATTGGTTCTGGTTCCGGAAAAAACTCACCGAACCTGCTGTTGAACTTGCGAGCGATCCTCCGGGTGAGCTCGACGTGCTGTATCTGGTCCTCTCCAACGGGCACTTTGGATGCTTTATAAAGCAGTATGTCTGCAGCCTGTAGCACCGGGTAATCGAAGAGGCCGGCGGAAACGAAGTCCCTATCTTCGGATTTGTCTTTAAACTGTGTCATTCTGGTCAAATCCCCGTAGGAGGTTACCGTGTTGAATATCCACTGGAGTTCGACGTGTTCTCTGACTTCCGATTGGATGAATAACACGGATTCCTCCGGGTCGATTCCGCTCGCCATCAGGTCGGCTGCCAGGTCCACGGCGCTATCCCGAAGCGTTTCCGGATCGTAGTCCGAGGTTATCGCGTGCAGGTCAACAATTGAATAGACGGTATCGTGTTTGTCCTGTAAATCGACCCAGTTCTTTATAGCTCCGAAGTAGTTTCCCAGGTGCAGGTCTCCCGTCGGTTGAATGCCGGAAAATAACTTTGCCATGAAGAATTCACTCCTCTGGTTTAATTATTGTTTTGTAAGTGCTATTAGTTTTCTGTAGCGATGACGTTCGACGAGTTTAACCCTTAAGCCAGACGGTTATTATCGTAATGTCGGATCGGGTGACCCCGGGTATTCTTTCGGCTTGCCCGAGGGTTTGGGGCTGTACTTCTTTCAGTTTTTCTCTCCCTTCGGTTGAGAGGCCGTCGAGTTCGTCGTAGTCAAGGGAATCCGGTAGTTTTTCGTTCTCCATGTCCCTAAACTGCTCGATCCGTTTCTCCTGTTTCTCGATGTAGCCTTCGTACTTGGCACGTATTTCCACTTCCTTCCTGATCTCTCGCGGAGTTCCGTCTTCCAGGTTTCCCAGTTTGGTTACCTCTTCCCAGGACAGTTCCGGCCTTTTTAGTAGTTCGTATAAGCTGGCTCCCTGATCCTCGAGCGGAGAGGTGCCGCTTTCCTCGAGTACCTCGTTTACCTCCTCTCCCGGCGTTACCCGGTTGGACTGCAGTTCTTCGAGCTTGCTTTCGATCCTCTTCTTTTTTTTACTGTATAGATCGTATCTATCCTCGGAAATCGTACCGAAGTCGTGAGCCAGCTCGGTCAGCCGAAGATCCGCGTTATTCTCCCGCAGGACGATCCGGTATTCCGCCCGCGAGGGGAGCATCCGATAGGGTTCGTCGACCCCCTTGGTCACCAGATCGTCGATCATCACGCCGATGAAGCCCTGGGAGCGGTCGAGCGAAAGTTCCCTTTCTCCATGATTGGCCGCGTTGATCCCCGCGATGATTCCCTGGCCGGCTGCCTCCTCGTAACCGGTAGTGCCGTTTATCTGACCTGCCGCGTAAAGCCCGTCGATCTTCGTCGTCTCCAGGGTATTCTTTAGCTGAGTCGGTGGCAGGTAATCGTATTCTATCCCGTAACCGTAACGTTCTATCTCCGCATCCTCCAGTCCCTCCAT
>JBKGZT010000036.1:0-13635 GCA_046543235.1 Candidatus Acetothermia bacterium | reverse complement strand
TGATTTACACTCATATCGTGGACGAGGAGCTTGAAGGGGCGATGAAGTCATTTCGAGGGGCGTCAGGTTAAATCTAATACCGACATAAACACGTCGGGCAGGCCGGGGTGGCAGCAGATCAGCATATTCGGCGGAACAAGAATAAGTCGTGGTAGGAGTTCAAAAGTGAAATCTAGTCCGCTTTTTCTTAAAATGTATTAGAGGTAGTAGGTGATAAAAATGGTCGAGGAAAGCGAGGAACTAACATTGAGAAACGAAATAGAGCTTTATGAGTCAAAAAAGGAGGACTGGGTGGACGAATACGGTGAGGGTAAGTTCATAGCAATCCAGGGGGATGCCGTCCTTGGCCCTTACGATTCTCAACAGAAAGCTTACGAGGAAGGACTGAACAAATTTGGCCTACAGCCGTTTCTCGTTCAACGGGTATCCAAAGAAGAGCAAGTTGATCATCTACCTGCCTTAGAGCTTGGGATAATACATGCCGGTAAATAGTGATTTTAGGGTCAACATAGGCTTCCCCGGCACGAAAAAAGAGGACCAACCCGATCAGGTAGTGGTAGAGCCGGATCCCGACGCTTTAGCTAAAGATGGCTCCACTATGGACGTCGAGGTACATATTACCGACCAACACGCCAAGATACTTGAAGACAACGATAAGGAGATACCCTCACCTCAATCAAGCAAGGGTTTGATCGATACCGGTGCCTCAATTTCAGCTATCGACCTAGATTTGTTACAAAAGCTAAATATTTCTCCCATTGGTGCAACTAAGGTGAGCACTCCTTCCGGTCAGGCTACCCAGGAATTATATGCGGTGAAATTCTCTTTTCCAGGCAAGGGGCTGCCGGATATGACCTCCTTAAATGTTCTCGGTAGCGATCTCAAGAGACAAAATATCTCTGCTTTAATTGGGCGGGATATTCTCCGGCACTGTCTTTTGGTGTATGACGGGACTTCGGGAAGCGTTACACTTGCAATTTGAGAAGACGGAAATTTCTATGCCATCATTCTTTCCCAAAGGGTTAAGAGACGAAAGGTAAACCAAGTCAGCTAGGAACTACACCCGAGTCTTCTCCTTTTATGTAGAAATAATGTAAACTTTTAACATTTGCTACAGATCGTAAATTTTTAACTCTTATATTTCCCTGTAGTAGGGCGATGCAAAAGACTCCTTGTAGGTATTTGTCTTCCTATAACCCCCTACCATCCGATAGAA
This sequence comes from Candidatus Acetothermia bacterium, assembly GCA_046543235.1. Taxonomy (GTDB): domain Bacteria; phylum Bipolaricaulota; class Bipolaricaulia; order M55B111; family M55B111; genus JAGXLP01. The sequence continues at coordinate 12,419 of JBKGZT010000036.1, read as the reverse complement.
CAGCATGCTTTCAGTTCTATTTTATTGGCTTCCGTGTACTTCGCCCTACCTTGGGTAGGGCCTAATTTGGGTATTTTTACTTATTTTCTATAATACCAGCGAACAAGGGGGCAAAAGTATCTTTATCCCACCCGTTATGTGAATTAAACCAGGTGGTTCCTTCTGGCAAATGGCGAAAAACTGGACCAAATTACTCTTGAAAAATAGCGGGCTGCCGTCTACCATGGTCTTGGATTGGATTTTTTTGAACGTTGAAGTTCGGTTATTAGTTAATAAACGGGACGCCGCAGGAGTTGTGGATAAATTTTATATACGGGAGAGGAGCAGAGGTTTCATGAAACTGTTTGAACGCCTTCGTAAGGATGTCGAGGCAGTGTTCGAAAGGGATCCTGCCGCCAGGAACCTGGCCGAGGTACTGTGCTGCTATCCTGGACTTCACGCTCTGTGGATGCACAGGGTTGCCAACTTTCTCTGGCGTCACCACCTCAAATTAGTTGGGCGACTGGTTTCGCACTTGAGCCGACTTCTGACCGGCGTGGAAATACATCCGGGAGCGGAAATCGGGAGCGGCGTCTTCATAGATCACGGTAGCGGTGTAGTGATCGGGGAGACGGCAGAAATAGGCGACGACGTCCTGCTTTATCAGGGCGTAGTTCTCGGAGGGACGAGCAAGGAATCCGGGAAGCGCCACCCGACCCTGGAGAACAACGTCGAGGTCGGAGCAGGAGGGATTCTGCTTGGACCGATTACGATCGGAGAAGGTGCTCGTGTTGGTGCGGGCTCGGTAGTTACCAAATCCGTGCCTCCGACTACTACGGCCGTCGGAGTTCCGGCTCAGGTTTCCAAGGAAGGGCGTAGGCCCCAGCCGGATTTCGAGCTGGATCACGGGGATATACCGAACCCCCTTGGCGATGCTTTTGATTACATGTTAAAACGCCAGCTCGAACTCGAGGCCACCGTTGAAGAGCTGGAGGACCGCCTGGGTTCCCAGAAGGACGAGGGTGACCTGGATCACACGAACGTCGGCGTCTAGCTCGGTTCAGCCCGACGAATATGCGGTAATTTAAAGGAGGAAGGATATGAGAGTTACAAAAAAGAGCGGCTACGGGCTGGTCGCGATGGCCGAGCTGGCGCAGAAGTACGATACTACTTACCTCTCTACCAAGGAAATTGCCGAGAAGTACGACCTCCCACAGCCCTTTCTCGAAAAGATAATGAGGGAACTCAAGGACGCCGAACTGGTCGAGGTCAAGCGGGGCCGAGGAGGGGGATACGAACTCTCAAACGACCCGGAAGAGGTTTCCATAAAGAGGGTGATTTCCGTCCTGGAAGACGGTAGTCTGGCCCCAGTGAACTGCCTCCTGCCCGACGAAGGTAAACCCTGCCCGCTCGAAAGCAACTGCCCCACCCTGGAAGTCTGGGAGGTAATTTACGAGAAGTTTACCGAGGTACTCGAGTCCTTCACGCTGGATGACCTGATCAGTTACTTCGAAGGGGAAAACGGGAGTTGAGAGAGGTGGTGGGCCTACCTGGAGTCGAACCAGGGACCTCACGCTTATCAGGCGTGCGCTCTGACCAACTGAGCTATAGACCCATGCCTGCTTATTCTATTGTTTGGGATTTTCTTTTTCAAGGTTGAGGCGGCTGGTAGGGGCTGAAGAACCGGAGTTTGGCAGGCCGTTACCGATATCAGTCTACGCTGAGGAGTTCGGCTACGCCCTGGTTTTCCAGCATCTCCTCCTTTTCCGCTTCCTCCAGCTTTCCTATTAACTCGTCTATTTCCCCTTCCATGATGGCTTCCAGGTTGTGAGTCGTGTAGCTTATCCGGTGATCGGTTAACCTGTTCTGAGGAAAGTTGTAGGTCCTTATTTTTTCGCTTCTCTGTCCCTGACCGATCTGCCCCCTCCGCTTGCTATCTCTTTTTTCCGCCCTCTTTTGTTCTATCTTTTCCTTGTAGCGGGACCTCAGTACGCGCCAGGCCTTCTTCCTGTTCTTGTGTTGGGAGCTTTCGTCCTGACACTGAACCTCTATACCCGTAGGTTCGTGGATCAACCTGACGGCCGAGTCGGTCACGTTGGCGTGCTGTCCTCCGGGGCCGGATGAACGAAAGGTATCTACCCGAACGTCGTTTTCGTCTATCTCGACGTCGATTTCTTCCGCCTCGGGTAACACCGCTACCGTGGCCGTGGAGGTATGAATTCTGCCGGAGGATTCCGTCTCGGGTACGCGCTGAACCCTGTGTACACCGCTTTCGTACTTGAATCTTCCGTAGGCGTTTTTTCCTTCTATCGCCACGGAGACGAGGGTAAAGCCGCCGATGGAGGTCGGGTTGTTCTCCAGGGTTTCTACTTCGAATCCCTGTCTCTCCGCGAACCTCTGATAGAGCCTGAGCAGGTCGGCAGCAAAGAGTGCCGATTCGTCTCCCCCGGCCCCGGACCTGATTTCGACTATGGCGTTCTTCTTGTCTTCCTCTGGCTGGGGCATTAGGAGGTCCTTGATCTCCTCCTGCAGGCGTGATTTTTCCCGCTCGTTCTCTTCGAGCTCTTCTTTGATCAGGGCGATCATCTCGTCGTCTTCTTCGGTTTCAAGCATTTCCTCGTTTTCTTCTATCCGCTGTGAGGTCTCTTTTAGGTCTTCCGTAAGCTGGAGGACGTTCTTGACCCTCGAGTACTTCTGGGAGACCTTCTGGTACTTGCTCCCTTCCATGACGTCCGGGTTCTGCATTTTCTCTTCCAGCCTCTGGTATTCCTCCCGGATCTCCGGTAATTCGCTAACGATGTCTATCATAGGTATTCATTCCTCCGACAAGTCAGGTTACGTAATCATGCCCGGTTTTTCAATGTAAGTGGGTTCTGAGGGGATCGGGGTTTGTTGAGAGATCCTTCCTTTTCTCCCACAATTAACCCATATTGAGGGGTTAAAGGAGGGGTAATGTGAGTCTGGAGAAGTTATTTCATCCTTCGTCGGTCGCGGTAATCGGTGCGAGTAGGAAGAAAGGAGAGGTGGGCAGGGAGGTCCTTACCAACTTGCTCGAAAGTTTCGAGGGGGAGGTATATCCCGTTAACCCGAAGGCGGACAGGCTGGAGGACCTCGAATGTTTCGATAGAATAGCCGAGGTTCCGGGTCCTGTCGACCTGGCCGTTATCGCCGTCCCGGCGCCGGTGGTTCCCGGCGTCCTTCGGGAGTGTTCCGAAGTGAATATAAGGAATGCCATAGTGGTGAGCGGGGGGTTCAAGGAAATCGGCGAAGAAGGGGCAAAGCTGGAAAGCGAACTCGCCGAAGTCGCCAGGGAAAACGGGATGAACGTGATCGGACCGAACGCGATCGGCGTCATCTCTACCGGTTCTAATTTGAATGCGACCTTTGCCCAGGAGATGGCTCTGCCGGGGAATATTTCCTTCATGAGTCAGAGCGGTGCCTTCTGTACGGCCGTCCTGGACTGGGCGAACGAAACGGGCATGGGGTTTAACCACTTCGTTTCCCTCGGCAACAAGGCCGTGCTCGACGAGATAGACCTGATCGAGGAATGGAACAGGGACGATGACACGGACGTAATTCTGGCTTACTTGGAAGGAATAGAAAGGGGTCAGGAGTTCGTGAAGGTTGCGAAGGAAATTACCGAGGAGACGCCAATGGTCGTCGTCAAATCCGGCAGAACGGATGAAGGTGCCAGCGCAGCTGCCTCCCATACCGGCACCCTGACCGGGAGCGACGATGCGTACGAGGCTGCTTTTGCTCAAAGCGGAGTTATTAGGGCTGAGGATATCGAGGAACTGTTTGATTTCGGTTCGATCCTTGCCCATCAAAAGCCGCCGAAGAACAAGAAAGTAGGTATACTGACCAACGCCGGTGGGCCGGGAGTTATGGCCACGGACGCGCTGGGCGGTTACGGATTGGAGCTTGCCGAACTCCAGGACTCCACTCTGGAGAAACTGGAGGGGGTACTTTCGTCCCTTGCTTCTCGAAAGAACCCGATTGACCTGACCGGCAAGGCAGACGAAGACGACTATCGGGAGGCCCTGGAATACATGATCGAGGACGATAACGTAGGGTCGGTACTTGCCATGTCGGCACCGGCCGCTATCTTTTCATATCCGGAACTGGCGGACATCCTTGCCGATGCCAGGGAAAGAACCGATAAGCCGATTGTCGGTTCACTGATGGGTGGCCAGCTGGAGCCGAAAGCGAAGGAAAGGCTGGAGTCGGCCGGCGTCCCGAACTATTTCGACCCCGCCAGAGCGGTGAGGGCTCTATCCGCCCTGGCCAGGTACGGGGACGTCCGGAAAAGGAAGCTTGGAACCTCTACCGAGTTTTCCGTCGAGGCTGACGAAGTCAGGGATCTAATGGGGGAATTAAAGGCAAAAAGCGGTGACGTGGTCGGGCTTGATGGGCTGGAGGTGCTGGAACAATACGGGATACCCACTCTATCTGCCGGGTTGGCTCGTACGCCGGAAGAGGCAGTCGACCTGGCCGAAGAGATTGCTGCCCCGGTCGTCCTGAAGATCGATTCGCCCGATATAGTTCATAAATCAGACGTCGGAGGGGTAAAGGTCGGGGTTGAACCGGAGGACGTCCGGAGCGAGTTCCAAATAATGACGGAGAAGATCAAGGAAAACCATCCGGATGCGCGGATCAACGGAGTAAGGATCCAAAAGGCCGCCGAGGGCGAAGAAGTGATAGTGGGGATGAAGCGCGACCCCCAGTTCGGACCGTTGCTCATGTTCGGCCTGGGCGGTATCTACGTGGAAGTTCTCGAGGACGTCTCCTACGGCGTGGCGCCGGTATCCGAAAGAAAAGCCAGAGAAATGGTGGAATCGATAAATGCTTACCCGATATTGGAAGGAGTAAGGGGGAACGAAGGGGTTGAAATCGGGGCCATAGTGGATATAGTTCAACGGGTATCGAAGTTTTCGATCGATTTCCCGGAAGTGGAAGAGCTGGATTTGAATCCCGTCCTTGCTTCAACTGAAACGGCGCTCGTAGCTGACGTACGAATGAGGTTAACTTCCTGATTTAGTTTTGAAGTTCAGGACGGAAGGGAAAAGGGTTCTTGCTTTTGAACTTTTTAAAATTTTAAATATTGACATACGTGTTTGAAGAGGTTATACTCACTTGAGGAAGATATTTATGAGAGATAATAGGGCTTTAGAAGTGGAAGACGTGGAGTCAGTATTCAAAGCACTTGCGAGTTCTCAGCGCCTCAATATTCTTATGCTAGTGCTGGAACACGATAACATATGTGCGAAGGAAATATCAAGCGAGCTCGAACTAAGCCAGCCGGATATATCTTACCATCTATCCAAGCTGACCCACGCGGGAATACTCGAGAAGAACAAGGACGGCATCAAGTACTGTTACGACATAAATTACGATCTGCTGGAAAGCATGGGTGTCGACCCCAAAGTATTACTACAAAATTCAGGAGGTGACCTAGGATGAACGACCATAACGTGACTATTTATACTACTCCTTCATGTCCATACTGCAATGCCGCCAAGGACTGGATGGACGAAAACAACGTTACATATACTGACTACGACGTCTCTCAAAACCGGCAAAAAGCAAAAGAGATGATCGAGAAATCCGGTCAACGGGGTACTCCAGTTATAGATATCGACGGTAACATAGTAGTTGGCTTCAACAAGGAAAAGCTGCAGTCCCTGATAAACGTCAACTAGCATTGGTTTGTTTTTCTTCTTGATTTTTTTGAATACGCATTCCAGGCCTATTTGCCCTAAAGGCGAATAGGCCTATTTTCTTTTTCTACTCACCCAAGTTGTGCGATTTTCTCATTTGAGAACAACTTTTAGCCTTTCCAACAGATCTTGTCGGTAGAGGAGAGGAGATGAAGCCAAGTTCTTGGACCCTCTTTCCAACTCCCTAGTTTGAATAATTCACGAGGGGATCCTGGTTTTTGTCGTCCCGAGAGAGTTTGGCGGATCGTCTCGCTGCGGGACCCCTGGTCGAGCGGGACTTGAACAGGGAATTATAGCTGCCTGCCTTGAAGGTGAAGTCGATATTCCTGTATAATCACCTACCTTCGAGAGATCGAAGTGCATTTTGAGAGATCATCGATAAAGGAGGAAAAGATGTGGAACTCTTAACTATGAAGGAACTTCTAGAATCGGGTGTCCATTTTGGACATAGGACTCAGCGCTGGAATCCCAAGATGGAAGACTACATTTTCATGGAGAGAAAAGGGATTCACATAATCGATCTCGAGACGACGCAGGATCTGTTCGAAAAGACTTACGATTTCGTCCGGGATCAAGTGAGGGGAGGAGCAGAAATTCTCTTCGTCGGGACCAAGCGCCAGGTTCAGAATATAGTGGAAAAGCAAGGTAAGCGGTGTGGTGCTCATTACGTGAACCATCGCTGGCTCGGGGGAACGTTGACCAACTTTGATACCATCCGTGATAGCGTCGAGAGGATGATAAAGCTGGAGCGGATGGAAGAAGACGGGACCTTCGAACAACTTCCCAATAAGGAAGTAGTGAAGTTGCGTCGAGAATTGAAGAAAAAGCGGCGTAACTACGACGGTATCAGGGATATGGAGAAGCCCCCGGATATAGTTTACGTAATAGATCCGGAGACGGAAGAAATTGCCGTGCACGAGGCCGGAATCCTGGACATTCCTGTAATTGCCATCACGGATACGAACTGTGATCCCGATCTGATCGATTATCCTATTCCGGGGAACGATGACGCCATTAAGGCAACGAGACTGCTGACCACGCGGCTTGCCGATGCGGTAATCGAAGGCAGAGAGGGTGCCGATCGAAATCTTGAAGAAGAGGGTGCCGAGGAAGAAGCAGCGGAAGCGGAAACCGAGGAAGACGAAGAAGCGGAGGAGCCCGAAGTCGAAGCGGAAGAAGATGATAAGGAAGCTGAGGTCGCCGAGGAAGAAGCCGAGGACGAGGAAGTAGAAGAAGCGGAAGTCGAAGAAGCTTCAGCCTAGAAGCGTTTTCCACGATTTTCACACCTTGTTTAGGAGGATATATTAAATGGCTATAACTACCGAAGAGGTAAAGAAATTAAGAGAAGAGACGGGCGTTGGCATAATGGACTGCAAGCGCGCCCTGCAGGAAACGGATGGAGACATGGAAGAAGCAAAACAGATGCTCAGGGAGCAGGGAATGGAGATGTCCGAAGGAAAACTGGAGTCGGGCGAGGGCCGAGTAGGCTCTTATATCCACCACGACGGTAAAGTGGGAGTTCTGGTGGAAATTAAGTGTCAGACTGACTTTACAGCTAATAGCGACGAGTTTCAAAAATTTGTAGATACCGTCTCACTCCAGGTTGCCGCAGCTTCCCCAGAATACGTATCCCGCGAGGACGTGCCGGAAGAAGTAGTTGAAGAAGAGGAGGAGGTCTACAGGAAGCAAGCCAAGGAAGAGGGAAAACCGGATCACGTGATAGAGGATATCGTGGAAGGGAAGTTGGACAAGTTTTACGGAGAAATCTGCTTGCTGGAACAGGAGTCCGTCAAGGAGACCGATAAGACGATAGAAGAGATCATGGGGGAGCTCTCGGCGAAGGTCAACGAGGAAATTGAGATAACCAGGTTTGCCCGGTTCGACGTCGGGGCGGACTCGGAAGAGGAAGAAGAGGAAAATTAACCCCACGTAAAACCCGGTAGTTTTCGATCCGGCTTAATTTACCGTCAGTTTCACCATAGAGTGAGGTAACTCGGTAAGATTGAGTTTATTATCCAACCCCCCGACCAGGTTTACACCCTCCAGAGCCTTGTTGAAGGTCTCTGGCGCGGGTTTTGGTGGGGATACCCCCCTCGACGCGGAATCCATAGATTACATCGCGGACCAGGTAGAAAGCGCTGTTGAGCTGGGAATAGAGCTCGCCCTGGTGGTCGGGGGCGGCAACGTACTTAGGGGCGCGGACCAGGACCTCCTCAGCCGAACTGCCGGGGATTTTGCCGGTATGGTTGCTACGATCGTAAACGGGATAGTGCTCAAGGATAGCCTAGAGGATAGGGGCCTGGCGGTGCAGCTTCAATCGGCTCTACCCGTGGATGGAATAGCCAAGCCAGTTGATTCCGATCAGGCAGACGAACGCCTGGGTGATTCCGGTATCGTCATTTTTGCCGGCGGTACCGGAAATCCGTATTTTACGACGGATAGTGCTGCCGCCCTGCGGGCGGGGGAGATAGGGGCTGATCTTATCTTAAAGGGAACTGACGTAGACGGAGTTTATTCCGGTGATCCCGCAGGTGGAGGGGAGGCGGAATTCATCACCGAACTTACTTACGAGAGGATGATGGATGAGGAACTCGGGGTCATAGATCTTACCGCTGCCAGAATCTGCAGGGAGACCGGAATTCCGATGGTCGTTTACGATCTCTTCACCAAAGGAAACACGGCTAAAATCCTGAGAGGAAAGGAAATAGGAACTTTCGTCTATCCCACACCCGGACAGGGCTAGGTTGGTTTTTCAGTCCTGATCTATTACCGGAGGAACCTGGAAGAAATTACCTTTTCTGGCGGGAGAATTTTTAAAGACCTCTTCATCCGGCAGGTTGGTTTTCCTCTCGTCCTTCCTCAGAACGTTTTCAACTTCAAGGATATGCATTAGAGGTTCTACTTCATCCGTGTCCAGTTCCTGGAGTTTGTTTACGTAATCGATAATCCCCGCCAGGTCGTCGGTTAGCTCTTCCCGTTCCGACTCCGTCAGACTGAGTTCTGCCAGATCTTCCACGTGTTTTACGGTTTCTTTATCGATCATCTCGTTCGGTTTTAACCGATTACCTCCAATATAGTAGTTCTGGTTGAGCAAAATAAAAGTAGCGGACACCCCGGCGAAAATCCAGCACGTTTAAGGCTTCCTGCTATTAACTTTCGACTTCCGCCAGCCGGTTTCCGAAGTATTTTTCGAAGAGATCCTTGAGGCGGCCACTCTCGCCTTCTAACTCAATCCGTTTCCTGGCTTCGTCCCTGGCAACCTTCATTATATCGTAGTCTTTAAGGAAATTACAGGCGCGAAAACTGTTGTGGAAACCGTGCTGGGCCGAACTCAACAGATCGCCCGGTCCCCTAATTTCCAGGTCCTTCTCAACCAGCTGGAAGCCGTCGGAGATGTCGCGGAACGCTTCAAGCCTTTCTCGTCCTTCCTCGGTCGTAGGAGAACCGATCGCAAAACAGTACGCTTTGTCGCCCGACCTCCCGATCCTGCCTCGTAGCTGGTGAAGCTGGGTCAACCCGAACTGATCCGCTTCCTCCACGATCAGGATGTTTGCGCTCGGGATATCGACGCCGACCTCGATTACGGTAGTGGAGACGAGGGCGTCCAGCTCTCTTTTCTCGAATCGCCTCAGTACTTCCGACTTTTCTTCGGACTTCATCCGACCATGCAGTAGACCGATTTCGAATCCTTTGAGCTGCTTTTCCGCCAGCTCTTCCCTCGTCTTTATGGCGGATTTTACCTCCTGCTGGTCGGATTCCTCGATCAGAGGTAAGACGATAAAGGCCTGGCTGTCTCCTTTCAGCTCCTTTTTGACGTACTCGTAGACCTGATTTCTCTTCGAGTTGCTGATCCAGTAGGTGCTGACGTCCTTTTCTCCGTGAGGAAATTCTTCCAGCCTGGAGACCTCGTACTCGCCGTAAACCGTTGCCGTAATGGTTCTCGGAATCGGGGTCGCGCTCAGGACGAGTTTGTTTACCGTGCGGCTTCCCCATCCGAGCTTCTCCTTCTGGGCTACTCCGAACCGTTGCTCCTCGTCGATGACGACCAGATTCAGGCTTGAGAAAGTTACCGTTTCCTCCAGGAGGGCGTGAGTTCCGACGAGTAGGTCTATTTCTCCCGATTCGAGCCGGCTCAGGACGTTTTCCCGCCGTTTCTTAGAGAGGTCGCCGGTAAGTAGTTCTACCTCCGCGGATAGGTCCCTGAAGAGGTTTTCGAGGTTTCGGTAGTGTTGTTCCGCAAGTACGGTTGTCGGTGCCATCATACCTACCTGATATCCGGAGGAGATTACCATGTAACTGGCCGCGGCCGCCACTACGGTTTTTCCTGTTCCCACGTCGCCCTGTAGAAGCCGGTTCATCGGTTCCGGAGATTTAAGATCCTCCGCCAGATCACCCAGGGCCCGCTCCTGGTCGTCGGTTAGATCAAAGGAAAGTTTCCCGCGAAATTCTTCGAGTCGATCTCCTAAACGGGAAAGCTGAGGCGTCTCAACTTTCTTTTCCTCCGATTCCTGCAGGAGCTCCGTGTAAAAGAGGAAAAGTTCAGAAAAGGAAAGGCTCCGGCGGGCCTCCTCGAAGTCGCCGGTCTCCAGGGGCTCGTGGATTCTCTTAAATGAGGTCTTTCTTTCCATGAAGCCGTGTTCTTTAACCGTCTTCGATGACGGAAACTGCTGGACTGCATCTATGTACTTGATCAGGTTTTTCCGGATTATCCAGCGGATTACCTTCTGACTCAAATCCTCCGTCGCAGGATATACCGGGACCAGTTTTCTCGTCTTGCTCTTCTCTTCCGCCGGTTCCCACGTGGGGTTCTCCATTTGCCTCTCGCCGTACTCCCTCTTGACTTCGCCGTACACCGCGACTTCGTCCTCCTGCCTCAGCTGGTTTTTTATCCAAGGCTGGTTGAACCAGACGGGGTAAACCGTGCCAGTTCCGTCGTTGATCGCCGCCTTGACGAGTTCGACGCCGGGACGGGGCTCGAGCTTGGAGAGTCCCTCCACCTTCCCGAGCACGGTACAGCTTTCCCCGGTGCTGACTTCCGAAATTTTTTTTACCTTCCTCCTGTCCTCGATCCTTCGGGGGAAGTAAAAGAAGAGATCGCGGATGGTTCTCACGCCCAGGTCTAGGAATTTTTCTTCCCGCTTGTCTCCCACTCCCGCGGCGTTTTTGATAGGATCTTCCAGGCTGACCTCGCTCTCGGCGGTGCTTGTGTCGCTTGATTCGAGGTAGTTTTCTATCTCCTCGACTACTTCCCCGCGATTGAAGGGTTTCTTTTCGTCGTAGCCGTCGAGAAGCTCCCTGATCCTTGCATCTTGGATTAGACTATCGGAGAGGCTCTCCAATCCACCTAGTACCGCTTCGTTCTGGAATCCCGTTTTTTTCTCCAGTTTAAGGATTTTCTTTAGTTTTCTTTTGTGTTTTTTATCCATTCCGGCTCCTGGATATTTATCGGTCGGGCGCAGAATGTTAACACGTACCAGACGACTTAGATCGAGTTTAACTCGAGGTTAAAATATGATAACCTTCAAATCACGCCGGGGCAACGGGGTTGACTTTGAGCTGACTTTATAGAGTATTTCTGGAGACGGAGTTTCCAGCCTTTTACCGACGATTTTTAATTTCAATATTTGACCGGGAGGAGGTTTCGGGTGAAGCTAGTATTTATCGGGTCCGCCGATTTTGCCGTACCTTCACTGGAGTCCGTAGCGGAGGAGCACGAATTAGAGCTCGTAATAACCCAGCCGGATAGAGCTGGCGGGCGGGGAATGGAAGCCAGTTATACCTCGGTCAAGGAAAAGGCGCTTGAGTTAGAAATCCCCCTTTTCCAGCCCGAAGACGTAAATTCCCAGGAATCCCTTGATAGGGTCGGCGGTTTAGAACCCGAGGGATTCGTACTGGCGGCATATGGGCAGAAAGTGGGGAGGGAGTTCCTCGATTTGGTCAAATGGCCGGTGAATATCCACGGGTCGTTGCTCCCCAAATACCGAGGAGCCGCGCCCGTAAACTGGGCGGTAATTCGGGGAGAGGAAGTAACCGGAGTCACCACGATTATAATGGACGAGGGGTTGGATACTGGCCCCATACTGATGAAAGAGAGGACGAAGATCGGCGAGAACGAGACCGCGGGGGAGGTGCACGACCGCCTGAGCGAAATGGGGGGTGACCTCGTTCTCAGGACCCTGGAAGGGCTGGAAACGGGAACCCTGGAACCGCGTGAGCAAAAGGAGGAGCCGAGCTTCGCTCCCAAGCTGAGTAAGGAGGACGGGCTTGTTGACTGGAGCCAGAAGTCCTCGAATCTTCACAACCGGATCCGCGGCATGAATCCCTGGCCGGGAGCCTACTCTTACTACGAGGGGGAGCGCATAGGCCTGTACCGTTCCCGGGACCTCGGAAGGCTGAGCGGAGAGCTGTTGGACAGGCTTCCTCTTGGCAGGAGGTCAAGAAACGCCGAGCCGGGAGAGGTCATCGATACGGGTAGCCTCGGGTTGATCGTCAGGTGTGGAGACTTTACTGCCCTCGCGCTCAAGCGGGTACAGCCCCCGTCGAAGTGCTCCATGAGCGGGGTTGATTTCGTAAACGGTTACCATTTAAAGATAGGAGATAGGTTCGCCGATTCGAGCTGATCAGCCCTCCCGGTTTTCCCTGTCAACCCCGTTTACATCCAGAATTACCTCTTGAAATCCCCCCACCAAACCACTATATTTTCTAGCGCATCATGTGGCAATT
>JBKGZT010000093.1:0-2999 GCA_046543235.1 Candidatus Acetothermia bacterium | reverse complement strand
ATAATTGATCTCCAATTTCCTAAAAACCTCCTCCATTTGAACAACTGTAGTCCTAACCCCCGGAGGGTGCCCGGTGCCAAATCTAGCTCCGGCAAGATACCTCTCAGGCCTTAACCGTACTTGTCCAGGGGGCGTGGATTGCTTATTTTTTGTAGAGTTTAATAATCATTTACACGGAAAGAGGGGGAGGAAAATGCTGACCTGGATTTCCCTAATAGTTTCTTTGCTATTGCTTTTGGTAATCGCTCAGAGGAACCTGGAACTCGGCATGTTCACCGCGGCAGTCTTCCTCGGACTTACCACGATGTCCTGGGGAGGGTTTTTAGGAGAGGTGGGGGCTACCTTTTCCGATCCGTCCATACTGGCGCTGGCCGGCTTGGTTGGGATAATTGCCATGATTGGCGGTATCCTGGAAGAGAGCGGCGAGATGGAGAACCTGGTTCGGAATATGAGGATTGGGAAGAGGCCGTTTCTGGGGACTTCGCCCGCCTTGCTGGGCATGCTGCCCATGCCGGGAGGTGCCCTGCTCTCGGCTCCCATGGTGGAAAGCAGCGGCGACGACCTGGCGGGTAATACGAAAGCAGTTATCAACGTCTGGTTTCGGCACATACTCTTTTTAATTTATCCGCTGGCTCCGGCTCTGATCGCGTCCGCCAAGATAGCCGGGTTGAACGTCTACGACACCGTGCTCTACCTGCTTCCCTTCTTCCTTTTGTCGGTCCTGCTCGGCTACTTCTTTTTGCTTCGAGAGACGGAGACCGAGATGAGCTACTCCGAGGCTTTTTCTCTCCGGGGTTTGCTTGCTCCCCTTGGGGTAATCCTCATGGCGCCCCTGGTGGATATCGTCCTTAAGTCCGCCTTCGATTTTCCCGTAACGGAGTATCCGACCTTGATTGCCGTCTCTTTGAGCTTTGCGGCGGCGATTGGGCTCAGCGGGTACGGGATTTCGAGGCTCAGAGAAGTGGCGCTAAAGATGAAACCCTGGAAGTACGTCTTGATAGTCCTGGGTATGTTTACCTTTTTGAACGTCTTCCAGTCCTCGAGCGCGCCGGAAGCGATTGGCAACCTGGACTTTCCGATAACCGTTCTGGTGGTCGGCGTCTCGTTTTTACTCGGACTGTCCACGGGGCGGATTCAGGCTCCGGCCTCGATAGTCTTTCCGATCTTTCTCGCCCGCCAGGGCGGGGAGGCGGTGCCCCTGGTTGCTTTTGCTCTGGTTTACTTCAGCACTTTCGTGGGCTACGCGATTTCGCCGATCCACCCATGCGTTTCTGTCTCTATAGAGTACTTCAATTCCTCCATGGGCGATTACGTAAAGAAGATAGCGACGCCCGCTCTGATTTCCATGGTAGTTGTTAGTGCGCTTTCCCTCTTCCTCCTGTAATTTTTAACTGATACCTTGACTGAAGAGAGACTTTCTCGAGAGTTTTTTCGCAGGGATACCGCGACCGTCGCGAAGGACCTGCTTGGTAAGGAGCTGATCAGAGTAATCGGCGATCGTCTGTTGCGGGGCAAGGTAGTCGAAACCGAGGCTTATTACGGAAAAAGTGATCCTCCTTCTCACGCTTCGAGCGGCAGGACCCCCCGGAGCGAGATCATGTGGAAAGAGCCCGGTCTGGTCTACGTCTACCTGGTTTACGGGATTCACATGATGTTCAACGTAGTAACCGAGCCGAAGGATAGCCCTGGTGCCGTCCTGTTCCGGGCGGTGGAGCCGATTGAAGGGGTCGAGTACATGGTCAAAGGCCGGGGTGTGAACGCAGTGGAAGATCTGGCCGACGGTCCCGGGAAGCTGACCGAGGCCTTCCGGATTGGGAAGGAAGAGAACGGATTGGACCTAACTGAGTCGGAGGAGCTGTGGCTGATAGCTTCGGACGCCCAGGAAGGTGGAGAGATAGTCGAGTCGACCAGGATTGGGGTCTCGGAAGGAAAGGAGAAAAAGCTCAGGTTCTACCTTGAAGGAAATCAATTCGTCTCTAGGGTTTAATATATTTCCCAGGAGTAGCCCAGGGCGTTTCTCTTTTCGTTCGGTTCGGCTGGGTCTTCCGTTAGGTTCTTTCGCAATTCGATCTGGTTGAGGATCGTGTAACCCTCCGACCTCGCCAGGTTGATCATTGCCAAGTTCTGGGGAACGCAGCTTATACAGGCGCTATCCTGATCGCGCTTTTTAAGCCAGTCTTCCAGTTCCCGGATTAACTCCCGCGCCACGCCTTCGCGTCTGTATTTTTGTTTGACGAACAACTCCTTGGTAAAATAATATTCGTCCCTCAGCTCCCAGGATCTATAACCGATTAACCTGCCGTCGTCGAGTTCGGCCACGAAATATCCCCTGGCTGTCTTTTCGATGTTGGTTTTTGCCTCTTTTAGGGTTTCTTTTGTGTCGACGGTTTTATCCCCGCCGATGAGGCGACTGTGTTCCTCTCGGAACAGTTTGAGAAGTTCCGCTAACTCAGGGACGTCCGCTTTACGGGCTTTCCTTATTCTCGTTTCCACACAAGCACCTCCTTTTTGGGACGAGAGTTGAAAACTAAAAAGGACTATAGGCAAGGGTATCGTCCCGCCTATAGTCCTGATGAACTTAATTCAGTTGAGCTGTTGAGCCGTACGAGCCTTGAACTACGTAACGCTTACGTTAATCGCCTTCGGGCCCTTGTCGCCTTCCTCCACGTCGAACTCTACTTCCTGGCCTTCTTCCAGTGACTTGTAACCTTCACCGGCTATCTCCGAATAGTGGACGAAAGCGTCTTCGCCGTCTTCCTGTTCGATGAAACCATATCCTTTGTCGTCATCGAACCACTTTACGGTTCCAGAAGCCATAAATTAAACAACCCTCCCTGTCTGCGATGGTTTTGACTGCCCGTTACACCTCAAACTAGGGAGAGCAACTACGCTCTCAAACACCTGAAGCTCTGGGTCCAGCCATTCTTTCTCTTTGTAGCTGTTCTACAGGCTGTAACGTCCTACCTGATGCTACTGTGTTGCAGACAATATAGAATAAC
>JBKGZT010000092.1:0-3041 GCA_046543235.1 Candidatus Acetothermia bacterium | reverse complement strand
ATGTTTGGTCGGAAATTTCTCGGCCCTAAAGAGCAGCCAAGAAATCGGTAGAGAAATATGAATTCTGAATTAACCCAACCGGGATGAAAAAGCCCCTCCCTTCCCGTAAAAGTTATGGGTGAATTCGATAATGGACGAAATAGAAGCTCTTGACTGGTTGAAAAGCCGGATGCCTGTCGGGGACGACTGCTTTGTGCTGGAACGGGACGGCGTAAATCAGCTGCTGACCACCGACATGCTACACCGTTCCTCGGATTTCCCCTCCGGAATAACGAGTTATACGATCGGCTGGCGGTCCGTCGCGGTCAGCCTCTCCGACATAGCCGCGATGGGGGGAGAGCCGGAAGCCCTCGTAATCGCCTAC
Source organism: Candidatus Acetothermia bacterium (assembly GCA_046543235.1). Taxonomy (GTDB): domain Bacteria; phylum Bipolaricaulota; class Bipolaricaulia; order M55B111; family M55B111; genus JAGXLP01. Next base: position 2,677 of record JBKGZT010000092.1, on the reverse strand, counting down.
GGAACACCGGAATTCGACGGGGAGGAACTAAAGGACTTCGTCGCAGGTGCCAGCGACGTCTGCAAGGAGAACGGAGCGAGGATCGTCGGCGGTGACCTGGATCGACACGACGAGCTGACGGTCGTAACGACGGCAGTAGGTCAGGCGGAATCCCCGGTTACACGAGAAGGGGCTACCCCGGGTGAGCTCGTCGCCGTGACCGGAAACCTGGGGAGGACAGGTGCCGGACTCCGCTACTTCCGTTCGGGTGACTACGAACGCGCCAACGAGCTCTTTCGATTCGAGCCCCGGATAGAGACGGGCAGACAGCTCGTCCCGATGGCCAGCTCCATGATGGACATCAGCGACGGACTGGCCCGGTCCCTGCACCAGCTTGCCGAAATCAACGACGTCGGATTCCGGATCACGGAAAACAAGATCCCTTACAGCTCCTTCGTCGAAGACCTGGCTGGATCGAAGGAGGAAAAAGAAGAGCTCGGCCTCTTTACCGGCGAGGACTTCGAGCTGCTTTTCACGGCTCCCGAGGGAAACGAATTCGAACTGGCCAAAACCGGAGCTACCGTGATCGGTGAGGTGACGGAAGAAGGAGTGGAAATGGTCAGAGGAAAAGAGGTCGTCCCACTCGAGGATGATGGTTATGTCCACTGACTCGCCCCCTTTAGGAAAGTTCGGTAAAAACCGACTGGAGAAATACGTCTTCCCTTACCTGGAAAGGGAAGGGGGGCGCCGCCCCGACCTCAAATACGGCTCGGATTTCAATACAGTCGAAACGGGGGAGGAAAACGTACTGGTGGTCTCTTCCGACCCGCTGGCAATCAGCCCGCAGCTGGGCTGGGGACGTTCCGGCAGGTTGGCCCTTCAGGTGATAACGACGGACGTAGCCGTAAGCGGTATCGCCCCTTCCCACCTCGTCGTAAACTGGAACCTCCCTCCCAAAATGGAGGACGAGGCTTTCTCCGAGGTCTGGCAGGGCTTCACGGACGAGGCAAGAAGTGTCAAAGCGGAGATAGTCGGGGGGCACACCGGCAGGTACGAGGGCCAGAATTTCCCGATAGTCGGAGCCGGAACGGCCCTGGGATTCGGAGAGAAAGAGGATCTCCTTAACGGAGAGATTAAAGAGGGCGACGGGGTCTACCTGCTAAACGAGCTGGGAGTAGAAGCTGCCGGGATCTTCGCCTTCTACTATCCGGAGTTTTTGGCCGAGAGGACGTCAAACGACCTCCTGGAGAAAATAAAGGTCAAGTTCGACGCCCTTCAACCGACCCGGAAGCTTTTGAAGCTGGCCTCCCTGCCCGGAGTTGAAGTTCTCCACGACGTCGCCGAAGGTGGGTTCCTCGGTGGTATAGAGGAAATCCTGGCCGACCGGAAGCTGGGAGCCAGGGTTTACGGAGATGAGATAGAGTTCGACCCCGATGTCGGGGAAGTATGCCGCCAGCTCGATCTGGATCCGCTCAAAGTAACCAGCCTGGGTTCCGGTATCGCCGTCGTCTCAACTGGAACGGAAGATAAGTTCCTCCGAGGAGCTGCCGAAAATAATTTAGAGATCGAAAAAGCCGGCGAAATAACGGAGAGCAGGGATATAGAACTGGTCACCGAAGACGGGATGAAAAACATTACCGAACCCGGGCGGGACCTTTTCTGGAAGCGGCTCTCGGAGTTCGAAAAGGAGCGGGGCTGACCCGCGGCGTTGAAACTTCTCCTACCTTGAATTAACCTCTTGTTGAAAAGGGGAGCTCGACTATCGGGCTGAGAGGAGGTATACCCTCGACCCTTGGAACCTGAACCGGGTAATGCCGGCGTAGGGAACTCTCACCCGAGCAAGTCAACTCTTCTCCCCATTACTCATTTAGGTTAGCGGTTAGCGGTCGTCAAAATTGTTTCTCCCTATTGGATGTGACCCATATGAGCAGAGGCAGAACCGCCGCGGCGATAAACCTGCTGAGCATCGGGAGTTTCCTCGGGCTCTGGCAGCTGGTGGTTTGGGCGCTCGGAATTCCCAATTACCTGCTACCTACCCCGTGGGAGATAATCCTGTCGATCCTTCGGGACAGAGCCCTGCTGGCCGATCATTTGAGAGTTACCCTGATCGAGACATCGGTCGGACTGGCTCTCGCGACCGGGGTCGGGCTGCTCGTCGCCGCCTTCATGTACAGGTTCAAGTTCTCCGGCGAAGTAATCTACCCTTACCTGGTGCTGTCACAGGCGATCCCCTTAATCGCTATAGCCCCGTTGATCCTGATCTGGTTCGGTCTGGGAATCACGGCAAAGATCATCATCGTCAGCTTCGTCTGCTTCTTTCCCATCGGCGTAAATGCCTACGAAGGTTTTCGTAACGTTGATAAGGGCATGCTGGATCTGATGGAGACGATGGATGCTTCCCGATGGCAGAAGTACAGACACCTGATCATTCCGGCCTCGCTGCCGGGGATATTCGCCGGATTGAAGATCGCGGCTACATATAGCGTTTTAGGAGCCGTCATCGGGGAATGGCTGGGCGGAGTCAAGGGTATGGGTATCTACATGACGAGAGCCTTAACGTCCTTCCAGACTGACAAACTCTTTGGAGCAATCGTTTTGGTCATGCTGGCCAGTTTCGCTTTCTTCAAGTTAGTTGACTGGGTTTCGGCCCGCGTAACCCCCTGGACGAAAGAGGAGGGAAAATATGTACAAAGAGAAA
>JBKGZT010000091.1:0-3126 GCA_046543235.1 Candidatus Acetothermia bacterium | reverse complement strand
TATAATGGAAACTAATCGGTTTGCAAACCCGGGAGTTTAGCGCGTGTTATTAAATGTTTTTTATGTCGACTTCCATCTCGTCCAGTTCGACCGTAGCCACGGTCCTCCTATCAGTGACGAGACCGCAGACCTCCCCGGGGTTGAGTACGAACGGCTCCCCTTCACTTACTTTGACCTCGTGGGTGTGGCCGTAGATCACCAGATCGGGCAGCGTGCTTTCCTCCAGGGCCTCTATTAGCCGGGGCTGGTGCATAAGCACGACTTCCTTCCCGCCGAGCTCCATCCGGTGGGGGCCGCGTTCGATCCGCCCCACGTCCTCCTCGTCGAACCGGCGTCTCAGGAAGAGCCGATCACCGTCGTTGTTTCCGAATACTCCAACCAGGCCCACATCGAGTCGAGATAGGGGGGCCGCCGTCAGAGGTGAAATGAAGTCCCCGGCGTGCAGGACCAGATCCACCTCCTCCTCGTTGAAGAGGTCGACGGCTTTATCCAGCAGATCGAGCCTCTCGTGGCTATCCGACATCACTCCGATCTTCTCGATCCTGTCTTCTTCCATGATTTCACCTTCCCCGATGAGTTAATTCAGTTTCTTTCTGTACCTGCCAAGGGCCAAAAGCGGGAAGTAGTGGCGATACAGAACGTAACCAATGTAGAAATCGCCGGGAAAGCCCGTACCGGTGTAGTTCTTCTCCTCCCAGGTCCCCTCTTCCGTCTGTTGCTCCAGCAGGTACTGAATCCCGCGCTTTGTCGATTCCGCTTCTTCCTCTCCCGCGGCAATCAGGCTGATTAGCGACCAGGCTGTCTGGGAAGGTGTACTCTCTCCTTCTCCGGCCAGCTCGGGGTTGGAATAGGACTCGACCGTCTCACCCCAGCCTCCGTCCTCGTTCTGGTGTTCCTTGATCCAGTCCACTGCCTTCTTTATGTAGGGTTTCGACATGTCCTCGCCCACTTCCTTCAGCGCCGGCAGCACCGATCCGGTACCGTAGATGTAGTTGACGCCCCAGCGTCCGAACCAGGAGCCGTCGTCGTTCTGTTTCTCCCTGATGAATTCGTAACCTCTCCTCACGGGTCTGTCGGAAAGGTCAAAGCCCAACATTCCCATCATCTCTATTACGTGTGCGGTTACGTCGACGGTCGGGGGGTCAATAATCGCACCGAAGTCGGCAAAGGGGATCTCGTAGAGAAGTTCGTTGTCGTTGTCCCTGTCGAAAGCGCCCCAGCCGCCGTTGGATGACTGCATCGCCATCAACCACTCGAGCCCCCTTTCCATCGCTTCCGTCTTTTCCCTCTCCCGTTCCGAAAGCGTGATCTTGTTGAGGGCAATAACGACCTCGGCCGTATCGTCGGTATCCGGGTAGTTCTCGTTGGCGAATTCGAACGCCCAGCCTCCGGGCTTGACGTCCTCCTTGACATCCACGGCCCAGTCTCCCTTCTCCCTTATCTCCTGATCGAGCAACCAGCTCCCGGCCCTGTCAAGCGGCTCGGCGTCCTCCGGAACTCCCGATTCGACCAGGGAGATAACCCCCCAGGCGGTATCCCATACCGGAGATACACAAGCCTGAATCTTCTTCTCTTCGCCCCATTCCCGGGAAAACGACTCCAGTCCTTCGATTCCATTTTTCATGACTGGATCGTCGAGCGAATAGCCGAGAGTATCCAGGGCGAGTAACGAATAGACCCAGGGCGGCTGGATACCTCCCCAGCTCCCGTCGACTTCCTGCCTCTCCAGTATCCACTCCTCGCATTTTTCGATTGCTTTTTCTCTGCCGGGCTGCCAGGGGAGCTTGTCATAAATGTTTAGAGCATCGTCAGCTATCTGAAACAGCCTGGACCAGGAAAACAGAGGATAATCCTCATCCTCGTCATCATCCGCAACGCCTTCCCAATCCTCCGGGAACAGCTCCGGCAGACTTTTTTCCTCGGGGAGCTCGTGGACGGGACGCTTGCTCATGACTATCAACAATGGAACTATCGTCCCGCGCGCCCATGACCCGAACTCGTAGATGTTTATCGGAAACCAATCCGGAAAGAAAATCAGCTCCGGAGGCATCGCCGGGACGTCGTCCCAGTCCCAGATGCCGAAAAGGCTCAACCATATCTTCGTAAACACACGGGCTTCCGGTACTCCCCCGCGGTCCATAATGAATTCCCGGGCTTTGGTCAGTTCACCACTCTCCGGCGATTCTCCGGCAAGCCGGAGAGCAAAATAGCACTCTATCGTCGTAGAGAGGTTTCCCTTCCCGCCGGGAAAGATATTCCAGGAGCCGTCCTCGAGTTGTTTGCGCTTCAGGTAGTTAACTATCTTGCTCCACTCGTCCTCGTCCTGAATCCCCAGGAATTCCGTCAGCATCAAATGTTCCGCCTCGATCGTCGGGTTGCTTTTGAAATCCCCCTGCCAGTAACCATCTTCCTTCTGTATTTCAAACAGATGTTTCTGCGCCGCATCGATTACGTCATCCAGCTTATTCTTAGAAATGGTCTTCTCCACAGTATTATACCTCCTTTCCTGATTGCAATAGTGCTTATTTATCGTAGTTTATCAGCCCGGTTAACACAAGGAATCCAGTTCCGGACGGTCCAAGGTAGCCCCAGAATAAAAAGAAAGACTGACCCGTTAGGTTCCTCCTCGGTTTTTCCGTATAATTATCCGTCCATTGAGCACTGAGAAGCGAAATATCCAATACCGCAAAGCGGAGGTAAAGATTGAACATAGTCAAGTTACAACAGGAGATGGAAAAGGTTCTCGGTTCGGAAGTAACGCTCGGAGTCTCTACGTTAACCTATCCCCACGATCCGGTGCGAGCAACCAAGGAACTCCTGAAGGCCGACCTGTCACTAAGCAGGGTCGAGGTTTCGCTTGGCAAGCCGCTGGAAAACCCCCAAGTCGCTGTTAAAGAACTGGAGGAACTGAAGAACGAGTACGGTCTCAAGTATTCCGTCCACGTACCTTTCCTTTACGACGACCTCGCCCATCCAGAGGAATCCCTCAGGGAAGCTTACCTCGGGCTGGCAAGAGATTCGGTCGACCTGGCATCGAGGCTTGATGCTCACCACTTAGTCGTCCATCCCGGAGGACGGTACTTCGACCAAGTCTTACCGGGGGAAACTGCATTAGAACCGTTAAAG
>JBKGZT010000090.1:0-3210 GCA_046543235.1 Candidatus Acetothermia bacterium | reverse complement strand
TGAAAGAATTGAGTATATTTAACAGCGGTGCTACAGAAATAGTTCGATTTTTTTGGGCCTTTTCCTAGGTAAGAAGTCACGACAAGTGGCCAAGGCGGAAAATTCAAGTCACACAGCTGGTCAAAAAACCGAGCTTGTTTATAATTGTGATTGCGAAAACGGTGAAATTCTATGGGAGAGAACAGAAGCGAATTCGGCAATAGGGTTAGACAAGCCAGAGAGGATACTGGTATCGGATTGAGGGAACTGGCGCGAAACGTCGACATGGATTACTCCAATCTCAGCCGGATAGAGCGGGGTCAGCGACCTCCACCGGACCTGGAAACGGTTATCCGGATAGCCAAAGAGCTGGAAGTCGAGGAGAGGGAGTTATTAAAGCTGGCCGGTGTCCCGGAAGAACTAATCCGGGGGCATCTGGGGGAGGAGCGGATGACCTGGATACGGGGTCGAGTGGCGGGTAGGAGTGGAAACTTGACGGAAATCGACGCCGGGGACTGGACCCTGGGCATCGTTGAAGAGCCCGCTAAAGAAGAGGTCCGGCTGGGATTGAGGCCCGAGGATATTACCCTATTTCTGACAAACGAGGGATTCTCCGGCAGCAGCGCCCGGAACCGGATCAGGGGAACCGTGTCCGAAATCGAGAACCGGGACAATTACAACCTGGTAGAGCTCGATTGTGGAAGTTTTCAGCTAAAGGCAGCAATCACGGATACCTCGCTGGAAAAGATGGATCTTTCGCCGGGCAAGGAGGTATTTGCCACTTTCAAGGCGACCGCACCGGTTATCAGAGAGGATAAGCCATAAAAAACCAAATGCCAGAACTAGAAAAACGGGTCTTGTAACATCACATTTAATTCAATTCTTACACCAACACAATTCTCGACGTGCAGGTCTCTCCATGCCCGTTGTTGTTATGGTGGTGGCCTTGATATTTGTCCTTCTGTAGACCTAACGTAGTTATTACCGGAGTTAATCATCCAACAAAACTGGCTTTTGTAAACACCAGGGGTATAAACCCCCGGCTGTCGTCTAATTTATTCAGTTCTTTCATCTGTTTGAGTACCGGCTAGAGGTGATTAATATCTAAAAACCACGCTTTAGCCGATTTCGCCTCAAAAGTAAGACGGCTCAACAACAGGGTTTCAAAAACTCTCTAGCTTTTTGCAATTTCCTCCACAGTCTTAAAGCCCTCCGCTCCTTTCTGGTACCAGTTCGACGTCACGTAGATTTTCTCATCGTGATCCTCCGATACGTGAGCTGCAACCACCTCACCTGCGTAAAGCGTGTGATCTCCGGTATCGAGCGAACCCTTCTTCTCGCACTCGTAACAGGCCACCGAGCCCTCAATCAGCGGCGCCTCGACTACTTCGGACGGGGCGGTCTCCATGTCAGTCTCCTGGAACTTGTCAACGTCCCGACCGGAATTTGTGCCGCAGTAATAAACGGCTTCTTTTTGCTTTTTACTAGGAAAAGCGAGGACGAAACCCTCCGAATCTTCCATCAAATCATGGGTATAGCGCTCAAATGCGACGCTCACCGCCAGCATCACGGGGTCGCCTGAGCAGAAGGCACACCAGCCGGCCGGCATGGCATTGGGGTTACCGTCCCCGTCGACCGTCACGAGCTGGAATATCCACTCCGGGTACTTCCTATCGATAGCCTCTCTTACGTTTACGCTAATCATTTTTAGCCTCCCGTTTCTCTCGAGGTTCCGTCACCGCTCTGTTCTTCAATCCATCTAACGGCGGTTCCCAGGTCTTCTCTCCAGTTTGAAACCTCTATATCCGGCTTCAAACCATCATCCGGTATTCCCTTCCCGTTCGGAGTCAGGTAACGGGAAGAAGAAATCTTGACCTTCAACCCGCCGCCGACGTCGTGGGTAGTCTGCACGAGTCCTTTTCCGAAGCTATTCCGTCCGACGAGTACTCCGACCCCGTTTCCCCTGACCGCGGCCGCCACCAGCTCGGAGGCGCTGGCCGTACCCTCATCGATCAACACGGCCAGCGGCAGGTTAGGGAGGTCGTTTCCGGACGATTCGTACTCCTTGTTGTCATCGGGACTCTCGAGCTCGGTAATCAGGCCCTCGTCGACGAACTTGCTGGCCACGGAGAGGGCCGAATTTAACAATCCGCCGGAATTATTCCGGAGATCAAGTATATACCCAGCAAGTCCCTTTCTTTTCTCGAGATCTTTCAACCGTTCTTCCAGCTCCTCGGGCGTTTTCCGGTTGAAGAGATTTACATCCAGAACGGCAATTTTACCTTCTGCCGCGAACTCAAGCTCCACGGGAGAAATACTTATTTCCTTCCTGGTGAGGACAACCTCCCGGGGCTTACCTTCCGTCCCTTCAACCCGCAAAGTGACGTCGGTTCCTTTCTCGCCTTTGATCGCGTCCGTGACGTCCTGAACTGAGGACTTCTCCATCGATTCGCCTTCCACTGCCAGGATCACGTCGCCCGGCCGTAACCCGCTCCGAGCGGCCGGGGTACCGGGAAAGACCGAAACTACCTCGACGGAGTCGTCGCGGGTTCCGATCTCCATACCGACTCCAACGTAGTCGCCCTCCATTTTATTCTGGTACTCGTCGTATTCCTCTTCATCGTATACGGCGTTGTAATCGTCCGGCAACTCCTTCAGCACCCCTTCGATCGCGCCCTTGAGCAGCTCCTCCTTCTCCAGAGCCTCCGGATCGTAGTAGCGTTCCCGGATCAGTTCGAAGGTCTCAAGGAGGGGACCCAAGTCATCCCGACCCCCGGCCGAATCCTCCCGCGCCCCCGAAGAGAGCGTTACTACCAGAACCGAGGCTAACAGTAAAACCAGGGGGGTTTTGGAATATTTCTTCATAATTTACTCTCCGGCAACGCAAGGTTTGATACGTTTATCGTCATCCTTCATATTATAGGACAAATATCCAGCACCTTTCAGCGCCGTTCGCCAAGGAATTTTCGTCGTTTGTACCACCAACGAATCCGCCCTCCAGAGGGGCGAAACAAGGGAGCTATCGTTCGGATTTAGGAGGAGAAGGCCGTTGAATTTACCCCGTTCGTTTAGTATAAATATCCGCTGAATGAGTTCCTGGTTACCTTTTCGTGGAATGGATTTGTTTGTCTTCTTCCTGTAAAGTTATACTAGAGATTATGTCCCCATCGTCTAGCGGCCTAGGATACTGGGTTTTCATCCCAGCGACAGGGGTTCGAATCCCCTTGGGGA
>JBKGZT010000035.1:0-15343 GCA_046543235.1 Candidatus Acetothermia bacterium | reverse complement strand
GGTTGTGCAGGGAAGCACGCTTGACTTCCACGCCACCTATCTGGACCGGCTCCAGGTATGCGATAGGGGTGAGAGATCCCGTTCTGCCGACCTGAGCTCGTATATCCTTGACCTGGGAGGAACCTCGAAGCGGCTGAAACTTATAAGCAAGGGCCCAGCGGGGGTCCCTTTCTCGCGATCCCAGGACATTCTGCTGTGAGAGGTCGTTAACCTTGTAGACGACGCCGTCGATTTCGTAGGGGAGGTCCTCCCTTCGTTCACCCAGCTCTTCGTGGTAACCGACCAGTTCGTCCACGCCCCTGCAGACCCTGATCCAGTCCCTGTTGACCCGTAGTCCCCAGCCGGGCAGGGCTTCGGTGATCTCCTCCTGGGATTCGAATCCATGCTCTTCGACCTCGGCGACGTCGTAGCAGAAGATCCGAAGTGGCCTTTTAGCGGTCACTTTCGGATCAAGCTGCCTAAGAGATCCGGCCGCGGCGTTCCTGGGGTTGGCAAACGGATCTTTACCTTCCTCGACCCGCCTTTCGTTCATCTCCCGGAACTCGTCCTTCCGCATATATACTTCCCCCCTGACGACTAGCCTTTCGGGGACCTCTTTTCCGTCTTCCCTGATAAGGGAGAGGGGGATTTCCCTTATGGTTTTGATGTTTTCCGTTACCTCCTCTCCGGTCTCGCCGTCTCCTCGGGTGGAAGCAACGGAAAGGGATCCGTTCTCGTAAATCAGCTCGATCGCCAACCCGTCGTACTTCGGCTCGGCCAGGTATTCCACTTCCTCCAGGGATAACTCATCCCGACACGTTTCGTCGAAGTTCGCTACCTCTTCCTTCTCGTAGGCAGCCTGGAGACTCAGCATCGGCTCCGGGTGTTCGACGGAACCGAGCTCGTCCTGGGGTTCACCCCCGACATGCTGGGTCGGCGAGTCGGGCGTGACAAGCGAGGGGAATTTCTCCTCCAGTGCCTGCAGGTCCCGCATCATCTGATCGTACTCGTAATCCGATATTTCGGGATCGTTTTCCACGTAATATCGGTAGTTGTGATACCGTATCGCCTCTCTGAGAGACTCCAGTGCCTCTTTCGCCTCACTTTCCTTTTTTATCTCTTCCGGTTCTACCTCCGGCCTAGCTGCTCGTTCCTCTGATGGCATGAATTTAGCCCACCTCGTCTTAATCGCTCTTTTTTAAGGTCCGTAACCGATTTTATCCACAACTGAACTATATCTCAAAGGGAGAACCCATGAAACCGGCCACGGCCCTTTCTCATTGCTTTTACCAGGATCATATCCCACCCCGATCGTTCGAAACGCCCTATCGGTTCACCTATAATAATGGAAATACCTATACTTCAAACTCACGGGGAGATCAAACTGAAAAAGACGAAGAAAAAGATAGCTAACGACCTTGGCATAGAAGTCAAACAGGTAGAAGCGGTAAAGTCCCTGCTGGACGACGAAAACACGATCCCTTTCATAGCCCGGTATAGAAAGGAGCAGACCGGCTCGCTGGACGAAGTCCAGATCGGTGAAATAAAAGAAGCGCTGGAGAAGGCGGAAAAGATCCAGAGCCGTAAGGAGACGATAATCGATTCGCTGAAAGAGCAGGACGAACTGACCGAGGAACTACGACAGGAGATCGATAAAGCAGACAGCCTCTCCGAACTGGAAGACATCTACCTCCCGTACAGGCCGAGCCGATCAACTAGAGGTACGAAGGCAAAGGAAAAAGGCCTGGAACCCCTGGCTGACGCCATTCAGGAAGAGCGCCCGGGGCTGGACCCCGAAGTCGTGGCAAAGAGTTACGTCGACGAGGAAAAGGGGGTCGAAAGTCCGGAAGAGGCGCTGGGGGGAGCGAGGGATATAATCGCCGAAAGGATAAACGAGGACAGGGAAGTCCGGGAAAAGGCACGTGAATTCTTCCGTAGGAGAGGAACCATAAGGTCTTCGCTTAAAGACACAGAAGCTGATCCCGACGAGAACTACCGGGAATACTACGACCTGGAGGAGCCCGCCCGAAGCGCTCCAAGTCACAGGGTCCTCGCGATATTTAGAGGTGAAGAGGAGGACGTCCTACAGGTAAAAGTCAGGCCACCAAAAGGGGCGGGCATAAGAAAGCTCAAGGAGTTAGTAGAACCGGGAAACTCGGCGTCGGGAAAGCAGGTAGAAAAGGCTTTGGAGGATTGCTACTCGCGGCTACTGGCTCCTTCACTTGAGACGGATTTGAGAAACGAGATTAAAGAAGAGGCAGACCGAGAAGCCATCGAGGTTTTCGGGGAAAACCTGGAAGAGCTCCTCATGTCCCCGCCGCTGGGAGAAAAGCCGGTCCTGGGTATCGACCCCGGTTTCAAAAGCGGCTGCAAGGTCGTAGCCCTGGACGAGCGAGGCGATTTCCTGGACAACGAGGCGATTTTTCCCCACGCACCCCGGAAAGAAGAGGAAAAAGCGGCAAAGACAATTCAAAGGTTCGTGAGAAAATTCGAACCCGAAGCAATCGCCGTCGGGGACGGCACGGCGAGCAGGGAAACGGAGTCGTTCGTCAGGGGGCTTGATATCCCTGATGCCATAGCTATTGTCAGGGTCCGTGAAGACGGTGCCTCCGTATATTCCGCCTCGGAGGTCGGGCGAGAGGAATTTCCCGAAAAGGACGTCACGGTAAGGGGCGCCATCTCGATCGGCAGAAGGCTGCAGGACCCGCTGGCCGAACTGGTCAAGATAGATCCGAAGTCCCTTGGCGTCGGCCAGTACCAGCACGACGTCGATCAGAACCTGCTGGAGAAGAAGTTGACGGAAGTCGTGGAAAGGTGCGTCAACAGGGTCGGCGTAAACGTGAACACCGCCAGCGAAAAACTTCTGACCTACGTTTCCGGGCTGGGACCCACGCTGGCTGGCAACGTAACCGAGTACAGAACGGAGAACGGGGGAATCGAGAGCATCGACGAGCTGAAGGAAGTACCGAGAATCGGTCCGAAAACCTTCCAACAGTCCGCCGGTTTCCTCAGGATAGTCGACGGCGAGAATCCGCTGGACAATACCGGCGTCCACCCGGAGGACTATTCTCTGGTGGAAAGAATGGCGGGAGATCTAAACTGCACTGTACCCGAGCTAATCGAAGACCCCGAGCTCCGCGACCGGCTAGATCCGGAAAAGTACTCGAGCTCCGAGATCGGCCTTCCAACTCTGAAAGATATCTTTCAGGAACTGGAGAAACCCGGCCGGGATCCGAGGCCGGAGTTTACACCCTTCTCCTTTTCCGATGATATAGAGGAAATCGGCGACCTCGAAGAGGGAATGGTGGTTCCGGGAATAATCACGAACGTGACGAATTTTGGAGCCTTCGTCGATATAGGACTGAAATCCGACGGGCTGATCCACGTCAGCGAGCTTTCCGCGGAATACGTTGAACATCCTCAGGACGTAGTGAAGTTAAACCAGCGGCTCAAAGCCAGGGTAATCGACGTCGACGAAGCCAGGGAGAGGGTTTCGTTGAGCCTCGATTTCGACCATTAATACTCCTCGGCAGGTTCCGTTAAAAGGGAGATGAGAAAACCTCAACAGAGGTAACCGGCGGTAGACCCCTGATCGGGACCGGGGTGCCAGCAAGGGAGTTTAAAGGCGAAACTTTTATATTTCAGTTCCTTCACCTCACCCAACTTAGTTCAATTACCGGCTAAAAGTTCTAAGTCATCCTACAACCCCCAGAAAAACACGATTCCCGTGACCGTAACAACGGAAAGAACCAGTTGAAGCGGTAGACCGATACGGATGTAATCGGAAAACCTGTAGCCTCCCGGACCGTAAACGAAGAGGTTCGTCTGATAACCCACGGGAGTTAGAAAGGCCGTGGAAGCTGCAAAGGTAACGGCAAGCACAAAAGCAAACGGGTTAGCCCCGAGCCGCGTGGCGGCGTTCACGGCGACGGGAATCAGCAGGACCACGCTCGCGTTGTTGCTTATCATCCCCGTAATCAGCCCTGTAGTGATGTAGAGCAACCACAGTACCGCCACCGAGGGTAGAAATCGAGCGCTGGCGGCAATCGCCTCTCCTATCAACTCCGCCCCGCCGGTCTGTTCAAGAGCCATGCCAAGAGGGATTACTCCGGCGAGAAGAAATATGATGTCCCAGGAGACGGAGTCGTAGACTTCGTGTGGTTTGAGTACACCGGTCACTACCATGGCTACTACCCCGGCAAGGGCAGAGAGAAGAATGGGGGAAATTCCAAATGAAGCGAGCAAAACGACTCCGAGTATTATTACTAACGCATGGGGTATCCTGGACGTCCTGTAAGTCGGTTCATTGGGTTCGTGGGCCACTATGTAACCGGGATTTTGTGCGAGGCGATCAATGTCACCCGGAGAGGCCTCCACCAGGAGCGTGTCCCCCGGATGGATCCTTGCCCTGCTAAGGCGCTGTCTTATCGTCTTTCCCCGGCTCCGGATGGCAAGAACAGTGACGTCAAACCTCTTTTCGAAGGTAGAACTGCTTAGAGTATCTCCCTCAAGGGGCGATCCACGCGGAATTACTACCTCCACGGCCAAGGTTTCTCCTGCCTCTTCCGAAACCTCTTTCTCTTCTCTTGCTTCCTTTCCGGCCATCACAAGCTCGTCTCTGGCCAGTATGTCCTCAACCAGCGTCTCTTTGTCCGTATTTATTCTGAGGATATCCCCTTTTTGCAGTTCCTCTTCTCGCGAGGGTTCTGAAAATACTGCCTCCCCGCGTCTGAGCTGGATAATATCCGCGTTTAACTCGTCCGATTTTGAGACATCCACCATAGCCATGCCTACCAGAGGGGATTCTTCGTGGATCACGACTTCTGCGACGTAATCTTTGCGCCCGTACTCTTCGTCGTAATCCTCCAGCGGAGGAACCCGATCCGGGAGCAACCTGGGTCCAAGAATCAACAAATAAGTTCCCCCGGCGATCAGCACCAGCGCTCCTAGCTTGGTGAACTCAAACATCGAAAAGGGGTGACCGAGGAGGCGGCCGGATATCTCGCTGGCCAGTATGTTCGTCGAAGTCCCGATCAGGGTAAGCGTTCCGCCGAGCATCGAGGCATAAGAAAGAGGGATAAGTAATTTGGACGGAGAAGTTTTACCCTTGTGTGCCAGGTCCGTTATTACCGAAACCAGTATCGCCACGACAGGGGTATTATTGACGAACCCGGAAATGGGTCCGCCGGCAGCAATAGTGGCAAACAACTGTTTGAACTTGTTCTCACCGGCAAACTTGGCAAGCTTTCGGCCAATGATCTGCGCAACTCCCGTCTTTACCATACCCCCGCTAAGGATCAACATGGCCAGAACGGTTATCGTAGCCGGGTTGGAAAAGCCCGAGATCGCCTCCGCGGGGGAAATTTTGGTCCATGGTTCGAGGATCATCAGTAGAACCATTAGAAGGATAGCAGTGATGTCAATAGCGAGGTGATCGGTAACGAAGAAGTAGACCGCCACAAGTATCAGCCCGTAGACAACCGCTATGTCGACGGTAATTCCCAGGGAGAGAAAAAAGTCCCGGAAACCGAGGAGAAAATCGAACATAATTTTTCCCATCTATAGGAATACAAGCTTCTTGAATGTTTCGATAAACACAGCAGCGGAAAACCGAAGCCGGTTCGGATTACCTTTTGTTCTTATTCTTTATAAATCCAGGGCCCGGAATTCAGTAAAAGTCAGTGCCCCACCCAAGGGGTGGGGCTTGAAAAAGACAAGTAAACAGTAGAAATTTTGGTAGAAAGTCGTGAGTCGATCACCCACCTACCTGTTGGAATATGCCTCCTGAATCTCGTTCACCGCTTCGACAAAGTTGTCCAGCTCGTCCTTATCCGGTTCCAGGTTTAAAGCGGTCGACTGTTCCGGTGAGCTCAAAAGAATCGTGACTATCTCATGTTCCGGGTGGTACTCCGCTCCAACCTCCAGGCTATCGCCAACCAAGGTCTGAGACAACAGTTCGTCCGGCATAATTTACCTCCTTCGTGGTGTTTTGTTTATTTAATTGACCTTCGAAACTCCAGCCTATTTAAAGAACAGCTTCGAAAGCAATCTCCGACCGACAGACTTATTTACCGCCCTTTTTGCTATCCGGCTCGGCTTCCCGCTTGCAACCTTAGAGACGTCGTTTGCCGTTCTAGCTGCCTTGTAAAGGGCTTTCACGATATTGCTCATATTCTACACCTCCTATTACTTTTGTAGTTCGACTTCTCTCCCCAAAACAACCTTAGCGATCGAAATCCGGATTGCAAATAGCCGTAACCGCTGGCCAAAACGGAACCCCGATGGTAATGATTGCCTTAATACGAAGTATCCGTTATTCTTTGAAGGTTATTTCTTAGATCGTATTCGATAAGGTACATAAACAGGAGCCGGCCAGGGGCCCGAGAGCAAGATGGTACTGAATAATCGGTAACTGGAGTTTTTCCTCGAAAACGAGTTTTTCTTCTTCCATACAGCATACAGAGTACTAACTTTTTCTGGAAGAACTAAAGTTTTTTCATCAGACAAAGGGTGTGATCGGATATCCATGTATTACAAAGCAGAATTTACAGTTCTGGGCAAACCTCCGACCGAGGATAGTATAACAGAAGCTTTCGCCGAAGACGAGAGGATAACGAATCCACGGGCGGTAATGAAGGAACCCGCAAGGATAGAGCTCGGCGAGCCCACCAAGATTGTAGACGAACCACCGAAAAAGGGAATCGGGTTCGACAAAATGAATTACGACGGAACTTTCGATCCTGCCAGGGGACACCTGCTATTCGAGACGCCGGAGGAGTACGTTCCCAACGAAATCATGGACATTTTTGAAGTGGGAATGAACAAGCTAAATGTCCCTCTCGATCTCATTTATATAGACGCAAACTCGGAGGCTTTTAGCGATAGCTAAACGCGTCCGGTGGCTAATCGTTTAAACTGACTTTATTGACAAGTTGCGGTCCAGGGAAATAACCTGGACCGCGTTTTTTTCTCATTTCTTTTCACCATGTTAGATCTTTCCCGGATTTGACCAAGACGAACTTAAGAGTTCCATTTTTCCAGTAGCTCGAGCTCCCGCGTTCGATCGATAGGTCAATATGGCGGAATTTCGGTCGAGCATTGGAGCCCGCCCTGCTCCCGCTGGAAAGGTTCAAGGGACTATAAATGATAGAAAAGAACTATTATCCCGCTTCCAGGGCTTCCGCTAGCTCTTTTTCGCCTTTTCTTTCCAGAAAGAACCTCAGTGTATCGAGTTCGGGAAGAGGACCCCAGGCAGTTTCCCCCGTGCAGACGATAGCTCCTGCACCACCGCCGATCAGGGCCGCATGCCGGTAATCCAGACCCTTAGCCAATCCGGCAATAAAACCCGCATCAAAGGCATCGCCGGCGCCCTGGGTATCGAGGACTTCGACGGAAAAAGCCCCTCGGTTAAAGGATTCATTTCCGGTTATAACCTCGTGGCCTTCAGCGCCTCTTTTTACGATAACCGCCTCAGTATCGGAGGCCAGAAGTCTCTCCACTACTGCTTCAGTCCTACTCTTCTCATCAAAAAACCTTCTCAGGGTTTCGAGTTCCTCGTCATTTAGCAGGATGAAATCCGCGGCCTCCAGGATAAGCTCCAGAGCCCGCCCGCCTTCTTTCTTTAGGGCCGAAGCCGGGAGACGGAAGTTCGGGTCGAAAACGACCGTGATCCCTTCTTCCCGGCCCTGTTTTACCCCTTCGACCAGCGCTTCTCTTCCGGGATGCTCCATCAAAAGAACACCATCCGCGAAGAGGAAACCGTCCTCGGGAAACGAAAGGTTCTCGATATCACGGCGGGAGAGATCGAACTGAGCGGGCTCGTTAATTAGCTCGAAGGACTGCTGAACACCGTTTCCGTCGATAACGGGAAATACGATCCCGGTCGATTCACCCTCTCCCAGAAAGAGCCGAGAGGTATCGACGCCTTCCTCCTGAAAGGCCCTTTTCAGGTAATTCCCGAACCAGTCGTCACCTGCCCTCCCCAGGATGGCCGTATTCGTTCCCAGCCGCTGAAGTCCCGTTACCACGTTCGAGGCTGGGGCGCCGGGGGAAAGTTTCAGCTCTACCTCCGACGATAAGTCAACCCCTGCCTCTTTCAATGGGAAGCCGGCCATCAGGTCGAGAAACGGCGCCCCCAATACCATGACTTTATCCATAACTCACCTCTCCGTGTCGACCAGCTTTATTAGTTCCTCCGCGTATCTTTCTATCCGCAGACCGTTTACCTCCTCTATTTGATTCAGAAAGGAATTCGGAAAAGCCTCGATACCGGCGTAGCTTCCCGCAATCCCTCCGGCTATCGCGCCGACGGTATCCGTGTCACCTCCGGCACTGGCGGCGTACCGGACGGCCCTGATCGGATCCCCTTCACTCCCTTTGACCAGGGCTAGAGCCGCCGGAACCGCTTCTATCGTGTCAACGCCGGTGCCGACTACCCGGTATAGTTCCCCGGGTAGTTCGTCGTCCTTTACCTCCCCCACTAGATCCAGCGCCAGGTCGACCCGCGAGGAAAGCGAGGGACTTACCCTCCCCAGCAATACTTCCATCTTCTCATCTTCGTTTACCTCGGAGACCTCTGGCAAACTCTCCTCCGCTTCGCCAAAGGCAAGTTCGGCGGATCTTGTTGCGGAATCCATTATATCGCCTATATCTGAACTACCGGATAAACCTTCTGCAATAGCTGTTGCAACAGCAGTCGCTCCTCCGATCGCCACCGGCGTGTTATGTGTCGGAGTACATACGGTTCTCACCGTCCGCCTCAATTCCTCCCTTTTACCTTCTCCCTCCAGCGGGTTGATCAGGCCAGCCGGGCTAATCCGCATGGAAGCTCCGTTCGTGGTCCCCCTGAGGCCCGTTTTTCTCGGGTCCTTTCCCCCGGCTATTTGGCGAAGAGCCCTTCCAGTACTTGGGCCGATCTCGTCCGTGCCCAGCAGATCCCTTCCTCTGGCCCAGTCCAGCAAAGCTCTTCCAACTTCAGCGGCGGTGAGATCTCTTCCTTTTGAAATAAAGGCATCCGTCAGCGCCAGGGTCTGCTCGGTATCGTCGGTAACGGAACCAGCCGGTGAGTCGCCGTATGGGTGCCAGTCAGGCGGGGCTTCGAAGTCCACGATCCGGCCGAACTCCGATCTTATCCCTTCCGGGGTCATGAACTGTGTCGGCAAGCCCATGGCGTCCCCGATCGCAACTCCGGCAAGGCATCCGGCTGCGCTCTCGTATAAGCTCTTCCTGTCCACGACAAACCTCCCGCTATAACGATTTTGAACTCTCTTTTTCCGTCCTTCGATAGTCCGGGCTCTCCCTGATGGAGTATAGCAAAAGAGCCAAAAGGGTCAGGACGTAGGGAATCATCTCGAGCAGCTGTGAGGGCAAGCCAAACGACTGGAAGTAGTTAGAGACCCCTTCGGCGAACCCGAAAAGCAACGAGGTCAAGGTGACTCCCAGCGGATTGAAGCCGCCGAAATATACTGCTGCGAGGGCGATAAAGCCCCGCCCCGCCGACATCCCGCGCATGAAAAAGTGGGTCAGTCCAAGTGAGAGGTAAGAGCCACCAAACCCGGCCAGGGCCCCGCTGAGCAGGAAGGCCTGCAACCGTATTCGGTCGACGTTCAACCCCGTAGAGACCGCGGTCTTCTCGCTGTCTCCCGTTACACGAAGGTGCAGGCCCCAGGTGGTACGATAGACGAGGTAAGCGACGAGCCCGGCCGAGATCCAGACGAGGTAGACGAGGGAGTTGTGTCCGCTGAGTACCTGGCCAAGTACCGGCAGACGATCGACCAAAGGCAATTCCAGCCTGGGAATTACCGGCATATCCGGAGAACGCAATACACCTTCTTCACCAAACCAGGTAGAGGTGAGAAATACGGTACCTCCCGTGGCCAGCAGGTTCGTCGCAAAACCGGCAATAACGACATTGGCTTTTAGCTTGAGCAGGACAACTGCCAGAAGGAGTGATATCAGGATCCCGGAAAGAACCCCGGCAAGGAGCCCGATCCAGGCGTTCCCGAAGACAATACTGGCCACCACGGCAAAAAAGGCGCTCGTCAGCAGCGTCCCCTCGAGCCCGATGTTGATATAGCCGGCAAGCTCCGTCAGCAGCCCACCCAGGGCGGCAAACAGTATGGGTGTCGCGGCGTGGAAAGCTGCCGGTATCAGGTACTCAAGTGCCTCCATCATTCCGCCACTTCCTCAGGATTCCTCTCGATTAGCCCCTTCACGAACTGGAATAGGGCCTGAGCCGTGACGAGATAGAAAACTCCCGCCTTTATCAGATTGACGACGTGAGGCGAGAGGTCGGTAAGGATACCGGCTACCTCTCCCCCTACCCCGAGGTACCCGAAAAACAGAGCCGCCGGGATCACGCCCAGGGGGTTGTTCCGGGCAATTAGCGATATGTTTATCGCGTCGTATCCGACCATCGGGAGGAAGCCCTCGGTTAATTTGCCCTGTACCCCGATAATCCTGATCCCGCCGCCGAGCCCGGCAAGTGCCCCGCTAAGGGTTATCGCGCCGACAATTATGAGTCCACGGTTTATTCCTCCGTAGCGCGAGAAGTCCGGGTTTATTCCGGAAAGCCTCAGCTTGTAGCCGAAAACCGATCGATCGAGAAACAGGTAGGACAGGACGACGGCTAAGACCGCGAGAAATACTCCCGCATGCAGTGGAGACGGGGACATTACTTCCGGGAGACGTGCGCTGCTCCGAACTTCTGGAGATACGTTGTAGTTTGCCGCCTTATCCTGAAATCCGTTAGCCAGAAGGTACGAGACCAGGTGAATTGCGATGAAGTTGAACATGAGGGTCGTCACGATCTCGTTTGTCCCCCAGCGAGCTTTGAAAAGCCCCGGCAAGAACGCGTAGAGCCCGCCCGCCAGGGCCGATACAAGCACGATCGTCAGGACGTGGAGTACGGGCGGTAGACCAATAAAGACGCCGACCAACGTACCAGCCAGCGCCCCCAGGTAGAATTGTCCCTGGGCGCCGATGTTAAATACCCGAGCCTTGAAGGCTATGGCTACCCCCAACCCAACGAAGATCAATGGTATCGCTCGGTTTATCGTCGTGCCAAACCAGTATACGCTGGAAAAGGGGCCCGTCAGGAATACCTGGATCGCGTAGAGGGGCTCCGAGCTGGTCAACAAAACGGCCACAAAGCCGACGATCATCCCTATCGCCACTGCAACCAGGAGTCCAACCCAGGTACCGAGATAATCCAGAACGACGTTCTTCGTAACCCTCATCTTCCCTCCAGTTAATCCTCTCCCTTCCTGACCCCGGTCATGTAAAGGCCGATCTCTTCGTCACTTAGCTCCTCCGGTTCTTCGAAAACGGCAACTATCTCTCCTTCGTACATCACCCCGAGCCTGTCGCTGAGCCCTTTTACTTCCTCAAGGTCGGACGATACGAGGAGTACTGCGGATCCCCCGGATCGGCGGGCGAGGAGTTCTTCCCAGACGAACCGCTTCGTCCTTATATCGAGGCCACGAGTTGGCTGGGCTGCCAGTAACAGGACCGGATCGCGGGAAAGCTCACGCGCCAGGATCAGCTTCTGTACGTTCCCCCCGGAAAGCGAGTTGACTAACGATCCTCCATCCTGTACCCGTACGTCGTATTTTTCGATCAAATCCTTCGATTTCCCGTCGAGCCTCCCCCGTTTCAGAAACCCGGCCTTCCTGTATTCACGTTCGTCAACGTAAGGAAGGGTCAGGTTCTCGGTCACCGTGGCTTCCCCTGCGACGCCTATCGCCATCCGATCCTCCGGCACGTGGCTGATTCCAAGGGATCTCATTGTGCGGGGATTCGTGTTCCGTACGGGCTCGCCCTCGATTGTTATTTCTCCTTCCGTGGGACGGCGCAGTCCGGCCAGGACTTCCACAAGCTCCGACTGTCCGTTACCCTGGACGGCGGCAACTCCGAATATCTCGCCCCCGTGAACCGAAAACGAAACGTCCTTTAGCACCCTGAAACCTTCTTCGCTTCTGGTCGAAAGCCCCTCCACCCGGAGGACCTCCCCTCCCTCCCGAACGGGTTCCTTCTCCAGGTTCAGATCTATCTCCCGATCCACCATCAGCCTCGATACTTCCTCTTCGCTTATCCCTGTGTCTTCTCTTCCGGTAACTATCCTTCCATCCCGCATCACGGTGATGACGTCGGAGACGCTCAAAGCTACCTCTATTTTATGGGTTATTAAGAGGATGGTGTGGCCTTCTCCTCTCAGGAAGCGGA
This sequence comes from Candidatus Acetothermia bacterium, assembly GCA_046543235.1. GTDB lineage: Bacteria > Bipolaricaulota > Bipolaricaulia > M55B111 > M55B111 > JAGXLP01. Next base: position 3,142 of record JBKGZT010000035.1, on the reverse strand, counting down.
GGGATTCCATCAGTTCCTCCGTTTCCCGGGGCGTGAGTACTGCCGTTGGTTCGTCGAGGATCAAAAGCTCTGCACCTTGGTAAAGCAGACGGAGGATCTCCACGTACTGGCGTTTTCCAGCGGACAGTTCACCTACCTGCTTCCCTGGGTCCAAATCGAACCCGTATTCTTCCGCCAGATCCCGAGTGGCTTCCAGCGCACTTTCTTCCCCGAACCTGATACCTGAATTGGGCTCATGTCCCAGGACGACGTTCTCGGCAACGGAGAAACGGGGGGCAAGCCTGAAATGCTGATGGACCATTCCGATACCGGCGCGGATGGCCCCTTCCGGGGAACGAAACTCTCGTTTTTCGCCATCCAGCTTTATCGTGCCCCCGTCCCTTTCCTCCAGCCCATAGAGGATTTTCACCAGGGTCGATTTGCCGGCGCCGTTTTCGCCAAGCAGGCCGTGGATCTCTCCCCGCTTTGCACGCAGGTCTACTTCCCTGTTGGCCTGGACCCCGTTCGGGTAAGTCTTGTCTATTCCCTCCATTTCCAGGAGGTATTCAGGTACTTTGCGCGTTTCCATCCTCTTCTCCAGGCGGTTGTTCCCGACGATAAATCAGTCTCCTTCCACTGCCGACTCGACGACGATTTCTCCGGACTCTATACTTCGTTCGGCCTCGGCGACCTCTAGCTTGATTTCGCCGGGTACGTGTTCCGAGTAGTGCTCGTCCTTTGCCAGTCCCGTACCCTCCGGATATCCCAGCCTGTCCGTCTCCCCAAAATCTATTTCGTCGAGTCCGGAGAGGGCTTTCTTTACGCTCTGAAAAACCGTTTTGTCGGCCTTTTTTAGCACGCTGGTCAACACTATCCCCGGGGCAAGCGGGTTCTGATTGGCGTCGCTTCCAATAACGTAACCCCCTTCGTCTTCGGCCGCTTCTACGACGCCGATGTTATTGGCCGATGCCGGAGTAAAGATTATGTCCGCGCCTTTCCCGAACTGAACCTTGGCCAGCTCTTTGGCTTTGGGTGGGTTATTCATGTCTCCGACGTAGGAGACAAGTACTTCTACCTCCGGATCAACGTAATTTACTCCCTGGCGATAGCCCTCCAGGAAGTCGTTGATCAACGGGTGGTCCATCAATCCGATAAACCCGACGGTCTTTTCGGAGTTTGCGTATTCCAGTTCGTTACCCTCATAGGTGGTAACAAGCGCCGCAAAGACGCCGCCGAGAAACCCCCCTTCGTTCTGTGCGTAAGTCACGGAATGGACGTTGTCGATCCCTTCCAGTTCGGCGTCAAACAGCAGGAACTTCTGGTCCGGAAAACTCGGGGCTACTTCTTGAAGGACGTCGGCCTTGGGGGGCGCGCCGGTAATTATCAAATCGTATCTCCCGGCGGCCGCAATACCCCGGATGGCCGGTTTCCACTTGGAGGGCTCCGTCCCCATTTCCACGACCTTCACCTTGACTCCTAGCTGTTCTTCAGCCCGTTCGACGCCGTCCTTAGCCAGGTCCCAGAAACCACCGGTCCCGAAGACGTCCCCAAGAAAAGCCACTTCGAAAGAATCGTTTTGCCCGTAAACTGGAGCCGTGAAGCCGAAACCGATAACCAGAAATAAAACCAGACTTCCGATCAGAAAACTCTTCTCTCCTCTCATCTTTTCCCTCCCGGATTTAGTTCAAATAACCGCTAATTGAAGGAGCGTTCCGACGCCCAATACGGAAATTTTGTTAATGGGATTATAGAGCAGGTACCGGTGGTTTCAAGAAAAGGGCAGATTGATCCCTGTACAATATGCAATATTCTGACCGGCAGTTTCGCCTGATATTAATAATATTTATCTAGATATTAAATTTCTAAATTTTGGTTTTGACATATTTAACCTAAGGGTGTATAATAACTCATAAGTCAAACGGGAGTGGTCAAGAATGAAGAAAGAAGTCATCGGAAGTTGCCCTGTTTGTGGTGAAAGAATGAGAGTTACCGAACTCCAGTGTTCGAACTGTCGGACTCAGGTCAAAGGCCAGTTTGAACTCGGGAACTTCTCCCGGCTGGATGAAGAACAACGCGAATTTGTCGAGATCTTTATCCGTCTTCGGGGAAACATCAAGGAAGTCGAAGAAGAACTTGGTATATCCTACCCTACCGTCCGAAAAAAACTGGACGAGGTCATCGAAGCTCTCGGCTACATACCCGAGGAGAGTCCGGGTGACGAAAAGGACGAAAAAAGAAGGGAAGTACTGAACGCGCTGGATGAGGGCGAAATCGGGTTCGAGGAAGCTAAAAACAGGTTAGAAAGACTTTAAAGGAGGTTTTCAAGATGGACGAAGAGCGCAAGATAGTACTGAAGATGCTGGACGAAGGAAAGATAGACGTCGAGGAAGCGAACGAACTTCTATCCTCGCTGGAAAAGGAGTCAGGGGGAAAAGATAAAGAGGGAGATACCCCCGGTAACGCCAACTTCCTCAAAATCCTCGTCGTCGAGGACGGGGAGGAGGAGGTAAATATAACCTTTCCGATCGGTCTGGCGAAGTTCTTAAAGAAAATTACCCCGGAAAAGGCCCGCTCGAAGCTTTCCGAAAAAGGGGTGGACCTCTCGAAAGTAATCGAAGAAATTGAAGGTGGGACTTTTGACGGCAAGCTCGTAGATATCGAGGACGGGAACAGTCGGGTCGAAATCCGGTTGGGTAAGTAAACTTACCTTTCTGCCAAAGTTTCATTAAAAAATATCCTGGTTTTCCATTTAGCACACCTCCGGTAGTTCTCCGCTGACGCTGCCGGAGCCGATCAAAGACCACGGGAATAAGACATGTTAGGAACCCCGAAATGCTCCGACTTCTTAAAACTCTGGCTGGGGCAGCTGGTATCGAGGATCGGCGACGGAATTCACGAAATCGCTCTTGCCTGGCTGGTTCTGGAACTAACCGGTTCCGTACTATCCATGGGTGCAATTCCGGCGGTAAGAGGCTGGTGGCTTGTGAGGTAGGGGTTTCTTTTTAACCTTCACCCCCATTCTATCTTTCCCTCTTTCAAAGGGGAAAGAAATCTATACGGACGTAAGTATTTTCCTCACGATGGGGTAGAGGAATATTTAAATAGACGATAGGGGTAGGAAAGACCCTCTCGGGCCTCCCCTCCCTCCGAACCACACGTGCGG
>JBKGZT010000089.1:0-3274 GCA_046543235.1 Candidatus Acetothermia bacterium | reverse complement strand
ACCGGGTAATCGTCGGATAGAACCTGTTTTTCCGAAGAATAGGAGAAGCTAAAAGGCTCTTCCATGGTTCTCTGGGCCTTGAGCGAGGAGAAATCGATGGTTTTTCCGTTGACCCTTGGCGTTGTATCCGTGTTCATTCTTTTAACTTCCAGGCCGTGGCCTTGCAGGCTTTCGGATAGGGCCTCGGCGGGTGGCTCCCCGCTCCTACCTGCGGGATAAGACGTCTCACCCAGGTAGACTTCCCCGTTCAAGAAAGTACCGGTAGTTAGCACGACGCTGTCCGCCAGGTAGCGGACGCCTTCCCTGGTAGCCACTCCTCTTACCCTGCCGGAGTCGACGATCAGTTTCACGGCCATCTCTTCTCTTAACTTTAAATTATCCTCCGTCTCGAGCACCCGTTTCATCTCCCTGCGGTATCGGTCTCGGTCCACCTGAGCCCGGGTCACCTGCATTGCCTGTCCCTTGCTGGTGTTTAAGCGCCGGTTATGGAGGGCGGCCCTGTCCGTGTTCTTTGCCATTTCCCCACCGAGCGCGTCGATTTCCCTCACCAGCTGAGATTTACCGGGCCCGCCTATGGCTGGATTGCACGACATGCGGGCGGTCTTATCCAGGTCTATCGTCAGCAGGGTGGTCTCTGCTCCGCTCCGGGCCGAAATCAACGCGGCCTCGCAGCCTGCGTGACCGGCACCTACGACGATTACGTCGGTCTTCTTGTCCATTTCCAAAATCACCCGTGAGATAATAATTTACTGGGTACTGCTATTCAACGGAGAGGCCTCTTGCAACGTGGGCGCGCCGAGGATATAACTTGCCCGGTGATCATAATGTTACATGTGAAAAAAGACGGCGAATTTGAGACTAAAGAGATAACCGACCTGGAAGGCGCGGAAGGTGTAAGAAAAGAGGTGCTGCTGGGGGCTCCTGAAGGGGTGGAGACGTTCGCGATGCGGCGTTTTACCCTGGAGGAAGGTGGTCAGACTCCCTATCACAGTCACGACTGGGAACACGAGATATTCGTCCTGGAAGGGAAAGGCAAGATAAGAACGGAAGATGGCGAAAAAGATCTGGCCTCCGGCGATGCGGTGTACGTACCTTCCGACAATAAACACCAGTTTCTGAGCGAGAGCGAGGGGTTTGCCTTTTTATGCCTGGTCCCGAAGAGAGGGGAGCCGACCACGGCGGAAGTGTGAGAAGAAAGAGCGGAGACGATCGCGTTCTGGTAGCTCTCAGCGGCGGCGTGGACTCCTCTGTGGCGGCGCTGTTGCTAAAGCGGCGCGGATACGAAGTTCATACTACGACTTTCTGGCTCTGGGACTATCCGAACTCCCCGGAGTACCGGGGTAAGGAAAACGCCTGCTGTTCGCTCGACATGGCCGGGACGGTAGCTGATCAGTTGGATTTACCCCATTACCGGTTTGATCTGAGCGACGAGTTCGAGGCGGAAGTAGTCAGGCCGACCGTTAGGGCTTACCTGCAGGGAATAACTCCCAACCCCTGTGCCAGGTGTAACAGACTCGTGCGTTTCGATCTCTTGCTGGAAAAGGCGAAAGAGCTGGGGTTTCGATTCATCGCAACGGGTCATTACGTTCGGGTAGAAGAGGAGGATGGGGTTCAGCGTTTACTGAAGGGGCTGGATCCGGAAAAGGATCAATCCTACTTCCTCTACGGGCTCGGTCAGGACGAGTTAGAGCGGGCCGTTTTTCCAGTTGGTAACTTTCGTAAAGACGAGATTTACAGGATAGCTGAGGAGGAAGACCTGATTACGGCTGAGGCCGAGGAAAGTCAGGATCTGTGCTTTGTACCGGAGGGAGACTACAGGGAGTTCCTCGAACGGGAGGCTCCGGGGTCGATGGAGGAGGGGGAGATAGTCGATACGGACGGAAATGAGCTTGGTGCCCACCGGGGGCTACCCTTTTACACGATCGGCCAGAGAAAGGGTCTTGGTCTGGAGTCGAACCGGGCTTATTACGTCGTGGAGATGGACAGGGAGAACAACCGGCTGGTGGTTGGCTCGGAGGAGGACCTTTACTCTTCTGGTTTGGTTGCCACCGAACCGAGCTGGATCGCGGGTGAACCTCCGGAGAAAACCGAAGTCGACGTGAAGATCAGATACGGGGCACCCCCGGTCGAGGCAAGGCTGGAGGTCGAGTCCGAAAAGTTTCTGGTTTATTTCGAAGAACCCCAGAAGTCCGTTACACCCGGCCAGATAGCCGGGATATATGACGGAGAAGAGCTGCTGGGAGGGGGAATAATAGAGTCAGTCAAGCCTTAAAGTGCTTTATTTTTGGGGATCTTTTGTTTGTCCGCTGTTGAGTTTGGAGCCCGGCTGACTTATCAATATAGTGAAACCTTGCTTGAATCGGGAGTTTGAATATGAAGAACGAAGAGCAGCCAGTTGAGGAAAAGACCCAGGGAGAAGGGGGGTTCGATTCCGGAGGTACCCCGGTAAATCCTCTTGGTTTATATATTTCGGAAATTGGAAAGTACAAACTACTGGATCGGGCAGAAGAGAACTATCTGAGCAGGAGGATAAATCAGGGAAGTTCACTTGCCCGAAAGAAGTTGATTCTTTCCAACTTGAGGCTGGTTGTCAAGCTGGCTCAGCAGTATTCAGGGCAGGGGGTCGACCTCCTCGACCTGATTCAAGAAGGTAACATAGGTCTGATGGAAGCGGTGGAGAGGTTCGACGAATCCAAGGGCTACAAGTTCAGCACCTACGCCACCTGGTGGATAAAGCAAAAGATCAGGCTGGCTCTGGTTAATCAGGGGAAGACGGTCAGAGTGCCCCCACACACTTACGATATAGTGAGGAAAATCAGGAACCTCAAGCAGGAAGAAAATGAAGAAGGGGACGGGCATCTGACGAGGGAAGAAATAGCGGAGAAACTCGATATTTCCGTCGAAACTGTAAAGAGAGCCGAACGGGCCGAAAAGGGGACGGTCTCCCTTGATAAACCGATCGAGGAAGGAAAGGACGAGGTTCTCGGCGACTTCATAGAATCCGAGGACTATTCTACACCTGAAGAAGAAGCGTTGAAGATCCTGCTCCAGGAGGATCTGGAGGCCGGTCTGGAGGAACTTTCGGACAGAAAGAGAAGGGTGCTTCAGCTCAGGTTTGGTCTGGACGAAGAGGAGACCGAGACCCTTGCCGAGATAGGCGAACGATTCGACCTTTCCCGGGAGCGGGTCCGCCAGCTGGAATCGGACGCACTTGAGGAACTGGCCAAGCCACGCTTCATCAATCACCTTAAACGGTACTTCGCGAAAATTTAAC
>JBKGZT010000088.1:0-3277 GCA_046543235.1 Candidatus Acetothermia bacterium | reverse complement strand
TCGTCTAGTTAAATGTTTCTCTACCCGGGGTTTCTCTGGATTGAAGTTATGACACTCAAAATCACAAGTCGGTCTCATAATGGTGAAAGAATTGAGATAGCAAGAGGGAAAAGAAGTGACTAAGTAGATAACAGGTGTTGACAAATATCAACACAGACTTAAAATTACCTCGGTTTATCGGTAATTGAACTAATGTGCACAAATAAAGCTGAACTGAGATCGAGGAGATAAAAGGTTGTTGAACGAGAGATCATCTTTAACTCTTATTGCAGTCGCCTTACTGGTGCCTCTGAGCATCTTTAACCTGTGGGCAGAAGCAAGTACCAGCCTTAAGATATTTCACGCAGGCAGCTTATCCGTTCCTTTAAAGAGGGTGGCGGAGGAGTTCGAGGAAATGAACCCGGAAGTGAACGTTCAGCTCGAGGCACATGGGAGCGTCCTTGCCGTCAGGCAGGTAACCCAGGTCGGTAAGCGGGGAGACGTGGTCGCGGTGGCCGATTACTCGCTGATACCTTCCATGATGATCCCGGATTACGCCGACTTCTACCTTCAATTTGCCCGGAACGAAATAGTCATTGCCCATACGGAAAATAGCGCGCTTTCCGGGGAGGTAAGTAAGGAGAACTGGTACAAGGTCCTGGCCGATCCTGACGTCCGGTTCGGCTTCTCCAACCCGAACATGGATCCCTGCGGTTATCGGAGCTTGATGGTATCACAGTTGGCCGAACTCCACTATTCCGAGGTGGGGATCTTCGATGATTTGATCGTCGATAATACCGACGTCACCGTAAAAGAGGAAGATGGAGGCTACGTCCTTGATACTTCAGAGCCGTTGAGACCTAATACGGCGAAGGTCTCGATCCGGAACAAGGAAGTCGATCTGGTCTCAATGCTTCAATCCGGCGGTCTGGATTACGCCTTCGAGTACCGGAGCTTGGCAGAACAACACGGGCTTCAGTTCGTCAGTTTGCCCGAAGAAGTCAATCTATCCTCCACCGAGCATTCGGAAGCTTACGGGAAAGTGAGTGTGAGAACCGACGACGGGGATTTAAAGAAGGCGAAGCCCATCGTTTACGGAGTCACGATCCCTGAAGGCGCCCCCAATCCCGATCTTGCCCGTGAATTCGTCAGCTTCATGGTAAGCGAGAAGGGGAGGGAGATATTCTCGGAACTCGGCCAGCCTCCGATAGTCCCCGCTCGCGGCTTTGGTGAAGTCCCGGAAGGTCTAGAAGAATTAGTTGAATAACTGGAGAGCTAAATGAAGGATATTCGGCTGACGCTACCATTTTCCTTTCTGGCGCTGGTTCTGGTCCTCTTTATCGGCGGACCTATAGCCAACATCTACGGCGTTCAGCTCCTCGGTGATTTTCCCGGACTGGTCGAAGCAGCGACCGACCCCGCCGTTTACCGGTCTATCTGGTTGAGCGTCTACGCATCGGGGATTGCCGCTTTTTCTGCGTTTCTCTTCGGTACTCCCCTGGCATATATACTCGCCAGGAGGGATTTTCCGGGTAAGAGCTTCGTAGCCAGGATAATCGATCTGCCGATGGTGATCCCCCACATTGCCGCAGGGATAATGCTTTACGGGATATTCAACCGTTCCGGAATGGTCGGTGGTCTCGTCGGCGATTTTTTGATCTTCGAGGACGCCCTGCCCGGAATTGTCGTCGCCATGCTCTTCGTTTCTCTTCCTTTTTTCGTCAACTCCGCCCGCGAGGGATTCGAGTCCGTGGACCGGAGGCTGGAAAACGTCTCCAGGACGCTCGGCGGGTCGCCCTGGAAGACGTTTCTCAGGGTATCCTTCCCTCTGGCCTCCTCTCAGATACTTACGGGGGTTGTCCTAAGCTGGGCCCGGGGAATTAGCGAATACGCGGCAGTTGCTATTATCGCCTATTACCCGAAGACTGCTCCGATAACAATCAGGGACAGGTTTACGGCTTACGGACTTTCCAGCTCCCGCCCCGCCACGATATTGCTGGTGACCATTTGTCTGATCACCTTCCTCCTGCTCTGGAGCTTTGCTAAAAAACATGAAACCGACTGGCGTTAAGTTAGAAAAGTTAACTAAGGATCTGGATGAGTTTAAATTAGAGGATCTCTCCCTGGAAGTGAATAGCGGTAACTACTTCATGGTCCTCGGACCGACCGGGGCGGGAAAGACGATCCTCCTGGAGACGATTGCCGGAATACGGAGACCGGACGAGGGCAGGATAATCATCGGCGGGAGGGACGTGAGGAATGTTCCGCCGGAGGACCGTGATATCGGTTTTGTTTACCAGGATTACGCGCTCTTCCCCCACATGACGGCACGGGAAAATGTGCTTTACGGCCTGAAAGCGAGAAACGCCGCCGACCCCGAAACCAGGGCCCGCGAGGTCATGGATCTGCTCGATTTGGGCGATCTGGCGGAACGTTATCCCCGGGCGCTTTCCGGCGGGGAGAGCCAGAAAGTGTCCGTCGCCCGGGCGATAGCCTATCGACCTGGGCTTTTGCTTCTGGATGAACCGACATCCGCCCTGGACCCCCGGACGGGGGAAAGCTTTCGTGCTGAGCTTGAAAAATTGCACGACGAACTGAAAGTCACGGTTATCCATGTCACCCACAACCAGGCCGAGGCCAAGATCCTCGGCGAACGGGTTGCGATTATGATGGAGGGAAAAGTCAGACAAGTAGGGGGGGTCGAGGAAGTTTTTAACAGACCTGTCGACGAGAAAGTGGCGGGATTCGTCGGGGTCGAGAACGTCTTGACCGGTCAGGTGGTGGAGCAAGACGGGGATCTGGGGGTTATCGACGTGGGGGATTTCCGGGTCAGCGCGACTACGGACGTTCGTGAGGGTTCGGTAAACGTTTATCTCAGGCCGGAGGATATCTTCCTGAAAAAGGAATCCGGTGGGACCTCCGCCAGGAACACTATACCCGGAAGGGTGCTATCGGTGCGACATCTGGGGCAGGTTTATCGGGTCCGCGCCGACAACGGCCTGAACTGCTACGTGACGAAGCGGACGGTCGAGGAGTTCGACCTGGAGGAGGGGAGGGAGGTTTTTATGGCGTTTAAGGCGACGGCGGCCCGGGTCAGGAGGAGTTATTGATCCCCAAAGGAGCAGAGTGAGATAACGGGGACGTGATCAAAGAGGAGAGTGAAAAAACGTGCCGGGAACAGCCCCGAGTTTAATGTAACTGCAAATTAGTTATGGGCATTTATTGTTTCACGGAGCAATCTCCACCCTATTTAGCAGCACCTCAAGCATTTTATTCACGAATTCTTCACCTGTCAAAT